>NZ_JBHWJK010000034.1:0-74693 GCF_042731455.1 Streptomyces sp. NPDC059852 | reverse complement strand
GCCCCGTACGAGACGTACGGGGCGGGCCGCGTCGCCGTGTGCGCGGGGCTCAGCCGGACAGGGCGTCCAGCAGCCGGTCGACGTCGGCGGGGGTGTTGTAGAGGTGGAAGGCGGCGCGCAGGTTGCCCGCGCGGTCGGAGACCTCGATGCCGGCGCGGCTCAAGCCGCCCTGCCGGGAGCCGAGTCCGGGCACGGACACGATGGCGGAGCCCGGCGCGGGCACCGGGGTGTGCCCGAGGCGGGCCAGGCCCGCGCGGAAGCGGTCGGCGAGCGCGAGGTCGTGGGCCTGGATGGCGTCCACACCCAACTGCTCGACCAGGTCCAGGGAGGCGCGCAGCCCGGCGAAGCCGAACAGGGACGGGCTGATGTCGAACCGCCGGGCGGAGCGGGCGAGTTCCTGGACCGGGCCGTAGCAGCTCTCCCACGGCACCTCCCCGGCGATCCAGCCGGCGAGCAGCGGCGTCAGCCCGCCGAAGTCCTCGGGGGCGACGAAGAAGGCGATGCCGTGCGGACCGAGCACCCACTTGAAGGCGATGGCGGCGGTGAAGTCGTCCTCGGCGGCGTCCAGCGGCAGCCAGCCCAGCGACTGGGAGGCGTCGACATAGGTGCGGGCGCCGTGGGCCCGGGCCGCGCGGCGCACCGCGGGCAGGTCGGCGATCCGCCCGTCGGCGGACTGCGCGGAGCTGACGGCGACGAGCGCGGTGTCCGGGCGGACGGACTCGGCGAGGCGCTCCAGCGGGACGGAGCGCACCTTGAGGTCGCCGCGCATGTGGAAGGGGTTCACCAGGGAGGCGAAGTCGGCCTCGGCGGTGAGGACTTCGGCGCCCTCGGGCAGGGAGGCGGCGATCAGCGCGCCGTACTCGGCCACGGAACCGCCGAGCGCGACCCTCTCGACCGGGACCCCGGCCAGCCGGGCGAAGGACGCCCGGACCGCCTCGACGTCCTCGTAGAGCGAGCCGAGCGCGACGCCGTCGGCCCGCATCCGCGCGGCCCGGTCGAGGGCGGCGACGGTGCGGGCCGGGAGGAGGCCGTTGCTGGCGGTGTTCAGATAGACGTTCTTCGGGGCGAACTCTGCGCGGACGAGGCTCTCGAAGGTCTCCATGACCCCACTCTGAGCCCTGCGGACCGTGCGGGTCCATTGCGATTTCTTACGTCGTTCATCCAAGCAACGCTTATGTATAGGCGTTGACCTGCGCTTTCGTCAGGCCTGTGGGACCGCGCACCCGTCGGGGCCGCACGCGTGAGCGTCATCGGTGTCGCCTGTGTCGAGGAGCGTCAGCGGCGAGCGGTCGCCCCACGCCTGGGTGAGCGCCTGCGTGAAGACCTCGGCGGGCTGGGCGCCGGAGACGCCGTACGCGCGGTCGAGCACGAAGAAGGGGACCCCGGTGGCGCCGAGCTGGGCGGCCTCGCGCTCGTCGGCGCGGACGTCGTCGGCGTAGGCGTCCGGATCGGCGAGGACCCGGCGCACCTCGTCGGCGTCGAGTCCGGCCTCGACGGCCAGCTCCACGAGCCGGTCGTCGCCCTCGGCGAAGACGGACCGCTCCTCGGCGAAGTTCGCCCGGTACAGGATCTGGATCAGCTCGTCCTGGCGGCCGTGCCGCTTGGCGAGGTGCAGCAGGCGGTGCATGTCGAAGGTGTTGCCGTGGTCGCGGCCCTCGGTGCGGTAGGCGAGGCCCTCCGCGGCGGCCTGTGCGCCCAGGTTCTCCTCGCCGGCCTTCGCCTGGTCGGCGCTCATGCCGTACTTCCTGGTGAGCATGCTGATCACGGGCTGGATGTCGCCCTTGGCACGCCCGGGGTCCAGTTCGAAGGAACGGTGGACGACCTCGACCTGGTCGCGATGCGGGAAGGCGGCGAGCGCCTTCTCGAAGCGGGCCTTGCCCACGTAGCACCACGGACAGGCGATGTCGCTCCAGATCTCGACGCGCATGGTGTGAGGCTCTCTCCGGCTCGTTCGGATGCGGAGACTCCCTCCGCCGGGTCGGTGAACGTTCAAGCAGCCGGTTTCATTCCCCGTGCCGCGGGGGTCAGGCAGCGGGAACGGCGAGGCGCAGGCACCGGTGGTGGTCGCCGTCGGCGGGCGGCTTGTCCGGGTCGGGCCGCCAGCCCTGGCGGGCGTAGAAGTCCTGGGCGCGCCGGTTGTCCACGTGCACGTCGAGGACGGCCGCGCTCCGGCGGTCGGCCGTCCACTCCTCGACGCAGGCCCGGTGCAGTGCGGTGCCGACACCCCGGCGCCAGTGCTCGGGGTCGACGTGGAACTGGTACAGCTTGACCAGGTCGGCGGGGGCTCCGTCGGGGGTGCGGAACGAGGCCAGGCCGATGAGGCGGCCCCGTTCGACGACGCACAGCACCCGCCCGTCGGGGCGTTCGACGGCGGTACGCCAGGCCGCGGTCCAGTCGGTGCCGTCCTGCGGCAGCCCGTCCGGGTAGTAGGTCGCGCGGGCGCGGGCGTGCAGGGCGGCGACGCCGTCCACCTCGGCGGGCAGGGCGGGGCGGATCACACGGCCCGCCGGGACTCGGTCATGGATCATGCCTGGTGGGACGTGGCCGGTGCGCGTCCCGGTTCCGTACGGCCCGCGCGCCGGTCAGCTCCCGTCGCGCAGGTCCTTGGGCCACTCGGGCCGGAAGGCGAGGTGGTCGTACGTCACCACGCAGCCCTCCCCCAGCGGCGACTGGGTCATGAAACCGACCAGGGCGGCGCCGGTCTCCTTCTCGTCGCCGAGCGTGAAGAGGCGGACGAAGGTCCAGCGCCGGCCGTCGCGGGAGGCGTGGAAGGCGAAGGCGCGGCCGGTGCGGCTCACCCGCAGCCACACCGAACTTCCCTCCACGGTGAAGGAGTTGGCGTCGTCGGAGTGGCCGCGCGTCACGACCGTGCAGACGGTGGGGACGTCCGGGGAGTACTCCAGGCACAGCTTGGCCCAGGCCCGGTCGCCCACATGGACGTAGAGCACCCCGGCGTCGAAGGCGCCGGCGAACCCGACGGTGACCCGGGCGATCAGCTGGAAGTCACCCTCGGGCGCGCCCAGCAGCCGCGGCGCGTCGGACGCGGCGTCCAGGGCCTCCCCGGTGGGCGGCACGAAGCGGTCCTGCCGCGGGCCGGCCCAGCCGGAGAGGATGCCGTCCTCGTAGGCCCAGTGGCCGTCCGGGCCGTAGGTGCGCAGCGGGAAGGGCAGTTCGGGTATCTCCAGGTCCATGACGGGATTCTTCCAGGCGCCGGGGCGGTACGTCCGCCCCGGCTCCGTCAGACCTCCAGGGCGCCGTTGAACCGGCGGGGCAGCCCGAGCGGGTTGTCGTCCCGCAGCTCCGGGGGCAGCAGCGCCTCGGGCGCGCCCTGGTACGCGACGGGCCGCAGCCAGCGCTCGATGGCCGTGCCGCCGACGGAGGTGGAGGTCGAGGTGGTCGCCGGGTAGGGCCCGCCGTGGTGCTGGGCCGGGGCGACGGCGACACCGGTCGGCCATCCGTTGACGAGGACGCGTCCGGCCAGCGGCGTCAGCTCCGCCAGGATGTCGGCGCCGCGCCCCTCGCCCGCGGCCTCCTCGGCGGACAGGTGGACGGTGGCCGTCAGATTGCCCGGCAGCCGGGAGAGCACTCCGGTGGCCTCGGCCTCGTCGTCGTAGCGGACGACCACCGTCACCGGCCCGAAGCACTCCTCCAGAAGCACGTCGTGGGCGCCCTCCTCGGCCAGCGCGCTCGCGGCGACCGTGAGGAACCCGGCGCTGACGGTGTGCTCGCCGCCCGCGCCCGGCGTCACCGGGGAGTCCACCTCCGGCAGCCCCGTGCGCTCGGCCACCCCGGCGAGGAAGTTGTCGCGCATCCGGTGGTCCAGCAGGACGCCGGCCTCGGAGTTGCTGACGGCGTCGGTCAGCGACTTGACCAGGCCGTCGCCGGCCGCGCCGGACGGCACCAGGACGAGGCCCGGCTTCACGCAGAACTGCCCGACGCCCAGCGTCATCGAGCCCGCCAGCCCGGTGCCGATGGCCTCGCCGCGCTCGGCCGCGGCCGCCTCGGTGACGAGCACCGGGTTCAGCGAGCCCAGTTCGCCGTGGAAGGGGATCGGGACGGGGCGGGCGGCCGCCGCGTCGAACAGGGCGCGTCCGCCGCGCACCGAGCCGGTGAAACCGGCGGCGGCAACCAGCGGGTGGCGGATGAGTTCGAGTCCGGCCTCGAAGCCGTGCACCAGGCCGACGACGCCGGCCGGGAGGCCGTTCTCGGCGGCGGCGTTGCGCAGCACATGGGCGACCAGCTCGGAGAGCGCGGGGTGGTCGGGGTGGGCCTTGACGACGACCGGGCAGCCCGCGGCGAGGGCGCTCGCGGTGTCGCCGCCGGCGACGGAGAAGGCGAAGGGGAAGTTGGACGCCGAGTAGACGGCGACGACGCCGAGCGGCACCTTGTAGCGGCGCAGGTCGGGGATGGGCGGGGTCGCCGTGTCGTCGGGGTGGTTGATGACGACGTCGAGGAAGGCGCCCTCGTCGACGATGTCCGCGAAGGCCCTCAGCTGGTAGCAGGTGCGGGCGAGTTCGCCGGTGAGCCGGACCGGGCCGAGCGCGGTCTCGGCGTCGGCGGCCTCGACGAGCCGGTCCCGGGCGGCCTGGAGCCGGTCGGCGGCGGTGCGCAGGAAGGCGGCGCGGACGGCGCGGTCGGCGAGGGAGGCGCGGGCCTCGTGCGCGGCGCGGACCGCGGTGTCCACCTCCTGGGCTGTGGCCTCCACCGCAACCTGTTCACGCTGCTTCCCGGTTCGGGGGTCGACACTCCAGACTGGTGCTGCTGCCACCGCGGGTCCCTCCACCTGTATTGCCGCACTTCGGAATCTGCAGGATCATCCCTCAGGGCTCGTTCGATATACTGAACGCTGTCTCTGATGATGAACGTGCTGCGGAGACCATATCCGCAGATCCTCGTCGAACAAAGGGGTCAAGGGCGATGGCGGCTGGCGAGACGGGCGGCGGGGCGCAGGTCAAGTCCGCGGTACGGACGGTCGAACTGCTGGAGTACTTCGCCGGGCGTCCCGGTATGCACTCCCTCGCCGCGGTCCAGGAGGCCGTCGGCTACCCCAAGTCGAGCCTCTACATGTTGCTGCGCACCCTGGTCGAGCTGGGCTGGGTGGAGACCGACGCGACGGGCACCCGGTACGGCATCGGCGTGCGGGCCCTGCTGGTCGGCACCTCGTACATCGACGGCGACGAGGTGGTCGCTGCGGCCCGGCCCACCCTGGACCGGCTCTCCGACGACACCACCGAGACGATCCACCTGGCCCGCCTCGACGGCACCAACGTGGTGTACCTGGCCACCCGCCAGTCCCAGCACTACCTGCGGCCCTTCACCCGGGTCGGCCGTCGGCTGCCCGCGCACTCGACCTCCCTCGGCAAGGCGCTGCTGAGCACGTACTCCGACGAACAGGTCCGCAAGATGCTCCCGGAGACGCTGCCCGCGCTGACGGAGAACACCATCACCGACCGGGAGAAGCTCATCGAGGAGCTGCACCAGGTCCGCGAGCAGGGCTTCGCCGTCGACCGCGAGGAGAACACGCTGGGGCTGCGCTGCTTCGGCGTGGCGATCCCCTACCGCACCCCGGCCCGGGACGCGATCAGCTGCTCGGTCCCGGTGGCCCGGCTGACGCCCGCCCACGAGCAGATGGTGAAGGACGCGCTGTTCGACGCCCGCGACCGGCTGACCCTGGCCACCCGTAGGCTCTGACGTCATGGACGTCGAACTGCGCCCGGTGCACGCCAGCGACCTGCCGGTCTTCTACCGCCAGCTGAACGACCCGGAGGCCCTGCGCATGGCGGCCTTCACCCCCGCGGACCCGGCCGACCGGGCCGCCTTCGACGCCCACTGGCAGCGTGTGCTGACCTCCTCCGACGTGCCGCGCACGATCCTGGCCGACGGGGACGTCGTGGGGAGCGCCACCGTGTACGGGGAGCCCGGCGAGCGGGAGGTGACGTACTGGGTGGACCGCGCGTACTGGGGCCGGGGCATCGCCACGGCGGCCCTCAGCCGGCTGCTGGAGGAGGTGCCCGAGCGCCCGCTGTACGCGCGCACGGCCGCCGACAACGAGGGCTCGCTGCGGGTGCTGCTCAAATGCGGGTTCCGGGTGACGGCGAAGGCCCGTGGCTTCGCCCACGCGCGGGGCACGGAGATCGACGAGCTCGTCCTGCACGTGGAGGACTGACGGCCCGGCCCGCTCCATGAACGTCCGATGAGAAATCGGGACGCATGGAACGATCGCCCCCGATCCGTTCGTCTCTGCGAGTGGGATGAACAAGACGATCAGGCGGGCCTCCGTCTTCACACTGCTCCTGGTGCTCGCCCTGCTGGTCAGGGCGACCTGGGTGCAGTTCTACGACGGACGGGCCCTCGCGGACGACAAGGACAACCGGCGGAACACGATCGCGCTGTACAGCGCGCCGCTCGGCGACATCATCGTGGGCGGCAAGCCGGTCACCGGCTCGGCCCGGACGACGGGCGGCGACCTGGCGTACAAGCGGACGTACCGGGACGGCTCGCTGTACTCGGCCGTGACCGGCTACAGCTCGCAGGCGTTCGGGGCCACCCAGCTGGAGGGCGTCTACCGGGACCTGCTCGACGGCACCGACCACCGACTGAAGGGCGTGCTGGACACGGTGACCAACAAGCGGTCCGACCCGGGCAACGTCGTCACCACGATCGACCCCGCCGTGCAGAAGGCCGCCTACGACGCGCTCGGCGACAAGAAGGGCGCCGCCGTCGCGATCGACCCCTCCTCGGGGCGCATCCTGGCGGTCGCCTCCACCCCGTCGTACGACCCGTCGAAGATCACCACCGGTGACGCCGACGCCTGGAAGCAGCTGACCGGCGACCCCGACAAGCCGATGACGAACCGCGCGCTGCGCCAGCCGCTGCCGCCCGGCTCGACGTTCAAACTGGTCGTGGCGGCGGCCGCGCTGGAGGACGGCCTGTACGCGTCGGTGGACGAGCCGACGGACAGCCCGGACCCGTATCCGCTGGCGCAGTCGAACGACACGCTGACCAACGAGAACCCCTCGGCGCCCTGCGAGGACGCCTCCCTGCGCGTCGCCCTGCGGTACTCGTGCAACAACGTCTTCGCGAGCGTCGCCGTCGACCTGGGCCAGGACAAGGTCCGCGCGATGGCCGAGAAGTTCGGCTTCAACGACGACAAGCAGGACGTGCCGGTGCGGGCGTACGAGAGCGTGTACCCGACGGGCATGGACGAGGCGCAGACCGCGCTGTCCGGCATCGGGCAGTTCGACGTCACCGCGACGCCGCTGCAGATGGCCATGGTGTCGGCGGCCATCGCCAACGGCGGCAAGCTGGTCTCGCCGCACATGGTCGCGCAGATCACCGACGGCAGTGGGGACGTCCTGGAGGACTACGACGACACCGCGGGCAGCGAGGAGATCGTCAGCTCCCGCACCGCCGAGCAGCTGCAGTCGGCGATGCAGACGGTCGTCGAGGAGGGCACCGGAACCAACGCGCGGATCGCGGGCGCGACGGTCGGCGGCAAGACGGGCACCGCCCAGCACGGCGAGAGGAACAGCAAGACGCCGTACGCCTGGTTCACGTCGTACGGGAAGGCCGACGGCAAGGAGGTCGCCGTGGCGGTGCTGGTGGAGCAGTCGGACGCCGCCCGCTCCGAGGTCAGCGGCAACGGCCTGGCCGCCCCCGTGGCCCGGAAGGTGATGGAGGCGGCCCTGCGCGGCTGAGGCGTGTTTCGGGTCCTCACCTCACGCCGAGGATCTGCTCGATCGGGTCGATGGCGAAGTACACCAGGAACAGCGCCGAGGTCCCCCACAGGAGCCAGTGGATCTCCTTGGCCCGGCCGAGCACGATCTTGATCAGGACGTAGGCGACGAAGCCCGCGCCGATGCCGTTGGTGATCGAGTACGTGAAGGGCATGACGGCGATCGTCAGGAACGCCGGGATGGCGATCTCGTACCTGTCCCACTCGATGTTCTTGACCTGCGTCATCATCAGGAAGCCCACGGCGACCAGGGCGGGGGCGGCGGCCTGGAGCGGGACGATGGTGAGCAGCGGGGTGAACAGCAGCGCGAGCGCGAAGAGACCGCCGGTGACCAGATTGGCGAAGCCCGTGCGGGCGCCCTCCCCGACGCCGGCCGCCGACTCGATGTAGGAGGTGGCGGAGGAGGCCGAGGCCGCGCCGCCCGCGGCCGCCGCGGCGCCGTCGATGAGCAGCACCCGCCCGAGGTGGGGCACCCTGCCCTCCTCGTCGAGGAGACCGGCCTCCGCGCTGACGCCGACGACCGTGCCCATGGTGTCGAAGAAGTCCGACAGGATCAGCGTGAAGATCAGCAGGACCACGGTGATGGCGGTGGTCTCCCCGAACGCGCCGAACAGGCTGAAGTGCCCGAGGAGGCCGAAGTCGGGGGTGTCCACGACCTTGTCCGGCCATGCCGGGGTGGTCAGGCCCCAGCTCTTGACGTCGGCCAGCGAGTCGATGATCATCGCGACGACCGTCATGGTGACGATGCTGATGAGGATGGCGCCCTTCACCTTGCGGGCGAGCAGGGCGATCGTCAGCAGGACGCCGAGGCAGAAGACCAGGATCGGCCAGCCGCCGAGGGTCCCGGTGCCGCCGAGCTGGACCGGCACTGTCGTGTTCGCGGCGTCCGGGATACGGCTGACGAAGCCGGCGTCGACGAAGCCGATGAACGCGATGAACAGGCCGATGCCGACGCTGATCGCCTGCTTGAGCGGCTGCGGGATGGCGTGCATGACGGCCTCGCGCAGCCCGGTGACGACGAGGACGCAGATCAGCAGGCCCTCCAGGACGATCAGGCCCATCGCGTCGTCCCACGACATGAGGGGCGCGATCTGGAAGGCGACGACGGCGTTGAGACCGAGACCGGCGGCGAGCGCGAGGGGCAGGTTGCCGGCGACGCCCATGATGATGGTCATGACCGCGGCGACCAGGGCGGTGGCGGTGGTGAGCTGGACGGAGTCGAGCTGGTGGCCGAACTTGTCCTTGGCACTGCCCAGGATGATGGGGTTCAGGACAAGGATGTAGGCCATCGTGAAGAAGGTGGCGAAGCCGCCGCGTATCTCCCGGGGCAGCGTGGAGCCCCGCTCGGATATCCGGAAGAACCGGTCGAGGCCGCTCACGCCCGGTTCGGATGCTCTCTCCCGGTCGTCCGCCTTCTGCGCTTCTGCCATGGCGTCACTCCTCGTCGCCCGAAGGATCACTGTGCGGATGCTGGCTGGATTGTTCCCCTGCCGCGGGGGTTTCAGGTTTTCGCCGTGTTACGGAAGGGCATCGGCGGAAGACCTCCCGCGCGTCCGCGGCCGTCGAGGCAACCGAACTCCGGTTCCCGTCATCTGACTTCACGGAGCGAGCACCACACGCCCCGGGACCTGCCGGCCTGAGCCCCCCTCGGCCGGCAGCGCCGAACGCCCCGCCGGTGACGACCGGCGGGGCGTTCGCTCGTTCTCGAGCCTGCTGTCCCTTCTTGCCTACCGGGGCGGGCTCCAGCCGGGGTTCCGCCCGCTCAACCCCACGGCGCGGTCCAGCAGGGGCGCCTCGGCCGGCACCGGGACGACGGGACCGAAGATGCCGTTGCCGTCCCGGCCGTTCTCGTCGGCGGCGGCGCACAGGAACTCGTAGGAGGCCCGCACCGCCGCGGGGTCGGGGTCGTACGGCTGCCCCGTGGCGCGGGCCAGGTCCCAGCCGTGGATGACCAGTTCGTCCACGGCGACCGCGCCCGCGACGGCTCCGGGCATGTCGATGCCTCCCGCGCGGGTCGTCCCGGTCCAGGGGCCGGGGGCCCGCCACACCTCGGCGAGTTCGTCGAGGACCTCGGGCAGTTCCTCGCGCCAGCCGGGCCCGACATCCGGGACGGCGGAGTCCGGGCTGGTGTCGGTCGTGGCGCCCAGGTCCTTGCGGCCGGCGTCCCGGAAGGCGACGGACAGGCCGAGGAGGTGGCCCAGCAGATGACGGACGGCGAGGTCCGGGCAGGGCGTCGGCGCCGCGAGTTGGTTGTCCCGGACGGCCAGGGCGAGACGGGCCACCGCCAGCGTCTGCGGTCCGAGGTCGAGAGTGGTGTCCGTCATGAGCCCGCTCCTCACAGATCGATCGCGTGAAGGGTGGACCGGCGGCGGGGGCGGAACTCATCGGTGCCCGCCCGGGGAGGTCAGCGCGTCGTGAGGGTGGCCGCCCGCGCCGGGTCCCCGGCCCGCTCCCGCGTTCCGCGCAGTCCCGCCCACAGCTCGCGCGGAGTCCGGCCGCCCGCGAAACACCACAGGGCGATCACCGGGTCGCAGATCGCGCAGCCCAGTGAGGAGGTGGGGGCGAACGGGATGATCGGGTTGCCCTTGAGGTGGTGGACGACGTCCCACGCGGTGTGGAGCAGCCAGGCGACGCCCACGAAGGTCCAGGAGTCCAGTCCCCGGTACGCGACCCAGGTGGCCACCGAGGTGAACGCGAACTCCCAGCCGTCCAGCCCGCCGCCGCTCAGGTAGGCGGCGCCCGCACCGGCCACCATGACCGCGTTGAAGCGGCGCCGGTGCGGCTCCCGGATGAGGGACATCAGGAGGACGTAGAGGAGACCGACGCCGATCGGCGCGACGTACTGCATGCGAAGTGCCTTTTCCCGTGGACCGGTTGGACGGGGCACCACGCTAGGTCCGGGGCCGGGCCCGCCCCAGGAGGAGAACCGACAGCTTGCGACGGATTCCCGCCGGGTGGCGGGCCGCCCCGGTGGTCACTTCGGCTCGGCGTCGAACCGGGCCGCCGACCAGCGGTGACCGAGGACCGCGAGCCCCAGGCACCAGGCCAGGGCCAGCCAGCCGTGGTGACCGATGCCGGTGCCGAGGAGCAGCCCCCGCAGGGTCTCGATGGCCGGGGTGAACGGCTGGTACTCGGCGATCGGCCGGAACCAGCCCGGCATCGCGTCGAGGGGGACGAAGGCGCTGGACAGCAGCGGCAGCAGGATCAGCGGCAGCGCGTTGTTGCTGGCGGCCTCGGCGTTCGGGCTGACCAGGCCCATGCCGACCGCGATCCAGGTGAGCGCGGTGGCGAAGAGCACGAGCAGTCCGAACGCGGCGAGCCATTCCAGCGGGGTGGCGTCGGTGGAGCGGAAGCCGATGGCCACGCCCACCGCGCCGACGACGACCACGCTGGCCACGGACTGGATCACACTGCCGACGACGTGCCCGATGATCACGGAGCCGCGGTGGATCGCCATGGTGCGGAAGCGGGCGATGATCCCCTCGGTCATGTCGTTGGAGACGGAGACCGCGGTGCCGACCGTGGTGCTGCCGATCGTCATGAGCAGGATGCCGGGGACGATGTACGCGACGTACGCGGAGCGGTCGGCGCCGCCGCCGCCGATGCCGGCGCTCATCGTGTCGCCGAAGACGTAGACGAAGAGCAGCAACAGCATGACCGGTGTGAGCAGCAGGTTCAGCGTGAGGGACGGGTAGCGCCGGGCGTGCAGCAGGTTGCGGCGCAGCATGGTCGAGGAGTCGCGTACGGCGAGGGACAGGGTGCTCATCGGGCGGTCTCCTTGGCTGGTCCGGGGATGACGGCGTCGCCGGTCAGGGCGAAGAAGACGTCGTCGAGGTCGGGGGTGTGCACGGTCAGCTCGTCGGCCTCGATGCCGAGGGAGTCGAGCCGGCCGAGGAGCGCGTGCAGTTCGCGCTGGCTGCCGCCGCTCGGGATCTGCAGGGCGAGGGCGTCGTCGTCCCGGTGGACCTCGCCCAGCGCGGTGGAGGCGCCCCGGTAGGCGGCCGGGTCGGTGAAGCGGAGCCTGACGTGCCCGCCGGGGACCAGCCGCTTCAGCTCCTCGGCGGTCCCCTCGGCCGCGATCGTGCCGTCGTTCAGCACGGCGATGCGGTCGGCGAGTTCGTCGGCCTCCTCCAGGTACTGGGTGGTGAGGAAGACGGTGACGCCGTCGGCGACCAGCTCGCGGATGATCTGCCACATGGAGTGCCGGGAGCGCGGGTCGAGGCCGGTGGTCGGCTCGTCGAGGAAGATGATCCTCGGGTCGCCGACCAGCGTCATGGCGATGTCCAGGCGCCGCTTCATGCCGCCCGAGTAGGTGGACGCGGGCTTCCTGGCGACTTCGGTGAGGTCGAAGCGCTCCAGCAGTGCGGCGGCGGCCCGCCGGCCCTCCCGCTGGGGGAGGTGGTGCAGGTCGGCCATGAGGAGCATGTTCTCCTCGCCGGTGATCAGGCCGTCGACGGCTGAGAACTGCCCGGTGACGCCGATGGCGGCGCGTACGGCCTGGGGGTCGGCGATGAGATCGTGGCCGCCGACCCGGATCGGGCCGCTGCCCGGGCCGGGCTGGATGAGGGTGGAAAGGATCTTGACGACGGTGGTCTTCCCGGCGCCGTTGGGTCCGAGCAGGGAGAAGATCGTTCCCTGGGGGACGGTGAGGTCGATGCCGTCGAGGACGGTCGTGTCGCCGTAGGACTTGCGCAGGTCGTGCGCGGTGATGGCCGCGTCGGTCATGAGCGGGTTCCCCCTGTGTGGTCCGGGTGCGGGTGTCAGAGGCTGCGGGCGGTGATGTCGCCGTAGCCGGTGGTGGCGTGGATCTGGAGGGCGGCGCCGGAGCCCTCGGTGTTCCGCAGGCTGTTGTGGATACGCCCGTAGGCGGTGCCGGCGTCGAGCGAGGCGGAGACGTCGCGGGCGGCGCCGACGGTGACGGCCCCGTGCCCGGTGCGCAGGGTGACCTGGCCGCCGACGGCCTCGGTGACGTCGATGTCGCCCTTCTGCGTGCTGATGTCGGCGGCGCCGCGCAGCCGGCCGACGGTGATGTCCCCGGCCCGGAGGCTGAGGCGGGCGCTGTCGGCCTCGTCGACCTTGACGGTGGCCTGGGCTCCCTCGAAGGCGAGGTCGCCGAGGCGTCCGACGCCGCGGAGTTCGGCGAGGGCGGCCTTGGCGTCGACGCGGGAGCCGGCGGGGAGCCGGACGGTCACCTCGACGGAGCCGGGGTCGCGCAGGGCACGGGCGCCGGTCTGCGGGGCGGCGGTGACGTTGAGGACGCCGTCGGCGCAGCTGACGTCGATCCGCTCGGCGGCCTGGACGTCACGGCCGCGGGCCGCGTCGGCGGGCCGCACCTCGACGGTGACGTCGTCGCGGTCACCTGCGATGAGCTGGAGCCGGCCGGCGGGGACGTCGAGGACAAGGTCGATCGGGGCGGGGGCGGCGAAGGTGTGCACGGTGTTCTCCTCGGAGTGCGTCTCGTCGTTTCCAACACTCGAAACGCTACGTTGCATTCATAGCTTGGGCAACATACTTGTTGCATCAGAACCTAGTAACCGCAGCTCAGCAGGCCGATTTCGTTGCAACGACCCTGAGCGCAATGCAACACAATGACCACCGTTCGTTGCAACGAGATGGCCCCGAACGCTACGCTGACGTCCTGCACGCACGAAGGAGGAGGACGCGATGCCGGGAGGCAGGCTCACCCAGCAGGAACGTCAGCGGATCGCCCTGGGGCTGGCGGACGGGCTGGCGTACGCGGAGATCGCGAGGAGTCTCGACCGGCCGACGTCGACGATCACCCGTGAGGTCATGCGCAACGGCGGCCCCACCGAGTACCGCGCGGACCTCGCCCACCGGGCGGCGGAGCGCCGGGCGCACCGGCGCCGGTCGGGCTCGTCGCCGGGCCCGGCGTCCGGACCACTGCCGTACGGGCGGGACGCGGACGCCGTCGCCGACTACGAGGAGCGGTTCACCACCGTGATGATGGGGTCGGGTCTGGCCAAGTCGATGTCCCGGGTGATGGTCTGTCTCCTCACCAGCGACACCGGCAGCATGACGGCGGCCGAGCTGGCCGAGCGCCTGCGGATCAGCCCGGCGACCGTCTCGAAGTCGATCGCCTTCCTGGAGAGCCAGTCCCTGGTGCGCCGGGAGCGCGACGACCGCCGGCGCGAGCGGTACGTCATCGACGACGACCTCTGGTACCAGTCGATGGTCGCCAGCGCACGGTCCCTGCTGGAGCAGGTCGAGCTGGCCCGTGAGGGCGTGGACGTGCTCGGTCCCGGCACCCCGGCGGCCGTCCGGCTGGAGAACGTCGGCCGCTTCCTCCAGTTCGTGGCCGAGAGCCTCACCCGCGCCGCCGAGCAGGCCCGTGAGGTCCTCCATACGAAACCGGACGCGGCCGAGGACGACGGCGGGAGCTGAATCGCCGGTGCGCTGTAGGGCGGTTGCCCGATGCCGGCGGCCCCGCCTCAGCCGCACAGTGGGCGGGTATGAAACGCACCGTTCCGCGGCCCCTCCCCCGTGTCCTGCGCCACCGCGACGCCCGCCTCTATCTCTCCGCCGTCGTGGTCTCCGGCTTCGGCACCTCGGCTCTGTGGCTGGTGGCCGGCGTCTGGGTGAAGGACCTCACCGGCTCCGACGGGCTCGCCGCCCTGTGCCTGCTCGCCCTGTGGGCGCCCACCGCCGCCGGCCCGCTCCTCGGCACCCTGGCCGACGCCGTCCGCCGCAGGCCGCTGCTGATCGGCCTGAACCTGTTCCTTGCGGCCCTCCTGCCCGTCCTGACCGCCGTCCGCTCGCCGGGGCGCGTGTGGCTGGTGCTCGCGGTCCTCCTCGTCCACGGAGCCGTGGGCGTCGTCCATGACGCCGCCGAGTCCGCGCTCGTCGCCGCCGCCGTCCCGGCGCCACTGCTCGGCGAGTTCAACGGGCTGCGCATGACCGCCTCGGAGGGCATGAAGCTCCTCGCTCCGCCGGCGGGCGCCGTCCTCTACCGGATGTACGGCGCGGGCGGCGTCGTCCTGCTCGACGCCGCCTCCTTCGTGCTCGCGGCCGGTCTGTACGCCTGCCTGCGGGTGGGCGAGACCCGCCCGGAGCCGTCGGCCGGGGGCTGGCGGGCGCGGACCGCGGAGGGCGCCCGGCATCTGTGGCGGCACCCCCGGCTGCGCCCGCTCGTCCTGGCCGGTGGCGCGACCATGCTGTGCGCCGGCGTCAACGGGGCCGCTCTGTACGCCGTGATCGACGCCCTGGGGCATGAACCCGCCTACGCCGGGGTGCTGTACGCCGTCCAGGGCGCAGGTTCGGTGGTGACCGGACTGCTGGCGGGCCCGGCGCTGCGCCGCCTCGGCGCACGCCGGCTGGCGGCGTACGGCATCGTGGTGACCGCCGTCGCGGCGGGGCTGCGGGCGGTCCCGTCGGACCCGGTCGCCCTGGCGTGCGCGGCGGCGATCGGCGCCGGGCTGCCGTGTGTGCTGGTCGCCGCGTTCACGGCCGTGCAGCGCGAGACGCCGGACGCCCTGCTCGGCCGTACGGCCGCCACCGCGCACACGCTGGTCCTCGCGCCGAACGCGATCGGGCTGGCGGCGGGCGCCGCCCTGGTCGAACTGGCGGACGTGACGGTGCTGCTCGCCGCCCTGGGGGTGGTGTGGGCGGCGAGCGCCGCACTTCTGTGTCAGAGCGCGGCCAGCCCCTCCCGCACGGCCGACAGGTCGTCGTCCGATGCCAACCCGGCGTGATACAGCCGCAGTTCGGTGGCGCCCCGGTCCCTTGCGCGGGCCGCGTCGGCGGCGAGCGTGCCGGGGCTGCCGCCCATACCGGAGACCACCGGGAGGTTGGCGGCGAGCACCGCGCCCTCGCGGCCCTGTTCGGCGAACGGGGTGAGCAGTCGGGGGCCGCCCGCGCAGGGCACCACCACGCCGTCCGCGACGGAGAGGATGTGCGCGGGGTCCACCCCGGCGTTGGCGCCGCAGTGGTGGGTGACCGGGTCGGCGTGCAGCAGCACCTGGAACCCTTCGGGGGCGGCTCGGCGGACCGCCGCGACCGCGGCCTCCTGGAGGGTGCGGGCGGTCGTGTCGCGCCACGCGCGCGTGGCCGCCGCGTACTCGTCGCCGAGCAGCTTCTCGACCCCCACCCAGCCTTCGTCGGCGGCCGTGCCGCGCCACAGCGGTTCGAGGGCGGCGCGCACGGCGGCGGCCAGCGCGTCCGCGTCGACGCCGTGCGCCCCGTACCCCTGTGCGCAGTCCGGGCAGAAGCAGAGGGACATCAGGTACTGCCCGGCGTCCCCGAGGGCGACCCCGGCGGTCTTGTCGTGGGCGTGCAGATGCTGGAGCCCGTACCAGCCGAGCGACTCCAGTTCGGTGCCGCGCGCGCCCGGCCGTGCGGCGGCCTCGGCGGCGAGGTCGACGAGGTACGCGCGGGTGGTGGGCTGCGCGATACACGGGGCCCATGGGTAGCGGTCGCCGTAGGCGTTGACGACGGAGGTGGCCGGATACTCGGTGCCCAGCCGGGAGTTGTGCGCGAGCACCACCCAGGTGTGCACCTCCAGGCCGGCGTCCGTGAGCGCGGCGGCGGCCTCGCCGAAGGCGTCGCCGGGCGCCCAGTCGCCCGCCGGGTACGGGCGCGGCTCACGGCCCTGCCAGTGGGCGCCGGGCGGGTAGAGCACGGCCGCGTGGTCCGCGGTCACGACGCGGTGGCGGGGGTGCCGCGGGGTCAGGGCGCGGGTGGAGTGGTAGGCCGAGGCGAGGGTCGCCTGCCGCACGCCGAGCCCGGCGATCCGTCCGGCCGCCTCCGGGTCCCCGACGACGTCCCAGGGATAGACGAACGCCGACGCCTTCACCGGGCCTCCTCCTGGGCCGGGTCCAGCAGGGTGTGGCCGCGCTCGATCAGCTGGGCGAGCTGTTTGACATGGTCCTCACCGGGCTCGTGCAGCGGGGGCCGCACCTCCCCCACGTCCAGGCCGCGCAGCCGGACACCGGCCTTGACGAGGGCGACGGCGTACCCCGCTCCCTGGGCGCGCAGGTCGACGAACGGCCGGTAGAAGCCGTCGAGGAGGCGGCCCACCGTGTCGTCGTCGCCGTCGTGCAGGGCCTGGTAGAAGGCGAGGGCGATCTCGGGGGCGAAGCAGAACACGGCGGAGGAGTACAGGGTGACGCCGAGGGCGCGGTAGGCGAGCTGGGTCTGCTCGGCGGTCGGCAGGCCGTTGAAGTAGAGGAAGTCGCCGGGCGCCTCGGAGCGGACGGCGCTGACGATCCGCTGCATGAGGTCGAGGTCGCCGAGGCCGTCCTTGAGGCCGATGATCCCGTCGGTGCGGGCCAGTTCGACGACGGTCTCCGGGGTGAACACGGCGTTGTCGCGCTGGTACACGATGACGGGGAGCGCGGTCGCGGCGGCGAGCGTGCGGTAGTGCCGCAGCAGCCCCTCCTGCCCGGCGACGACGAGGTACGGCGGCATCGCGAGCAGCCCGTCGGCGCCCGCCTCCTCGGCGAGGGCCGCGTGGCGCACGGCGAGGGCGGTGCCGTAGCCGGTCCCGGCGACGACCGGCACCCGCCCCTCGGTGGCCTCGACGGCGGCCCCGACGCACGCCTGGAACTCCTCGGGGGTGAGGGCGTGGAACTCCCCGGTCCCGCAGCAGGCGAAGACGGCCGCCGCCCCGGCGTCGACACCGCGCCGGACATGGGTGCGGTAGGTGTCGAGGTCGACCGATCCGTCGGGGCCGTAGGCGGTGACGGGGAAGAACAGCGGCCCGCCGGGAAGGCTCAGGCGTGCGGCGAGAGGGGCTGGCGTCACGGGCTCTCCCTAGAACAGGCGCTCACGTTTCTGATCCACGTCCATATTCTTGAACGACGTCAGCCTAAGGAGGGCCGTCGAGGCCGGTCAAGCGCACATCGGGGCCGACCGGCGGCGAATCGGCCCTCTTCACGGGAGACTTGACGGGGTCGGCCACGGCTCCTTAGCGTGTCCACGCATGTGAATACGGTCCAAGCATGCGGCTGATGGCCAAGCATGCGGCCCAGTGATCGCCGTATGTGTCCCTGCCCGAGCCCCACCACGCAGCGCCGAGCCCAGGAGCCCGAGGATGCCCGCACCCCGCACCGTTCTGCTCACCGGCGCCGCCGGCGGCCTCGGCACCCTGATGCGCGGCCTGCTCCCGGCGTACGGCTACGAGCTGCGGCTGCTCGACATGCGCCCCATCGAGGACGAGCCGGACGCGATCGTCGCCGACCTCGCCGACCGGGAGGCGCTGCGAGAGGCCGTGCGGGGCGTCGACGCGGTCGTCCACCTCGCCGGGATCTCCCTGGAGGCCCCCTTCGAGAAGATCCTCCGGGCGAACATCGAGGGCACCTACCACCTGTACGAGGCCGCCCGTGAGGAGGGCGTCGGACGGATCGTCTTCGCCTCCTCCAACCACGCCGTCGGCTTCACCCCCCGCCCGCAGGGCGACGACCCCCTGATCCCGGTCGACACCCCGCGCCGCCCGGACACCTTCTACGGTCTGTCCAAGTGCTTCGGGGAGGACCTGGCCCAGCTCTACTGGGACAAGTACGGCCTGGAGACGGTGTCCGTGCGCATCGGCTCCTGCTTCCCCGAGCCCACCAGCGTGCGCATGCTCTCGGTGTGGATGAGCCCCGCCGACGGCGCGCGGCTCTTCCACGCGGCCCTGACCGCCCCGGACGTCGGGCACACCGTCGTCCACGGCTCCTCCGCCAACACCCGCCTGTGGTGGGACCTCAGCGGCGCCCGCGCCCTCGGTTACGAGCCCCAGGACGACTCCGAACCGTACGCCGAGAAACTGATCGCCGAACAGGGCGAGCTCGACCCGGGGAACATCGCGCACGCCTACCTGGGCGGCCACTTCGTGAGCGACCCGCCGATCTGGCCGTACTGACCGGAAAGCGTGGCCGGAAAACGGCGGGCGGGCACCGAACGGGCCCGCCCGCCGCCGTTTTCGGGCACCGGCCGCGCCCGATCCCACGCCGCCGCCCGCGTCCGCGCAGGTCCGAGACGGGCACACCGCGCCGTGAACGGGCACATACGGGCAGCATCGGGCGCGCAACAGAGCTGGTCAGGGCCGCGTACCCGCTGTAGAACTTTCCCCCAAGGACGCCACCGGGCCCGAACGGGCACCGGCCGGACTCCTCCGGAGGCGAACGGGCCGGACCATCAGCGGCGAAGGGCGAGGGGCGGGATGAGCACGAGAACGGCCGAGGACCGCCAGCGCGAGATCGTGCTGGCCGCACGGCGCGACGGCTCCGTGGACGTCACCGCGCTCGCCGCCGAGCTGGGCGTGGCCAAGGAGACCGTACGCCGGGACCTGCGGGTCCTGGAGGACCACGGCCTGCTCCGCCGCACCCATGGCGGCGCCTACCCCGTGGAGAGCGCCGGCTTCGAGACCACGCTCGCCTTCCGCGCCACCAGCCATGTCCCCGAGAAGCGCCGGATCGCGGTCGCCGCGGCCGAGCTGCTCGGGGACGCCGAGACGGTCTTCGTCGACGAGGGCTTCACGCCGCAGCTCATCGCCGAGGCCCTGCCCGCCGACCGGCCGCTCACCGTGGTCACCGCGTCCCTGCCGGTCGCCGGCGCCCTCGCCGGGGCCGAGCACGTCTCCGTGCTCCTGCTCGGCGGACGGGTCCGGTCCGGCACCCTCGCCACGGTCGACCACTGGACCACCAAGATGCTGGCCGGCTTCGTCATCGACCTGGCGTACATCGGCGCCAACGGCATCTCCCGCGAACACGGCCTCACGACGCCCGACCCGGCGGTCAGCGAGGTCAAGGCACAGGCCATCCGCGCCGCGCGCCGCACGGTCTTCGTGGGCGTGCACACCAAGTTCGGGGCGGTCAGCTTCTGCCGGTTCGCGGACATCGGCGCACTGGAGACGATCGTCACGAGCACCCTGCTCCCGTCCACCGAGGCCCACCGCTACGCGCTCATGGGGCCGCAGGTCATCCGCGTCTGACGCACCACCCACTCCCCACGGGGCGCCGCCACACCCACGGCCGCCCCGTATCTCCCCATAAGTCCTCACGTCCAGGAGCGATCCATGCGAACCCAGAGCCGACGACGGCCACCGCGAGCCACGCTCGCCGCGGCCGCCGCAGGGACGCTGCTCGCCCCGCTGCTCTCCGGCTGCTGGACCGGAGCGGGCGGGGCCGGCTCCGGGGGCGACGCCATCAACGTTTTGATGGTCAACAACCCCCAGATGACCGAGCTGCAGAAGCTCGCGCCGCGCTTCACCCGGGAGACCGGCATCAAGGTCAACTTCACCGTGCTCCCCGAGAACGACGTCCGAGACAAGATCAGCCAGGACTTCGCCAACCAGGCCGGCCAGTACGACGTCGCCACGCTCTCCAACTACGAGATACCCATCTACGCCCGCAACGGCTGGCTGAAGGAGATGGACTCCTATGTCGCCGACGACCCCGGCTACGACGAGCAGGACGTCCTCAAGCCGATGCGCGAGTCCCTCACCGGCGACGACGGCAAGCTCTACGGCCAGCCCTTCTACGGCGAGTCGTCCTTCCTGATGTACCGCAAGGACGTCTTCGAGAAGGCCGGCCTGACGATGCCCGCGCACCCCACCTGGCAGCAGGTGGCCGAGTTCGCGGAGAGGACGGACGGCGCCGAACCGGGCATGAAGGGCATCTGCCTGCGCGGACTGCCGGGCTGGGGCGAGGTCATGGCCCCGCTCACGACCGTCGTCAACACCTTCGGCGGCACCTGGTTCGACAAGGACTGGAAGGCGCGGCTGGACTCCCCCGAGTGGAAGAAGGCGACGAAGTTCTATGTCGACCTGGTGCGTGAGCACGGCGAGTCCGGCGCCGCCCAGTCCGGCTTCGCCGAGTGCCTGAACAACATGACCCAGGGCAAGGTCGCCATGTGGTACGACGCCACCTCGGCGGCCGGATCCCTGGAGGCGGCGAAGTCCCCGGTCAAGGGCAAGGTCGGCTACGCCCCGGCGCCCGTCGAGAAGACCGAGTCCGCCGGCTGGCTCTACACCTGGGCGTGGGGCATCCAGGACGCCTCCCGCAACCCCGACAAAGCCTGGAAGTTCGTCTCCTGGGCGTCGGGCAAGCGCTACGAGCAGCTCGTCGGCGACGAGTTCGGCTGGTCCAACATCCCGGCCGGCAAGCGGGCCTCCACCTACGCCAACCCGGACTACCGCGCGGAGGCGGCCGCCTTCCAGGAGATGACCAAGGAGTCCATCGAGGGCGCCCGGCCGAAGGACCCCGGGGTGCAGCCGCGGCCCGCGCCCGGCATCCAGTTCGTCGGCATCCCCGAGTTCACCGACCTCGGCACCAAGGTCTCCCAGGAGATCAGCGCGGCCATCGCCGGACGCCAGTCCGTCGAGTCGGCCCTGAGGAAGTCCCAGCAGCTCGCCGAGAAGATCTCCGAGGAGTACGAGGGGCGATGACAGCGACCACCACGGCCCCCGTGGCCACGCCATCCGTACGCACCACCCGTCCGCCCTCCGCCCGCTTGCGCAACTGGGCGACCAGGGCACCCCTGCTGCCCGCGCTGATCTTCATGATCGTGGTGACCCAGCTGCCGTTCGTGGCGACGCTGGTCATCTCGTTCTTCGACTGGAACCCCCTCTACCCGGACGCCCGGCACTTCGCCGGCCTGGAGAACTACCAGGAGGTCCTCACCGACGCCGACCTGCGGCACTCGGTGTGGACGACCGTGCTGCTCACCGTCGCGGTGGTGCTGGCCAGCCTCGTCCTCGGCCTGCTGCTCGCCCTGCTGCTCGACCGCAGGTTCAAGGGCCGCGGCGTGGTCCGCACCCTGCTGATCGCCCCGTTCCTCGTGGTGCCCGTCGCCGCCGCGCTGCTCTGGAAGCATGTGCTCTACAACCCTGAATACGGTCTGTTCAATGGGCTGTTGCACTATGTGGGCGGCCCACAGCCGGACTGGATCTCCCACACGCCGCTGCTCGCGGTGGAGGCCTCGCTGGTCTGGCAGTGGACCCCGTTCATGATGCTGATCCTGCTGGCCGGCCTGCAGAGCCGCGACCACGAGCAGATCGAGGCGGCCCGCGTCGACGGGGCGAGCGACTGGCAGATCTTCCGCCACCTCACGCTGCCGCATCTGCGCCGCTACCTCGAACTCGGCGCCCTGCTCGGCTCGATCTACATCGTCCAGAACTTCGACGCGGTCTTCACGATCACGTCCGGCGGCCTGGGCACCGCCAACCTGCCCTACACCGTCTACCAGAGCTTCTACCAGGCCCACGAGAACGGCCTCGCCTCGGCCGCCGGCGTCCTGGTGGTCATCGGCTCGATCATCATCGCCACCTTCGCGCTGCGCGTGGTGTCGTCCCTGTTCCGCGAGGAGGTGTCGCGCGCATGAGCGCCGTGGCCGTACGACGTCGCAGCCGCAGCAAGGGAACGGGCCTCGGCCTGGTGGCCTGGCTGCTCGGGATCGCGTTCTTCCTGCCCATCGCCTGGATGGCGCTGACGTCCTTCCACTCCGAGCAGGACGCGGCGACCAACCCGCCGTCCTTCGCGGCGTCCCTGACCCTGGACGGCTACCGCGAGTTCTTCGGCGCGGGCGGCGGCGCCAGCCCCTGGCCGGCGCTGATCAACTCGGCGGTGGCGTCGCTCGTCTCGACCCTGTTCGTCCTCGCGCTCGCCCTCCCGGCGGCCTACGCCCTGTCGATCCGGCGGGTGCGGAAGTGGACGGACGTCCTGTTCTTCTTCCTGTCGACGAAGATGCTGCCGGCCGTGGCGGGCCTGCTGCCGCTGTACCTGTTCGCGAAGAACACCGGCATGCTCGACAACATCTGGCTGCTGGTCGTCCTCTACACCTCCATGAACCTGCCGATCGCGGTGTGGATGATGCAGTCCTTCCTCGCCGAGATCCCCGTCGCGGTGATCGAGGCGGCCCGCGTGGACGGGGCGCGACTGCCGACGGTCCTCACCCGCGTGGTGGCGCCGATCGCGCTGCCGGGCATCG
Organism: Streptomyces sp. NPDC059852; assembly: GCF_042731455.1. Classification (NCBI taxonomy): domain Bacteria; kingdom Bacillati; phylum Actinomycetota; class Actinomycetes; order Kitasatosporales; family Streptomycetaceae; genus Streptomyces; species Streptomyces sp. NPDC059852. The sequence continues at coordinate 52,033 of NZ_JBHWJK010000034.1, read as the reverse complement.
CCGCGACGGCTCTGATCTGCTTCATCTTCAGCTGGAACGAGCTGCTGTTCGCCCGGGTGCTGACCGGCGTCGTCGCCGAGACCGCGCCCGTCTTCCTGACCGGCTTCATCACCAGCCAGGGCCTGTTCCTGGCCAAGGTGTGCGCCGCGTCGCTCGTCATCTCCCTGCCGGTGCTCGCCGCGGGGTTCGCCGCCCAGGACAAGCTGGTCCAGGGCCTGTCGTTGGGAGCCGTGAAATGAAGGCCGCCGTCATCGAGTCCGTGGGCAAGGCCGTCGTCGCCGAGGTCCCCGACCCGACGCCCGGCCCGCGCGAGGTCGTCGTCGAGGTCGCCGCGTGCGGCCTGTGCGGCACCGACCTGCACATCCTGCAGGGCGAGTTCGCGCCCAGGCTGCCGATCGTGCCGGGGCACGAGTTCGCGGGCGAGGTCGTCGGCGTCGGCACCGGGGTCACGGAGCTGTCCGTGGGCGACCGGGTGGCCGTCGACCCGTCCCTGTACTGCCACGAGTGCCGCTACTGCCGTACCGGGCACAACAACCTGTGCGAGCGGTGGGCGGCGATCGGCGTCACCACGGCCGGCGGGGCCGCGCAGTTCGCGGTGGCCCCGGTGGCGAACTGCGTGAAGCTGCCCGAGCACGTGCGCACGCAGGACGCGGCCCTCATCGAGCCGCTGTCCTGCGCGGTACGCGGCTACGACGTCCTGCAGTCCCGCCTCGGCGCCCATGTCCTGATCTACGGCTCCGGCACGATGGGCCTGATGATGCTGGAGCTGGCCAAGCGGACCGGTGCGGCGAGCGTCGACATGGTGGACCTCAACCCGACGCGCCTGGAGACCGCCCGCCGCCTCGGCGTCTCCGCGTCCGCGGCCACCCCCGACGAGCTGGACCGCCCGCAGGGCTGGGACCTGGTCATCGACGCGACGGGCAACGCGGCGGCGATCCAGGACGGCCTCGGCCGGGTCGCCAAGGCCGGCACCTTCCTCCAGTTCGGGGTCGCCGACTACGCGACCCGGGTGGAGATCGACCCGTACCGGATCTACAACCAGGAGATCACCATCACGGGCTCCATGGCGGTCCTGCACAGCTACGAACGCGCGGCGGAACTCTTCGCCAACGGTGTCCTGGACCCGGACGTCTTCATCAGCGACCGCCTCCCGCTGGACCGGTACCCGCAGGCGCTGGACCAGTTCGCCGCGGGGGTGGGCCGCAAGATCGTGGTGGTGCCGTAGCGGTTCTCGCCCCCGCCGCCCCTACCCGTCCCATCCTCCTGGGGCTCCGCCCCAGACCCCGCTCCTCGAACGCCGGAGGGGCTGATTTCAGCCCGTCCGGCGTTTGAGGACGAGGCCCGTCCAGGGCCGAAGCGGGGGGCCGGGGGCGGCAGTCCCCGGGGATGGGACGGGTAGGGGCGGCGGGGGCGAGAAAAATCAGCGGAGCCCACCGTTCGGCCCTGGGTAAGGGAACGGTAAAAGAGCTTCGCTCGTTGTCCCGGCATGACAGCTATGACCCCCGGCTCGAACATCCCTCTCCCCACCGCGCGCGTGACGGTGGACGTCGCCGCCCCGGTGCGGCTCGACGTATCGGGCCTGCTGCTCACCGCCGACGGCAAGGTGCGCTCCGACGACGACTTCATCTTCTACAACCAGCCGGCCGGCCCCGGCGTGACCTACCGCTCCGGCGGCGGCACGGCCCCGGACTCGATCACGGTCGACACCGCGGCCGTACCCCCCGGCATCGAGAAGATCGTCGTCACGGCCAGCCCGGACGCGGCCGGCCAGACCTTCCGGGGCATCGAGCCCACGGCCACCCTCCGCGGCGCCGACGACCAGGCCGTCCTCGCCACCTTCACTCCGCCGCAGCTCGGCGACGAGACCGCGCTGGTGGTCATGGAGATCTACCTGCGCAACGGGCAGTGGAAGGCCCGCGCGGTCGGCCAGGGCTACGCGAACGGCCTGGCGGGCATCGCCACCGACTTCGGCGTCACCGTGGAGGAACCGGCCCCGGCCGCCACCCCCGCCGCCCCGCCGCAGCCGGCCGCCCCGCAGCCCCCCGTCGCGCCGCCGGCCCCGCCCATGGCCGCCCCGTCCGCTCCCCCCGTCCCCCCGGCGCCGCCCGCCCCGCCCGCGCCCGGCAGTGGGAAGATCAACCTCGACAAGGGCCGCGTCAGCCTCCAGAAGAACCAGACCGTCTCCCTGATGAAGGGCGGTCAGCCCCTCCTGAGCCAGGTCAAGATGGGCCTCGGCTGGGAGCCGGCGTACCGCGGCAAGGACATCGACCTCGACGCCTCGGTGATCGCCTACGGCCCCCAGCGCAACCACGTCGACAGCTGCTACTTCGGCAAGCTCCAGATCGTGAACGGCGCGATCCGCCACTCCGGCGACAACCTCACGGGTGAGGGCGCCGGGGACGACGAGGTCATCACCGTCGACCTGGGGCGCCTCCCCATGGACGTCACCGGCCTGGTCTTCACGGTCAACTCCTTCTCCGGCCAGAAGTTCACCGAGGTCGCCAAGGCCTACTGCCGGCTGATCGACGCCCAGACCGGCGAGGAACTCGTCCGCTTCGACCTCACCTCCGCCGAGCCGCAGACCGGCGTGATGATGGCCAAGCTCATCCGCCAGTTCTCCGGCGAGTGGGAGATGACGGCCATGGGCGACTTCGTGAAGTCCCGCACGGTCCGCGGCATGGTCAAGCCCGCCGCCCAGGCGCTGTAGCGGGAGGCACGCCGGTGGGGCGCCCCCCGCGTCCGGGAGCGCCCCACCACCCAAACCCGTCTAGAACAGCGCGCTGTACGCGTTCAGCGCCGGCTGCCCGCCCAGGTGGGCGTACAGGACCGTGGAGTCCGGGCCGATCTCCCCGCGCCGGACGAGGTCGATCATGCCCGCCATCGACTTCCCCTCGTAGACCGGGTCGGTGACCATGCCCTCGGTGCGCGCGGCCAGCCGCATCGCGTCCAGGGTGGCGTCGTCCGGTACGCCGTACGTGCCCGCGTGGTACCGCTCGTCCAGCTCGACGTCCGCCTCGGTCAGTTCCCGTCCGACGCCGATGAGCCGCCCGGTGCGGTCCGCGATCCGGGCGATCTGCTCACGGGTCTCGGCGGGCTTCGCGGAGGCGTCGATGCCGATGACCCGGCGCGGACGGCCACCCGCCTCCTCCAGCGCCGCGAACCCGGCGACCATCCCGGCCTGCGTGGACCCGGTCACCGAGCAGACGACGACCGTGTCGAAGAAGACGCCCGCCTCCCGCTCCTGCTCGGCGACCTCGTACGCCCACCCGGCGAAGCCCAGCCCGCCGAGCGGATGGTCGGAGGCGCCGGCCGGGATGGCGTACGGCGTGCCGCCGGACTCCTCGACCTCCCGCAGGGCCTGCTCCCAGCTCTCCTTGAAACCGATGCCGAACCCGGCGCGCACCAGGCGTACGTCGGCCCCGGCGAGCCGGCTGAGGAGGATGTTGCCGACCTTGTCGTAGACGGCGTCGGGCCAGTCGACCCAGCTTTCCTGGACCAGCACGCACTTGAGTCCGGCGCGGGCGGCGACGGCCGCGACCTGCCGGGTGTGGTTGGACTGCACACCACCGATCGAGACGAGCGTGTCGCAGCCCCGCGCGAGCGCGTCGGCGACCAGGTACTCCAGCTTGCGGGTCTTGTTGCCGCCGAAGGCGATCCCGGAGTTGCAGTCCTCGCGCTTGGCCCACAGCGAGGCGCCGCCGAGGTGGGCGGTCAGCCGCTCCAGCGGATGCACGGGGGACGGCCCGAAGAGGAGGGGGTACCGCTCGTAGGAGGAGAGGGACGGGGACATGGGGCGCCTCCAGGGGAAGGGGTCGGTCGTCCTCGGTGTCAGCCGGAGCCGGGACCGGCCGGGGTCTTTGGGTCGGCCAGGTCCGCGAGGGTGCGCCAGATCTCCGCGGTGACGTGGACGGCGGTGTCCACGTCACCCGCGGCGCACGCCTCGATCAGCCGGTCGTGCAGCCCGGCCGAGCGGCAGGTGCCGCCCTCCCCGAAGCGTCGTCGCTCCAGGCGCCGGATGAGCGGGGTGTAGCGGGCGACGGTCGCCGCGGCCGCGCGGTTGCCGCTCACCCGGACCAGGACGTCGTGCAGGGCGTCGTCGGCCCGCAGGGCAAGGTCCACCTCGCCGTCCGCGACGGCGGCGGCGAACCGGGCGTTGGCGGCGCGCATGGCGTCCAGGTCCGCGCCGGTCAGCCGGGGCACGGCGACCCGGGTGACCAGTTCGTGCATCGCGCCGACGACGGAGGCCGCGTCCCGGACGTCGGAGGCCACGAGCGGGGTGACCCGGGTGTAGCTCTGCGGCTTGCTCTCCAGCAGCCCCTCGTCCACGAGCCGGGAGAACGCCTCGCGCACCGGTGCCCGGGACAGCCCGAGCCGCTCGGCGAGGTCGGCGTCGCGCACCACCGTGCCGGGCTCGATCTCCCCGGCCACGATGGCGTCCCGGATCGCCTCGTACGCCCGGTCCCGCAGCAGGGTCCGGCCGACGGGCCGTATGGCCTCCATGAACTGAAATGTTAGATGTCAGTCGCCCGCCCGGACAAGGGTGCGGCCCGCACCCCGTCAGGAGTGCGGGCCGTACCTCGGTGCTCAGGCGGGAACCCCGGTGCTCAGGCCGCCCAGGGCCAGTCCGCGTCCCGGGCGCTCTCCAGCAGCGGCACCATCCGGAACGCGGCGTCCGACAGGCCGCCGAACGTGTGCCGGTTCCCCGTGCCCGACGGGCCGTGGCCCGCCCGGTAGCCGGCGAGGTTCCAGGTGTAGACGGGCACCTCGGCGGGGATCTGCTCGGTCGGACCGCCGTGGCGGCTGGGGGCGTACTGCTCGTCGGTGACGATCAGGACCCGGTCGTGGTCGCGGTAGTGGGTGCGCACGGCCGCCGTGGTGTCGGTGCCACCCAGGTCGCCGAAGCGGCCGAGGATCCTCAGCACCGACTCGCCCGTGCGGAACGGCACCGGCGCGCTGGTGGAGCCGAACTCCACCAGGTCGGCCTTCCGGGCGCGCAGGGCCAGCGCGGTGCCGAAGATCGCCGCCGCGTCGGCCCGGTTGAGCTCCGAGCGGTCCGACAGCCGCGACCAGAACATCGAGCCCGAGCGGTCGACGAGGATCAGCGTCCGGCCCGGCAGGGCGGGCACGTTGGCCAGCGAGTGACCGAGCGCCTGCTCCAGCGGGTACGCCCAGCGCAGCGAGGGCGCGTGCCGGTACGCGGCGAGGTACCGGAACGGGAACTGCCGCGACCGCGCGACCTCCGCCGGGTCGCTGATCCGGGCGGCGACCCGGGCCGCCACCTCGTCGCTGACCCCGGCCTCGTCGAAGTTGCGCAGGTTGCGTACGAGCGCCATCACGCCCATGGACGGGATCACGGCCTCCCAGGCCGCCTTGTCCATGGGGCCCTGAAGCCATCCCGCGAGAGCCTCCCAGGTCATCCCGGCCGCAGCCAGCCGCTCCGCGCCGCCCTCGGAGGTGAGGACCGCCCGCCGCTCGCCGACCGGTACCGCCATGAGCGCGCGGTGCGCGGTGAGCACGGCGGCCGACGCGGGCGGCACGGCCGTCTCCGGGTGGTGCCGGCGGTCGAGCGCGTACCGGAACAGCTCGCCCTGCCACGGCTTGGCCGGGTCGGGCGCCGCGTGGGTCAGGTTGAGGATGTCGCCGAAGCGGTAGCCCTTGGCCGCCGTGTCGTACTTGAGCAGCGACTTCCCGCTGTACAGACGGCGTACGGCGTCGGCGATGCCGCGCTTGACCGGCTTCGGCACGCTCCGGCCGTACGTCGCCGTCCAGTAGGCGAGCAGCTCGCCGGGCTCGTCGGGGCGGCGCAGCACCGAGTCGACGACCTGCCGGTTCGCCGGGCCCTCGGCGGCGCCCGCGTCGAGCCGCGCCTTCACGTACTCGGCGGCGCCCACGAGGGCGGCCGTACGGAGGTTGCCCTCGGTGCGCAGCCAGCCGAGCAGGCCGGCCGTCCACTCCGGGTCGCTGACGGCGAGCTCGCGCACGAGCGCGGCGAACCGGTCGTCGCGGTCGGCGCCGCTCTCGTAGAAGGTCCGCTGCGAGACGAAGTTGCCGACGGCGAGCAGGAACAGCTCGGAGCGGGCGTCACGCTCGTGTCCGCGGCCGCCCTCGTAGGTGCGCAGCACGCGGCCGGTCGACGTCACGCGCGAGGTGGGCCGCGCCTTGGCCGCACGGGTGTTGAATCGTGCCATGATGGAATTCCCCCTTTTTCTCTGCTGCCTTCGCGAAGGAAGGCGCGGCAGAAGGAGGGTGCCCGAGGACGAATTCGGCTGCGGTTCTTTTCAACTGGCGCGTCTTCCGTTCCGCCACACCGGCCCTGAGCCGATGACGGGATTCGAACCCGCACGGGGGAGATCCCCCACCAGTTCCCCGAAGTATCCGCCGCCTGCGCACCGGGCACCCACCATGAGCTGCGCCTCCCGAGATCAAGTCGGCCGCGGTCGGGATTCTTTTTAGAGAAGAAGTAACCGTGGCCCGCGCACCGGGAGGTGCGTGAAGTTGTGGTGTCCAGAGATCGAAGCCGGCGGAACCGACAAGGTGCTCTCACCCCTGAGCTACACCGGCGCGTAGTGCCGGCGGCGGGACTCGAACCCGCGACCGCCCCATTATCAGTGGAAGTAGGTCCTGCCTTCGCACCTGGACGTTCATCACTGTAGGGAGTGCTCGCGGGAAGGGGCGAGTGAATTAATTCCGGCGGTCAGCCCTCATGTTGGGAGCGCGCCTTGAAGGCCGCCTTACGGGCCTCCTTCGCCACCTTCTTGTCCGGGTGCAGCCGGCCCATGGCCTCCAGCACGTCCGCCGTGGCCGGGTGCCCGACCCGCCACACCTTGTCGAAGAACCCGCTGTGCTGGGCGGCCAGGCCCTCCACCAGCGCCCGCAGCTCCTCCGAGTTCCCCTCGGCCGCCAGCTGCGCGGCGAGGGTGTCGATGGTCAGCCAGAACACCAGCTCCTGGGTGGGCGGCGGGACGTCGGTGAAGCCCGCCTCGGACAGCCACACCCGGGCCAGCCCGCCCAGTTCGGCGTCGTCGAGGACCTCCCGCAGCGCGGGCTCCGCCTCGGCGCCCACCAGCGACAGCGCCTGCTGGCAGCGCAGCCGGCGCAGCGGCGCGCCCTCGTCGAGGCCCTTGGCGGCGGACAGCAACTCCCGGGCCGCCGCGAGCGGTTCACGGCGGACCAGCCACTGCTCGGTCTCGGCGCGCGCGGCGGTCTGCGGATAGCGGGCGGTGCCGTCGAGGAGCGCCTCGGCGCCCTTGTCGGCGAGGTCCCCGACCGCGGGCGCGTCGAAGCCGGCCTCCAGGAACCGTGCGCGCAGCCCGTACAGCCCGAGCGGGGTGAGCCGGACCATGCCGTAGCGCGAGACGTCGGTGTCGTCGACGCCCGCGGCCGGTTCCTCGGCGCTGTCGGCGTCCGCGAGCAGGGCCTCGTCGACCGGCTGGTAGACGACGAGTCCGGCGGGCTCCAGCAGCCGGAACTGGTCGTCCAGGCGCATCATCGCGTCGGACACCTGCTCCAGTACGTCGTTGGTGGGTTCGCTCATGTCGCTGGGGACGATCACGGACGCGGCGAGCGCGGGCAGCGGCACGGGGCCGCCCTGGGGGCCGTCCTCGCTGACGGTGAGCAGGTACAGGTTGCCGAGGACCCCGTCGAGGAACTCGGCCTCCGCCTCCGGGTTCCAGTCGAGGGAGGACAGGTTGATCTCCCCGCCGGCGTCCATGGCGTCGACCAGGTCGTCCAGGTCGGGCACGCTCGCGTCGGCGAGGGCCGTCTCCAGCGCGGCGAGCCACACCGCGAGGACGTCCTGCGGGGTGCCGCGGGTCAGCAGGTCGAGGTCGGCGCCGGCGGCGACCGTGCCGGCCTCCTCGTCGACGACGTCGACCAGTCCGGTGTCGACGGCCACCCGCCAGGCCTCGCTCGCGTGGGCGGCGGCGTCGTCGCCGCTGAGGCCGAGCACCTCGGCGGCGGCGGGCAGTTGCTCGTCGACGAGGCCGCCGCCCGCGTCGACCCGGGTGTCGGGGCCGGCCCAGCGGGCCAGCCGGGCGGCGCGGGAGAGCAACGGCGTGGACAGCGCGTCCCGCGCCAGCTCCGCTTCGGGGTGCAGCCGTACCGGCGGCAGGGGGGAGCTGTCTGACATCGGCTGGTTCTCCTAGGACGTGCGCGGCCGTACCCGTCACGGCTTCAGCCGCTCAGCCTAGACGGATTTCGACCCATGCCGCCCGGTTCATCTCCCCGCCGGGCGCCGTACATGGCCGAAACCTTGACAAGTGACATGACCAGCAACGAGATTACGCGCGTAGAAACTTGGCGGACATCTGTTCACTGGATTTCTACGCGCGTCGCCGCACCGCCGGCCGCGCCTCACGCGTTGCCAGCACCACCCTCGTCCCGGCGCCCACGCACGTCCCCGGAGGGATCCCTTGCCGAGCAAGAAGTCCGCGCGCCTCGCCGCGCTCACCGTCGCCGCCGTCTGTTCCGCGGCCTCCACCGTCGCCCTCACCGCCCCCGCGCACGCGGACACCGTCGCCATCCACGACATCCAGGGCTCCACGCGCATATCGCCGTACGCCGGCAAGCAGGTCGCCGATGTGGCCGGAATCGTCACCGGCGTACGCGGCTACGGCTCCTCCAAGGGCTTCTGGATGCAGGACCCGCACCCGGACGCCGACCCGGCCACCAGCGAGGGCGTCTTCGTCTTCACCAGCTCCGCCCCGAAGGTCGCCGTCGGCGACGCGGTCCTGGTCGCGGGCACCGTCAGCGAGTTCGTCCCCGGCGGCGCCTCCTCCGGCAACCAGGCGGTCACCGAGATCACCCGCCCCACGGTGACCGTCGTCTCCAGCGGCAACGCGGTCCCGGCCCCCCGGGTCATCGACGCGAAGTCCGTGCCGGCCGCCTACAGCCCCGTCGGCGACACCGCCGCGTCGGGCTCGATCAACGGCCTGCCGCTGCGCCCGGCCACGTACGCCCTGGACTTCTACGAGTCCCTGGAGGGCGAGAACGTCCAGGTCGCCGACACCCGGGTGGTCGGCGCCACCGACCCGTACACCGAGCTGTGGGTGACGGTGAAGCCGAAGGAGAACGCCTCCCGGCGCGGCGCCACGGTCTACGGCTCCTACGACGCGCAGAACAGCGGCCGGCTGCAGATCCAGTCCCTGGGCGCGACGGCCGACTTCCCCGTCGCGAACGTCGGTGACGTCCTCGAGGGCACGACGTCCGGCCCGCTGGACTACAACCAGTACGGCGGCTACACCCTGGTCGCCAACCAGCTCGGCACCCTCAAGAGCGGCGGCACGGCCAAGGAGAGCACGCGCCGGCAGGCGCGCACCGAGCTGGCGGTCGCCACGTACAACGTGGAGAACCTCGACCCGTCCGACTCCACGTTCGCCGCGCACGCCTCCGCGATCGTGAACAACCTGCGCTCGCCCGACATCGTGTCGCTGGAGGAGATCCAGGACGACAACGGCGCGACGAACGACGGCACGGTCACCGCCGGCCAGACGCTGGCGAAGCTGGCCGACGCGATCGTCGCCGCGGGCGGCCCCCGCTACGACTGGCGCTCGATCGACCCGGTGGACGGCGCCGACGGCGGCGAGCCGGGCGGCAACATCCGCCAGGCGTTCCTGTTCAACCCGGAGCGGGTCTCCTTCACCGACCGCGCGGGCGGCGACGCGACCACCCCCGTCGGTGTCACGAAGGTGCGCGGCAAGGCGGCCCTGACGGTCTCCCCCGGCCGGATCGACCCGGCGAACGCGGCCTTCGCCAACAGCCGCAAGCCGCTGGCCGGCGAGTTCGTCTTCCGGGGCAAGACCGTCTTCGTGATCGCCAACCACCTCAACTCCAAGGGCGGCGACCAGGGTCTGACCTCGCAGTACCAGCCGCCGGCCCGCAGCTCCGAGGTCCAGCGTCACGCCCAGGCGACGGCCGTCCACGGCTTCGTCGAGGACGTCCTGCACACGCAGAAGAACGCGGCCGTGATCGCGCTCGGCGACATCAACGACTTCGAGTTCTCCGGCACCGCGAAGATCCTCGAGGGCGACGGCGAGCTGTGGTCGGCGATCAAGTCGCTGCCCAAGAGCGAGCGTTACTCGTACGTCTACCAGGGCAACGCCCAGACGCTGGACCAGATCCTGGTCAGCCCCTCGATCCGGCGCGGCTGCGACTTCGAGTACGACAGCGTGCACATCAACGCCGAGTTCAACGACCAGATCAGCGACCACGACCCGCAGGTGCTGCGGTTCCGTCCGTAACCCCGCGGTGGGTTCAGGGCTGGCTGAACACGCCGTTCAGCCAGCCCTTCCACGTCTCCTCGTCCGCGGCGGCGTCGGCGCCCGGCGCGAAGTCGTGCACGGACATGCCGACGACGTGACCCCAGTGGTTGCGGCCGAAGAAGCGCAGGAGCGCGTCCTCCGTACGCAGCCCGAGGAAGTAGGGATCGCGGTAGTCGACGACGGCGTCGATCTCCCGCCCGCCCGGACCGGCGACCCGCACGCGGGCGCCCTCGGCCGTGTCGTCGGCGAGACCCAGCGCACGGCCCACGGTGACGAGGGCGTCCGGCGCCTTGGCCGCCTCGGGCCCGTCGAACGTGGCGAAGGCGGTGATCGGGCGGCCGCGGAAGACCGTGAGGTACTGGCGCAGGGTGTGCAGATAGAAGTCGGTGTGGCGGCTCGCGCCGTCGTACTGGTTGTCCCAGTCGTCGACGAAGATCCCGCTGTGCACGTAGCGCACCCAGGCGCGGCGGCCCTCGTCGCGCGGCTCGACGGTGTAGTCGAGCTGGTTGAGGGTCTGCTCGGAGATGCCGTCGACATCCTCGACGCGGTTGGTGTAACGGTGCGGCGGGTCCCAGACGGTCACCTCGGAGCCGAAGGGCCCCTTGCCGCCCTGGCGGGGCTCGGGCGCCTCCATCGGCCACAGCCAGCCGCCGGTGCCGGCGGTCACGGCCTCCCACACCTCCTCGGGTGTGGCGTCGACCTCGAACTCCCGGGCGATCTCGAATTCCTTGGGCATGACGGTCTCCTGGGTCCTACGGGTTCGGTTCCGGGGCGGGGACGGGCCGGGGCACGTCCCCGCCGGTGGGCTTGAGCGTGGGGTGGACGGCGACCACGATCCGGTGATCGCGGCCGCCCTCGGCGCCGGGGGCGTCGTACTTGCGGATCAGCGCGCCCACCCCGGCGGCCAGCTCCTCGACGAACGCGGCCCGGTCGGCCGCCGAGGCGAAGCGGACCTCGCCGTCCAGCGCGAAGGTCGCCAGCCGCTTGCGGGCCTTGGCGGCCCCGGTGATCAGCGAGCCGACGTCCCGGACCAGCCGGGCGCCGAGCGCCAGCAGCCAGCGGGCGGAGAGCTGGTCGCGGAAGCGGTCCGGGTCGGGCTGCACGGACGCCAGCGCGAGCGGGGAGATCACGTACGACGCGGCGGTCGCGCGCATCAGCCGCTCGGTGACATTGCCCTTGCGGCGCTCCCCGGCCAGCTCCACCAGGCCGTGCCGCTCCAGTGCCTTGAGGTGGTAGTTCACCTTCTGGCGGGGCAGGCCGACCTTCCCGGCGAGCATGGCGGCCGAGGCGGGCCCGGCCGCCAGCTCGGCGAGCAGCCCGGCCCGGACGGGGTCCAGGGACACGGCTGCCGCCTCGGGGTCCTCGATCACGGTGACGTCCAGCATGCGTCCACCGTCTCACCGAAAACTTTTTTTGTCCAGGCGATCAGATTTTTCGGTGAGTCGCGTGGTGAGCCGGAATCGCCGGCCCCCGGCGACCTCAGTCGAGGTCGGGCACGAGGCCGAGCGCGTGGTCGTACCGGCTGACGGTGCTGCCCTTGAGCCCCGGCCAGGTCTGCACGCGCCGCCACCGCTCCGTCGCCGAGCCGATCCCGTCACCGGGCGCGGCGAGCGCGTCGATGTGCGCCTGGGCGGTCTCCCACTCGGCGTAGTTGAGGACCCGGGTGCCGTCGGTGGAGAGGTGGAAGTGGGCGGAGATGCCTCCGGGATGCGGACGCGGCTCGCTCTCCAGGGCGTCGGCCACGGCGTCCACCCAGGCACGCTGCCGGTCCGGGTCGGGCCCCTCGAACTCGATGTCGACGATCACGACACAGCCGGGCACCCGCGTCTCGTCCGGCCGGACCAGGCTGCGGTAGTGCCGGAACCGCCCGAGCCCGAGACGCTCGACGCCGGGTACGGCGGTGTCGATCTCATCCACCCGCTCCTGACGGTGGGCCTTGACGAACCCGTCGTAGTCCTGCGGGCTCCGCCACTGCGAGTAGTGCAGGAGGGTGGAGGCGTCGTGCCCGGTGTAGACGTGATACCCGAGCAGCCCTCCGGCGGGCCAGGGCCGCCGCTCCCACGCCCCGGCGATCGCCTCGACGGCTTCCTTCTGCCGCAGGGGCGTCCCCACGCGCCAGGTACTGAAGAGCGCGGCGCCGAGGTCGGGGCGAGTGAGGTCCGGGTGGGCGTCGGTGCGGTGGGTCATGAGTCCCTCCGAATCGGTCGTGAAGGCGGGCGGTCACCCGCAGGACCCACCTTTCGGCCTCAAGCGAAGTTGAGGTCAAGGGAGACCGGTTGACGACATCAGCCGCCACCACTGCTCAGCACTGCTTACCAATACCTCGTAGAAGATTTAAGTGGAGCTACACGATCGAGCGTGCCAAGACTGTCTCCATGACGCCTCCCGACCCCTCCGCCGTCACGCCTCCCCTCGGCCGGGCGCTGTGTGCCATGGTCACCCCGTTCACCGGGGACGGCGGGCTCGACCTGGACGGCGCGCAGCGTCTCGCCGACCACCTGGTGGACGAGGGCTGCGACGGCCTGGTCCTGTCCGGGACGACCGGCGAGTCGCCCACCACCACCGACGCAGAGAAGGCGGACCTGATCCGGGCGGTACGGCAGGCCGTGGGCGACCGGGCCTCGATCGTCGCGGGCGTCGGCACCGCCGACACCCGCCACACGGTCGAACTGGCCCTGGCCGCCGAGAAGGCGGGCGCCGACGCCCTGCTGGTGGTCGCCCCGTACTACAGCAGGCCCCCGCAGGACGCCGTGGAGGCGCACTTCCGGGAGGTCGCCGACTCGGCGGGGTTGCCGGTCGTCCTCTACGACATCCCCGGCCGGACCGGCACCCGTATCGAACCGGAGACGATGCTCCGCCTGGCCGGGCACCCGCGGATCGTGGCGGTGAAGGACTGCTCGTACGACTTCCTGGCCGCGCAGAAGGTGATGGGGCGCACGGACCTGGCGTACTACGCGGGGTGCGACGAGCACATCCTCGCCCTGCAGGCCGTGGGCGGCGCCGGCTACGTCAGTACGGTCGCCAACGTGATCCCGCGTCATCTCCGCTCGGTGCTGGACGCGTTCGAGGCGGGCGACACCCCCGTGTCCGCCCGCCTCCAGCGACGCGCCATCCCGCTCATCGAGGCGATGATGAGCGCCGGGCTGCCCGGAGCGGTGACCGCCAAGGCGCTGCTCGGCGCGCTCGGTCTCCCCGGCGGCCCGGTCCGAGCGCCACTGCGGCCCGCCGGCCGGGAGGCGACCGACGGACTGCTGGCGGCGTACGAGGAGTCGGTGGGCGGCAGTTGACCGGTCCTCGGCTCAGCGGCGGGCGAAGACCGGCTCCCAGTTCCGCCGGAGCGTGTCCTCGTCCGGCTCGCGGACCCCGCTGAGGGGGACGACCTTGTCGCTGCCGAGGGTGACCAGGACCAGCCGGGGCCGGTACGACTCGTCCAGTCCGGTCACTCGCTCCCACGCGATGAGCCGCTTGTCGTCGGCCCAGGCGAGCAGTTCGGCACCGCGCACCTTGGTGATCTCCTTGCCGGTGCGGGGGTCGAGGATCGAGGAGTAGCTCCGGCCCGGGGCACCGTCGACCTCCTTGGACAGCCCGAGGGCGGCGAGCCGTCCGTCCGGGGACAGTCGCGCGGGGACGTCGGAGCGCAGGTGCTTCTCGTCGGCCGGGGCGGCGGTCCTGGCACCGTCGAGGGAGTAGAACCGCTGGAGTCCGTCACGGCCGCCGATGTACTGCGCGTACACACGGTCGCCGGCCCGGCTGAACGCGAAGTCCTGGCGGGCGTTGATGGTGCGCTCGGGTGGGACGGCGCTCCAGGAGCCCGTGCCCCGCGCCACGTCGAGGACGTAGAAGCCGGACCGGCTCGACCGGCCGTACGCGGAGTTCCACTGCCACACCGGCCCGTCGGGGCCCTGCATCTTCTCCTTGGTCCGCAGGTCGGGGTCCTCCCCGTACGTCGTCGCCACGAGCCTGCCGCCGTCGTCGCTGAACGCGAGCCCGCCGACGCCGTGCTGGACGGGGATCCAGCGCTCGACGCGGCCCGACGCGAGGTCGAGCAGGCCGATCCGGTGGGCGGGCAGCCCGCGCTCCAGCACGGCGGCCGTCTTCACACCGGGCGCGACGGCGACGAACGACCAGCGGGTGTCCTTCTTGTACGTTCCGGTCTTCGTGTCGAGCAGCCAGTAGGTGCGTTCGACGCTGCCGCGCTTCTCGGACCGGACGCGCAGCTCGGAGGTGTAGTGGGCGGCCAGGACGGTACGGCCGGCGCCGATGACGTCCCGCGGCGGGGACTGGTCGGGATGGGCCAGGACACCGTCGGTGCGCAGGCCGACGGCGGGTCGGGCGTCGCCCTCGCCTCCGTCGAGCAACGGCACGGCGACGGCGATGCCGACGACGGCCGCGGTGGCCGCCGCGACGGAGGCGACGCGCCGAGTACGGCGGCGCCGGCGGACGGCGAGCACCCGGTCGGCGAACCCGGTGCCCACGGGGGGCGCTTCCTCGGCCTGCTCCCGCAGGGACCGGCGCACGAGTTCCTCGACGTTCACTTAACGGACCTCCATCGGGGAGAAGTCGCGGTCCGGCGCCGGCCGGGCGGTGTTCGCGCCGGGGGCGAGGGCGGCGAGCTCGGGGGCGAGGGCCCGCAGCCGGGCCAGCGAGCGGTGGGTGGTGGACCGTACGGTGCCGACCGAGCAGCCGAGGACACGGGCCACGTCCGCCTCGGGCAGGTCCTCGAAGTAACGCAGCACGAGGACGGTGCGCTGGCGCGGGGTGAGCCGGGCGAGGGCACCGCGCATGAGCAGCCGGAGGTCGGTACCGGCCGAGGCGTCCGGGGCGCCACCGGGCTCGGGGAGCTCAGCGACGCTCACCTCCCGGCGCCGCCACTTCAGCCGCCAGCGGCTGATCTGCTGCCGGTACAGGATCTGCCGTACGTACGCCTCGGGTTCGTCGATGCGCTGCCAGCGGTCGGCGGCCTTGATCAGGGCGTTCTGCAACAGGTCCTCGGCGGCGTGCCGGTCGCCACCGCTCAGCAGCACGGCGGTCTTGAGCAGCGCGGACGACCTGCTCTCCACGAACCCCCGAAAGCCGTCCTGAGCTTCCGCATCCATCGTCACCTTCTCTTCCCCCGGCCGGCCCGGACGCCCGGCTCTCCTGTTGGGGGTGACGCGTGCGGGGCGCTGCCGCTATGCCTGCGACGGGAAAGGGACGGAGGCGGGCGGCCCGAGGACCCGACGAGCCCCCGCCCCGGCTGCAGCTCAGCCCCAGCTGTACCCGTCCCCGACGAGCAGGAAGTGCTCCAGCACATCCTCCATCGGATCGTCGACCTGCCCCATGTTGACGAGCCCGATCCGGGGCCCGTTGTGCGCCCCGGTGTTGGTCTCGTCGGCGTGTGCGCTCCCGGCGGCCACGCAGCACACGACGCCCGCGACGAGCACCCCCGCCCCGAGGCGTGGCACCCTGCTCCTCCTCATCGCCCTCTCCCTCAACTCCCGGCCCTCATCTCATAGGTTCGACGTCTGATCGGACCCTGCGTCCACCCGTTCATCGACCCGCCCGACCCAAAGGTCACGCGAAGTAGCTCGTTCGTGCACGTCAGAGGGGTGGAGGGAGAGGAGGTACCGTCAGACCGGTCGGTCGGTCGCGCGGGTACCCGGCGCGACGAGCGCTCAACGGTTGTACTCTCTCCCAGCCACGCCGGTCGCTGGAGGGGATCATGACGAGTCCTGTCACGGACGCACCCGACTCATCGCCGAGACGCGCGCTCAGGTCCAAGCTGTTCCTGGGCGTGACGATCACGGCGATCCTTGCCGGCGGGGGAGGGTTCGCAGCGGGCCACGCCGCAGCGGGAAGGTCCACGACCGAGGACTGCGCGGCCGCGCGGACCGTCGAGAGCAGGACGGAGCGGAAGGCGGACCGGCTCGGCCACGAGAAGCTGAGCTTCGGTCAACAAGTCGACTTGCGGCGCCATAGGGACGAATGGGTCGCGAGCGTACGGACGCACGCCTACGTCATCACACAGAACCCCACCTGTTTCTCCGCCCAGCAACGCGCGAGGGCCCAGGCCACGCTGGACGAGTTCAAGCACCACGAGGGAAGCTGAAACGATCCGCGGAAGACCGCCGGGGCACACCGCTGAGCGCGAGCGCCCTCCCGGGCCGTCCTCGGGCCGGAAGGGCGCTCAGCCGTGACCGTGATCAGTTGTGGCTGTGCAGGACCTCGTTCAGCCCGCCCCACACCGCGTTGTTCGGGCGGGCCTCCACCGTGCCCGTCACCGAGTTGCGGCGGAAGAGGATGTTGGAGGCGCCGGAGAGTTCGCGGGCCTTGACGATCTGGCCGTCGGGCATCGTCACGCGCGTGCCCGCCGTGACGTACAGGCCGGCCTCCACCACGCACTCGTTGCCCAGCGCGATACCGACGCCCGCCTCGGCGCCGATCAGGCAGCGCTCGCCGATCGAGATGATGACGTTGCCGCCGCCTGACAGGGTGCCCATCGTGGAGGCGCCGCCGCCGATGTCCGAGCCGTCGCCCACGACGACGCCCGCGGAGATGCGGCCCTCGACCATCGACGTGCCGAGCGTGCCGGCGTTGAAGTTGACGAAGCCCTCGTGCATGACCGTGGTGCCCTCGGCGAGGTGCGCGCCGAGGCGGACGCGGTCGGCGTCGGCGATGCGCACGCCCTTGGGGGCCACGTAGTCCGTCATCCGCGGGAACTTGTCGATCGAGGTCACCTGGAGGTGCAGGCCCTCGGCGCGGGCGTTCAGGCGGACCTTCTCGACGTCGTCCACGGCGACCGGGCCGAGGGACGTCCACGCCACGTTGGCGAGGAAGCCGAACTGGCCGTCCAGGCTCAGGCCGTGCGGCTTGACCAGGCGGTGGGAGAGCAGGTGCAGACGCAGGTAGACGTCGTGCGCGTCGACGGGCTTCTCGTCGATCGAGGAGATGACCGTGCGGACCGCGACGACCTCGACCCCGCGCCGGGCGTCCGGGCCGATCGCCTTGGCGGCGCCCTCACCGAGCAGTTCCACGGCCTTCTCGGCGGACAGCCGCTCGCTGCCGGAGGGGCCGGGCTCGGCGACGAGCTCGGGCGCGGGGAACCAGGTGTCCAGAACGGTGCCGTCGGCGGCGATCGTGGCAAGGCCGGCGGCCACGGCGCCGGTGGTGCGGGGAGCAGTCGTGTCGGTCATGAGGGAAACCTAACCGGCGCGGGGCCGCCCGGGCCAACCGGCCTCCTGAGCGTCTCAGGGTACGGGCCGGCACCCCGGGCGAGGGCAGGCCCTCACCCCAGCACCCGCCCCAGCACCTCCCGCGCATACCCCTCGTCGTACGGCGCCTCCGTCAGCAGCACCTGCAGGCAGATGCCGTCCATCAGCGCCACCAGCGCCCGTGCCGTGACCGGGTCCGTGCGCCGGGTCAGCAGGTCGGCCAGGGCGTCGGCCCACTCGGCGGCGACCGGGCGCAGGGCCGGGCGGCGCAGTGCGGCGAGATAGAGCTCGTACTCCAGTTCCACGCCGGTGCGGTCGCCCGCCAGCCACTCCCCCATCCACCCGGCGAGCTCGGCGGCCAGGTCGGTGTCCGAGCCCTCCAGGCCGCCGCGCGAGGCGATCACCTTGGCGAAGCCCTCGTTGGCCTGGCGCAGCGCGGCCACGAGCAGGTCGTCGAGCGTCTTGAAGTGGTACGTCGTGGAGCCGAGCGGCACGTCCGCCTCCGCGGCGACCGTGCGGTGGCTCAGCCCCGCGATGCCGTGCGCGCCGACCACCCGGATCGCCGCGTCGATGATCCGCTGCCGTCGTTCGGGGTCGTAGCGCCGGGCCATCAGTGCGCACCGCCCAGGTTGAGCACGACCACGCCGAGGATGATCAGCGCGATGCCGGCGGCCTTGACGGCGGTCATCCCCTCCCCGAGGAAGAGGACGCCGATGGTGGCGATGGTGGCCGTGCCGACGCCGGCCCAGATCGCGTAGGCCGTGCCGACGGACACCGTCTTCAGGGTCTGGGCGAGCAGCGTGAAGGAGACGAGATAGCCGAGCGCGGTCAGCAGGGAGGGCAGCAGCCTGCTGAAGCCCTCGCTGTACTTCATGGCGGTCGTGGCGGCCACCTCGGCCGCGATGGCTCCGGCGAGCAGCAGGTATCCCATGTGTACGAGCGTACACAGCGTCGCCGGCGCACCTCGCGGAGCGTCTCAGCACGTCCGCCTGCGGTACCCCGAGTCCCCCCGCGGCACCACGTCCAGGTCCCGCAGGACCACGGAGACCCGGTCGCCCCAGTCCTCGCAGGCCGCGTCGAAGCCGTCCGTCCGGTACTCGATGTCGAAGACGCGGTCGTCGTAGGCGTCCGCGTACACGTCGCACTCGTCGTACTGCCCGCACTCCTCGGCGACGGCGAAGTCGAAGCCGATGCGGCGTCCCCGCCCGGCCAGTTCGGCGGCGTTCTTCTGGCCTATGGCGAGGCCCGCCGCGTGCGCCCGCGCGGTGATCAGCCTGCCGAAGGCGATGTTGTCGGCCGCGGTCAGCAGCCCCTCGGAGCGTTCGTGCGAGTCGAGGTTGTCCGCCTCCACGGCCTGGAAGCCGTCCTTCGCACAGCCGTCGATCCACTCGCCGACGATCCGTGCGAGGCGTTCACGCTTGCCCCGTGTGGAGATGTCCAGGACCCACTCGTCCCAGTCGTGGTCGACGACCGGGTCGCCGTCGGCGTCGCGCAGCACCAGGTCCGGGTGATGCTCCTGCCACCAGTCGCCGGCGTCCGGCTGGGCCTGGAAGGCGTTGACGTAGCAGATGTTGTAGACGCCCTTCGCCGGCTCCGACGTACGGTCGCGGGACACCGCCCGCACTCCGGCCGGGGGCCGGTACGCGCCGCCGATCTGGTAGTCGAAGGCGAGACCCGGTTCGGGTGCCCGCACCACCCGCGGCGACGCCCCGTCCGCCCCGCCACCGGAGCCGCCGGTGCCGCCCGGTCCGCCGGATCCGGTGCAGCCGGTCAGGGCCGTGCCGAACGCACCGCACAGGGCCGCGGCCGCGATCAGCCGGCGCAGGGCGCGGGGGACGCGCTGGAACATGGTCGGGGCACTCCTGTCGTCGGCGGGAGATGATCTCCCGCCATGATGCCGTGCGGGGGCGGCGGAAGGGCGACGGACCGGGGCCGAAGTCGTCCCGCTTACGCGTCAAGTCCTGTTTGCGGCAAGTGAGTTGCGTACGCCTGCGGAATGGATGCACAACCGGACACGGATCACTCCGGACAGTTACTCAACAGCCCCTGTGTCCACTAGTGTTTCACCGTTCACACACCTGTCCTGCACAGCCGCGGCCGTCGTCGAGGGCGCCGCCGGAGGAACACCCATGCCCGACAACGCATCCCGGCCCACGCCGGACCGGCCGGTCTGGGAGGACGGCTGGGCCCCGGACACCTCCCGGGCGCCGGGGACCCGCCGGCTGTGGCTGGCCGGCGGGCTGGCCGTGGCGACGATCGTCGCCTGTGCGACCGCACTGGCCGTGTCCGGTAAGGATTCTGACGCCCTGTCAGCCGCGCCGGCGCCCTCACGCGTCGATGTCACCGTCCCCGGTCTGATCTCGTTCGCCACGCCCTCGCAGACTCCCCCCGCCGGGCAGAGCGGCATGGCCCCGGGGCGGTCGGCGAGCCCGGCGGCCGAAGAGACAGGCACCTCTCCTTCGGCGTCCACGCCCAGCACGTCCCCGTCGGCCGAGCCCGGCCCGTCGTCGGCCCACCCCACGCACCGGCCGCCCGCCGACAGCACCTGGCGCTCCGTCCGCGCGGTCAACTACCCCGACCGGCAGTGGCATGTGACCGGCGATGCCGTACGGCTGGACCCGGTCGGCTCCGGGCAGCGCGCCGACGTCGCCTTCCGGCTGGTCGCGGGGCTCGCCGACGCGTCCTGCCACTCCTTCGCCACGGCCGACGGCCGCTATCTGCGCCACCGGGACTTCCTGCTGCGCGAGGACCGCTACGACGGCTCCGCGCTGTTCCGCCGGGACGCCACCTTCTGCCCCCGCTCCTCGCCGCACTCCGGTGCCGTCATGCTGGAGTCGGTGAACCATCCGGGCCGTTTTCTGCGGCACCGGGACTTCCGGCTGCGGCTCGATCCGTACCAGCGGGACGGGCTGTTCTTGGCCGACTCGGCGTTCCGGCTGGTCGACGCGCCCGGCGCGTGAGCCCGGACAGACCTGTGGCCCCCGGCAGGGACAGCCGGGGGCCACAGGTGTGTCGTGCAGCGAAGGGTCTCAGACGTTGAACCCGAGCGCGCGCAGCTGCTCACGCCCGTCGTCCGTGATCTTGTCCGGGCCCCACGGCGGCATCCAGACCCAGTTGATGCGCAGCTCGCTGACGAGGCCGTCCGTGGCGGACTTGGCCTGGTCCTCGATGACGTCGGTCAGCGGGCAGGCCGCCGAGGTCAGGGTCATGTCGACGGTCGCGATGTTCGACTCGTCGACGTGGATGCCGTAGATCAGGCCGAGGTTGACGACGTCGATGCCCAGCTCGGGGTCGACGACGTCCATCAGGGCCTCGCGAAGCTCCTCCTCCGAGGCCGGCTTCATCTCCACGGTGTCACTCATGCCGTCTTCCTTTCGGCGTCGGCTCCGCCCAGCACCTGGGCCGTCGCGTCCTTCCACGCCATCCAGCTGAGGAGGGCGCACTTGACCCGGGCCGGGTACTTGGAGACCCCGGCGAACGCGACCGCGTCCTCCAGGACCTCCTCCATGGCGTCGTCGGGCTCGATCTTCCCCTTGGACTGCATCAGCTCCAGGAAGGTCTCCTGGATCGTCCGCGCGTCGGAGAGGTCCTTGCCGACGAGGAGCTCGTTCAGTACGGACGCGCTCGCCTGGCTGATGGAGCAGCCCTGGCCCTCGTACGAGACGTCCTCGATCGTCGTGCCGTCGTACTTCACACGCAGGGTGATTTCGTCGCCGCACGTCGGGTTCACGTGGTGCACCTCGGCGTCGCCATCCCTCAGACCACGCCCGTGCGGGTTCTTGTAGTGGTCCAGGATGACTTCCTGGTACATCGAATCCAGCTTCATGCGATCGCTCGTCCCGTCCCGTCAGCCGAAGAAGTTCCGTACGTGCTCCAGGCCGTCCACCAGAGCGTCGATCTCGGCCGGCGTGGAGTACAGATAGAACGACGCTCGCGTGGTCGCAGGAATTCCGTAGCGCAGGCACACGGGGCGGGCGCAGTGGTGGCCGACCCGGACCGCGATGCCCTGCTCGTCGAGGACCTGGCCCACGTCGTGCGGGTGGATGTCGCCCAGCGTGAAGGAGATCGCGGCGCCCCGGTCCTCGGCCGTGGTGGGACCGATGATCCGCAGGTCGGGGACCTCCGTCAGACGCTTCACCGCGTACTCGGTGAGGGCCTGCTCATGGGCGAGGATCTTGTCCATGCCGATCGAGTTGAGGTAGTCGATCGCCGCGCCCAGACCGATGGCCTGGGAGATCGGCGGGGTGCCCGCCTCGAACTTGTGCGGGGCGGGGGCGTACGTCGACGAGTGCATCGAGACGGTCTCGATCATCTCGCCGCCGCCGAGGAACGGGGGCAGGTCCTCCAGCAGCTCCTGGCGGCCCCACAGGACGCCGATGCCGGTCGGGCCGCACATCTTGTGACCGGTGAAGGCCACGAAGTCGGCCTGGAGGGACTGCACGTCCAGCGGCATGTGCGGAGCGGCCTGCGAGGCGTCGATGCAGACCAGGGCACCGACCTCCTGCGCGCGGCGCACGATGGCCTCGACCGGGTTGTGGGTGCCGAGGATGTTCGACACCAGCACGAAGGAGACGATCTTCGTCTTCTCCGTGATCACCTGGTCGATGTTCGACAGGTCGAGACGGCCGTCGTCGGTGAGGCCGAACCACTTCAGCTTCGCGCCCGTGCGCTGCGCGAGCAGCTGCCACGGCACGATGTTGGAGTGATGCTCCATCTCCGTGATGACGATCTCCGTGTCGGCGTCCACGCGGTAGGGCTCGTCGGCCCAGCCCAGCATGTTCGCCACGAGGTTCAGCGATTCGGAGGCGTTCTTGGTGAAGATCACCTCGTCGCGCGAGGGCGCGTTGATGAACTCCGCGACCTTGTCCCGCGCGCCCTCGTACAGTGCCGTGGCCTCCTCGGCGAGGACGTGCACTCCACGGTGGACGTTGGCGTTGTGCTGCTCGTAGTACTCGGAGAGCACGTCGAGGACCTGGCGCGGCGTCTGCGAGGTCGCCGCGTTGTCCAGGTACACGAGCTTCCTGCCGTCGTGCAGGACGCGGTCCAGGATCGGGAAGTCCTTGCGCAGCGCCTCGGTGTCGAGGAGGCCCGGCAGCTGTGTCACGCGGATGCGCCACCCTTCACGTACTTGTCGTAGCCCTCGGCCTCCAGCTGGTCCGCGAGCTCGGCGCCGCCGGACTCGGCGATACGGCCGTTCGCGAACACGTGCACGTGGTCGGGCTTGATGTAGCGCAGGATGCGCGTGTAGTGGGTGATGAGGAGGGTGCCGACCTCACCGGTCTCGCGGACGCGGTTGACGCCCTCGGAGACGACGCGCAGGGCGTCGACGTCGAGGCCGGAGTCGGTCTCGTCGAGGATCGCGATCTTCGGCTTGAGCAGCTCCAGCTGAAGGATCTCGTGGCGCTTCTTCTCACCGCCGGAGAAGCCCTCGTTGACGTTGCGCTCGGCGAAGGCCGGGTCCATGTTGAGGCGCTCCATGGCCTCGCGGACCTCCTTCACCCAGGTGCGCAGCTTGGGGGCCTCGCCGCGGACGGCGGTGGCGGAGGTGCGCAGGAAGTTGGAGACGGAGACGCCGGGGACCTCGACCGGGTACTGCATGGCGAGGAACAGGCCGGCGCGGGCGCGCTCGTCGACGGACATCTCGAGGACGTCCTCGCCGTCGAGGGTGACGGAGCCGGACGTGATCGTGTACTTCGGGTGACCCGCGAGGGAGTAGGCGAGGGTCGACTTGCCCGAGCCGTTGGGGCCCATGATGGCGTGCGTCTCGCCCTGCTTCACGGTGAGGTCGACGCCCTTGAGGATCTCCTTCGTGGCGTTGTCGGCCTCGACGGTGACGTGCAGGTCTCGGATTTCAAGCGTTGCCATGGGTGCCTCAGGACTCCTGGGTGAGGGAGACGAGCACGTCGTCCCCTTCGATCTTTACGGGGTATACGGGGACGGGGCGCGTCGCGGGAAGGCCGGACGGCTTGCCGGTGCGGAGGTCGAACGCGGAGCCGTGCAGCCAGCACTCGATCTGGCAGTCCTCCACCTCGCCCTCGGAGAGCGAGACGTTCGCGTGGGAGCAGATGTCGTTGATCGCGAACACCTCTCCCTCGGTACGGACGACCGAGACCGGCGTGCCGTCGAGTTCCACCCGTTTGGGGGTGTCCTCTTCCAGCTCGCTCAGCCCACAGGCGCGTACGAAGGCCATCAGACCGACGCCTCCAGCTCTTCGTCGATCCTCTCCAGCAGCCGGGACTGGAGGTCCTCGACGCCGATCTGCTGGACCAGCTCGGCGAAGAAGCCGCGGACGACCAGACGGCGGGCCTCGTCGGCCGGGATGCCGCGGGCCATCAGGTAGAAGAGCTGCTCGTCGTCGAAGCGGCCGGTGGCGGAGGCGTGGCCGGCGCCGACGATCTCACCGGTCTCGATCTCCAGGTTCGGCACGGAGTCGACGCGGGCGCCGTCGGTCAGAACCAGGTTGCGGTTCATCTCGTAGGTGTCCGTGCCCTCGGCCTTGGCCTCGATGAGGACGTCGCCGATCCACACGGCGTGGGCGTCCTCGCCCTGCAGCGCGCCCTTGTAGACGACGTTGGACT
Organism: Streptomyces sp. NPDC059852; assembly: GCF_042731455.1. Lineage (NCBI taxonomy): Bacteria > Bacillati > Actinomycetota > Actinomycetes > Kitasatosporales > Streptomycetaceae > Streptomyces > Streptomyces sp. NPDC059852. Next base: position 28,006 of record NZ_JBHWJK010000034.1, on the reverse strand, counting down.
TGCAGTGCGGAGTGTTGTGGGTGACCAGGAGGCGGTGCTCCTGGTGCTGCCCGGCGTCGGTGAAGTACAGGCCGAACAGCTCGGCCTCGCCGCCGGGGCCGGCGTACTCGACGCGCGGGTTCAGCCGGACGACGTCGCCGCCGAAGGTGACGACGACCGACTTGAAGGAGGCGTCGCGGCCCACGAGGGCGTTGTGCTGGGCGATGTGCACGGCCTTGTCGTCCCAGTCCTGGACGGAGACGACGGTCAGCTTGGCGCCGTCGCCCAGGACGTACTCGACGTTGGCGGCGAGCACGGCGTCACCGGTGTGGTCGATGACGACGACGGCCTCGGCGAAGGCGCCCAGTTCGATGACCTGGTGGCCGTAGCGGACCCCGCCCTCGCCGTGCACGGCGATGCGGATGGGCTCGGTGAGGACCGTCTCCTTGGGGACGGTGACCACGCCGGCCTGCTCGAAGGACGAGTACGCCTGGGCGGCGACGCGGTCCACGGGCGTGCCCGCCCTGCCGAGCCGGGCGTCGTCGCGGCCGACGGTCTCGACGACGACACCGTCGGGCGCCGACACGGTCACCTTGACGCCCTCGCCGGCCGCGACGGCGGTGCCGTCGTGCAGGCCGCGCAGGCGCTCCAGCGGGGTGAACCGCCACTCCTCCTCACGGCCGTGCGGGACGGGGAAGTCCGCCACGTCGAAGGACGGGGGCGCGCTCATGCGCGAGACGACGGTCGACTCCGCGGCCACCGCGATCGAGCCGGCGGTGGTCGAACCCACCGGTGGGGGTCCCCCCGCCCGAACGGAGTTGAGGGTGGGGGAGTTCTGGGCCTCAGCCATGGCTGTCGGTCTGCTCTCTTCCTACGTTTACGATCTTCGGCCCGCCGCTGGGGCGGGCCGCCTGCTGCCGGAGCGGAGGGCGGGGTGTCAGCCGACCGCGCCTTCCATCTGCAGCTCGATCAGCCGGTTGAGCTCGAGGGCGTACTCCATCGGCAGCTCCTTGGCGATCGGCTCGACGAAGCCGCGCACGATCATCGCCATCGCCTCGTCCTCGCTCAGACCGCGGCTCATCAGGTAGAAGAGCTGGTCCTCGGAGACCTTGGAGACGGTCGCCTCGTGGCCCATGGAGACGTCGTCCTCGCGGACGTCGACGTACGGGTAGGTGTCCGACCGCGAGATCGTGTCGACGAGCAGCGCGTCGCAGAGCACGTTCGACTTGGCGCCCGGGGCGCCCTCGCCGATCTCGATGAGACCGCGGTAGGAGGTACGGCCGCCGCCGCGCGCCACCGACTTGGAGACGATGTTGGAGGACGTGTTCGGGGCCATGTGGACCATCTTGGCGCCGGCGTCCTGGTGCTGGCCCTCGCCCGCGAAGGCGATGGACAGCGTCTCGCCCTTGGCGTGCTCGCCCATCAGGTAGACGGCCGGGTACTTCATCGTGACCTTGGAGCCGATGTTGCCGTCGATCCACTCCATGGTGGCGCCCTCGTAGGCGACGGCGCGCTTGGTCACCAGGTTGTAGACGTTGTTCGACCAGTTCTGGATGGTCGTGTAGCGGCAGCGGGCGTTCTTCTTGACGATGATCTCGACGACCGCGGAGTGCAGCGAGTCCGACTTGTAGATCGGGGCGGTGCAGCCCTCGACGTAGTGCACGTAGGCACCCTCGTCGACGATGATCAGGGTCCGCTCGAACTGGCCCATGTTCTCGGTGTTGATCCGGAAGTAGGCCTGGAGCGGGATCTCGACGTGCACGCCCTTCGGCACGTAGATGAAGGAGCCGCCGGACCACACCGCGGTGTTCAGCGCGGCGAACTTGTTGTCACCGGCCGGGATGACGGTGCCGAAGTACTCCTTGAAGAGCTCCGGGTGCTCCTTCAGCGCGGTGTCGGTGTCGAGGAAGATGACGCCCTGCTCCTCCAGGTCCTCACGGATCTGGTGGTAGACGACCTCCGACTCGTACTGGGCGGCGACACCGGCGACGAGGCGCTGCTTCTCGGCCTCCGGGATGCCCAGCTTGTCGTAGGTGTTCTTGATGTCCTCGGGGAGCTCCTCCCAGGACGCCGCCTGCTTCTCCGTGGAGCGCACGAAGTACTTGATGTTGTCGAAGTCGATGCCCGACAGGTCCGAGCCCCAGTTCGGCATGGGCTTCTTCTCGAAGAGCTTCAGACCCTTGAGACGCAGCTTCGTCATCCACTCCGGCTCCGACTTCTTGCCGGAGATGTCGCGGACGACGTCCTCGTTCAGGCCGCGCTTCGCCGCGGCACCGGCCTCGTCGGAGTCGGCCCAGCCGTATTCGTACTTGCCCAGGCCCTCGAGCTCAGGGTGGGCAGTCTCCGTGGGGAGAGTCATGCGGGGTTCCTCCCGGCCGTGCTAGCGGATGCGTGGTGAGTGGTGTGGGAAATCCTGGGGATGAACGTCGTGCAGACGCCGTCGCCGTGCGCGATGGTCGCCAGCCGCTGGACGTGGGTCCCGAGCAGCTCGGCGAAGATCTCCGTCTCCGCCTCGCACAGCTGCGGGAACTGCTCCGCGACATGGGCGACCGGGCAGTGGTGCTGGCAGAGCTGCTCGCCCTGCTGCGGGTGGGGCGCACTGCGCGCCGCCGCAGCGTACCCGTCGGCGCTGAGGGCCTTGGCCAGGGCCTCGGTGCGCTCGTCGGGTCCGGCCGCCTCGATCGCCTCGCGGTAGGCGCGCGCCTGGGCCTCGAGGCGGGCGCGGGCGAAGGCGGCGACCGCCTCGCTTCCGCCCTCGCGCTCGGCGATCCACTTCAGGGCGTCCGCCGCGAGCTTGTCGTAGGACTGGTCGAAGGCGTCGCGGCCGCAATCGGTGAGCGCGAAGACCTTGGCGGGCCTCCCGCGCGTGCGCGTGCCGTAGACCCGCTGTTCCCGGGCCTCCACGACGTCGTCGGCGACCAGTGCGTCGAGATGCCTGCGTACGGCGGCCTGGGTGAGGCCCAGCCGGCCGGCCAGCTCGGCGACGGTCGACGGCCCGTGGTCCAGGATGGACCGCGCGACCCGGTTGCGCGTGGAGCGCTCACCGGTCGCGAGTTCCTCCTGAGGGGCCCCCGTGGGGGTCTCCCGAGCCTCGCCGACGTTTTTCACAACGCCATTGTTGCGTAATTCCTCGAACCCAGGCAAGCCGCCCCCGTCCGCGACGACGGTGCCCTACGTCACTTAGGTATACCTAATGTGACCTGCGGAAACGATCTTTGATCGATCAAACCGGTGGCGCCGGGCGCGCCCGCCCGGAACACTCCCGGACCATGCCGACACCCCCTCCGACCGGCCCTCTTGTCACCCGCGACACCCTCGCGGCCCACCTGCGCGCCCTCGGCGTGCACCAGGGTGACACGCTCCTCGTGCACTCCTCGCTCAGCTCCCTCGGCTGGGTGTGCGGAGGTGCCGTCGCCGTCGTCCAGGGGCTGCTCGACGCCCTCGGCCCCGACGGCACCCTGGTGGTCCCCACCCAGACCGGCGACCTGTCCGACCCGGCCGTGTGGCACCACCCACCGGTGCCCGAGGAGTGGTGGTCGACCATCCGGGCGACCATGCCCGCCTACGACCCCCGGGTGACCCCCTCACGCGGCATGGGCGCCGTCCCCGAGACCGTGCGGACCTGGCCCGGCGCCACGCGCAGCGCCCACCCCCAGACGTCCTTCGCGGCCCTCGGCGCCCGGGCGCGGGAGATCACCGACGGGCACGCGACGGATTGCCGGCTCGGCGAGCGCAGCCCGCTGGCCCGGCTGGAGGCGCTGCACGCGCGCGTGCTGCTGCTCGGCGCCGGCTACGGCACCTGCACCGCCTTCCACCTGGCCGAATACCGGATCCCCTCGCCGCGGGTGCGCGTGGGACGGCCGGGGCCCGGGGGGTGGGAGGTGGTCACCGAGGTGTCCATCACCTCGGAACGCTTCGACGAGCTCGGGCACGACTTCGAACGGGACCGCCCGGTACTGCGCGGCCGGGTCGGCGCGGCCGAGGCACGCCTGTTCGCGCTGCCCGACGCCGTGGCCTACGCGGTGCGGTGGCTGGAGACGCACCGCCCCCGCGCCGAGGAGATATGAGGCCGTCGTACGGGGAGATGCGCACCCGGCCGTTCGGGGGACCCGCGGTCTCCCTAGACTCTTGAGCCATGCGAAACGAGCCCGTGGTCCAGGTCCACGCCCTGGTGAAGCGGTACGGCGGCAGAACCGCGGTGGACGGTCTCGACCTGGTGGCCCGGGCGGGCGTCACGGCCGTGCTCGGACCGAACGGCGCGGGCAAGACGACGACGGTGGAGACCTGCGAGGGCTACCGCAGACCGGACTCCGGCACCGTGCGTGTCCTCGGCCTGGACCCGGTGCGGCAGTCCGCCGCGCTGCGGCCCCGGATCGGGGTGATGCTCCAGTCCGGCGGTGTCTACTCCGGTGCGCGCGCGGACGAGATGCTGCGCCATGTCGCCAAGCTGCACGCCCACCCCCTGGACGTGGACGCGCTCATCGAGCGGCTCGGCCTCGGCGGCTGCGGCCGGACGACGTACCGCCGGCTCTCCGGCGGCCAGCAGCAGCGTCTCGCGCTCGCCATGGCCGTCGTCGGCCGGCCCGAACTGGTCTTCCTCGACGAGCCGACCGCCGGACTGGACCCGCAGGCCCGCCGGGCCACCTGGGACCTGGTCCGGGATCTGCGCGGCGACGGCGTCTCGGTGATCCTCACCACGCACTACATGGACGAGGCCGAACAGCTCGCCGACGACGTCGCCATCATCGACGCGGGCCGGGTCATCGCCCAGGGCTCCCCCGAGGAGCTGTGCCGCGGCGGCGCCGAGAACACCCTGCGCTTCAGCGGCCGCCCCGGCCTCGACGTGGGCTCCCTGCTCAAGGCGCTGCCCGCCGACTGCACGGCCGCCGAGCTGACGCCCGGCTCCTACCGGGTCGTCGGCAAGGTCGATCCGCAACTGCTCGCCACGGTGACGTCCTGGTGCGCGCAGCACGGGGTGATGCCGGACCGGATCTCGGTGGAGCGGCACACGCTGGAGGACGTCTTCCTGGAGCTGACCGGCAAGGAGCTGCGCTCATGACCACTGCGAGCACCGGGACGTACGTCCCGAAGCCGGGCGCGGCCCCGCTCCCCCGCATGATCGCCGCGCAGGCCGCGCTCGAGACGAAGATGCTGCTGCGCAACGGCGAGCAGCTGCTGCTGACCGTCGTGATCCCGACCCTGCTGCTCGTGCTCTTCAGCTCGGTCGACATCGTGGACACCGGCGCGGGCGAGGCGGTGGACTTCCTCGCCCCCGGCATCCTGGCGCTCGCCGTGATGTCGACGGCGTTCACCGGGCAGGCCATCGCCACGGGCTTCGAGCGCCGGTACGGCGTGCTGAAGCGGCTGGCGTCCTCACCGCTGCCACGCTGGGGCCTGATGGCGGCGAAGACGCTGTCGGTGCTGGTCACCGAGGTCCTGCAGATCGTCCTGCTGACGGTGATCGCCTTCGCGCTGGGCTGGTCGCCGCACGGCAACCCGGCGGCCGTGCTCCTGCTGCTGGTCCTCGGGACGGCCGCGTTCTCGGGGCTCGGGCTGCTGATGGCCGGGACGCTCAAGGCGGAGGCGACGCTGGCCGCCGCCAACCTGGTCTTCCTGCTGCTGCTCGTCGGCGGCGGGGTCGTCGTGCCGCTGGACAGGTTCCCGGAGGCCGCTCAGGACGTCCTCGGGCTGCTGCCCGTCTCGGCGCTCTCCGACGGGCTGCGGGATGTGCTCCAGCACGGTGCGAGCATGCCCTGGGGCGATGTGGCGATCCTCGCCGTATGGGCGGTCGTGGGCCTCGCGGCGGCCGGCCGGTTCTTCCGCTGGGAGTAGCGCGCCGCCCCGCGGGGCGCCCCCCTCGTGAAAGCGTGCACAAGCGGCGGCCTACGATGGTGCGCGTGCAGAACCTGACCCGCGCCGACGCCCAGGCCGCCGTGCGCAACCCGCTCGCCTTCATCGCCGCCCGCTGGACCCCGGACCCGAGGACCGTCCGGCGCGCGGCGCTCGCCGCGCTCGTGATGTCCGTGATCATCGTGGTCACGGGTGGGGCCGTGCGCCTCACCGGTTCCGGGCTCGGCTGCCCGACCTGGCCCAAGTGCACCGGCGACTCGCTCACCAGCACCCGCGAGATGGGCCTGCACGGCGCGATCGAGTTCGGCAACCGCATGCTGACGTACGTGCTGTGCGCGGCGGTCGGCTGGGCGATCATCGCCGCCCGCTCCACCGAGCCGTACCGGCGGGGTCTGACCCGGCTGGGCTGGGCGCAGTTCTGGATCGTGATGAGCAACGCCGTCCTCGGCGGCATCGTCGTCCTGGTCGGCCTGAACCCGTACACGGTCGCGGCCCACTTCGCGGTGTCGTCCGCGCTGATCGCGGTCGCCGTGGTGATGTGGCAGCGCACCCGTGAGGGGGACGCGGCGCCACGCCCGCTGGTCGGCAAGGCGGTCCAGCAGCTGGTGTGGTTCCTGGTCGCGGCCTCGGTGCTGCTGATCCTGGTGGGCACGGTCGTCACCGGTGCGGGACCGCACGCGGGCGACTCCAGCGAGGTCGAGCGGATGCCGGTCGACTGGGAGACCGTGACGAAGCTGCACGCCGTGCTGGCCTGGATCGTCGTGACGCTGACCTTCGCGCTCTGGTTCGTCCTCAAGGCGGTCGACGCCCCGAAGGGGCCGCTGGACCGCACCCGCGACCTGTTCCTGGTGCTGCTGGCGCAGGGCGTCATCGGCTACGTCCAGTACTTCACGGACCTCCCGGAGCTGCTGGTCGGCCTGCACATGCTGGGTTCGACCCTGGTGTGGATCGCGGTGATGCGCGTGTTCCTCGCGCTGCGCGAGCGGCCGGAGGCGTCCGTGCCGGATCTGCCCGCTCAGCCGCTGGACGCCACCAGCGCGTCGATCGCCGGCCCCAGGTAGGCACGCGTCAGCCGGGCCCGCCGCGCCGCCCAGGCGCCGGACGGCGGCTTCGGCCGGCCGTAGCGGCGGCCGTGGACGTCGGCGACGACCTCGGCGGGCGCCCCCAGCCCGGGCAGCAGCTCCAGCGCCTCCCGTTTGGAGATGAGCCGTCCCTCGCGCGCGGTGACGCTCGCCCGCGCGAACGTGATCAGCCCCAGGTCGACCCAGACGTCCCGGGTCCACAGCCGGGCGTCGGCCACGGCGGGCCGCCAGAAGTCCCGCTGGTCGCGCACGACGAACGCGGCCAGCTCGCGGTCCGGCACCGGCGGCAGCAGGGCGGCGGGGGCCTCGCCGTGCAGGACGCGCCCGAAGGTGTGCAGCTCCCGACGGGTCACGGGGGTGACGGGCCGCCGGAACAGCTCCTCGTGCGCCCAGGTGAGATGGCGCCGGGCGGGGTCCTCCAGGGTGTCCGGCGTGAGGTAGGAGCAGTGCAGCAGCGGCGCGAGCGGCGCGGTCCGCAGCCGGGCGTGCAGCGTGGCCAGCCGCCAGATCGTGCGGGGGGTGAGCGGGCCGTCCAGGACGGCGATCAGGTCCAGGTCGCTGCGGCCCTCCTGGTAGTCGCCGCCGGCGAGCGAGCCGTGCGCCCAGACGGCGACGGGCCTCAGCGGTCCCAGGGCGGTGAGGAAGCGGTCGAGCAGGGCGTCGGTCGGCATCCCGTCAGTCTGGCCGCGGGCGCCCGGGGCGTACACCCCTCACCGGAGGCCGTAGACCCGGCGGGCGTTCCCCGCCGACACCATCTCCGCCACCCGCTGGGCGTCCGCCGGTGACCAGGCGCCCTCGGCGACCCATGTGCCGAGCACCCGGGCGAGGGACTCGCGGAACAGCTGTGCGCCGACGACGTGCAGTTCGGGCAGGCCCTGGGCGCCGCTGGAGAAGAGGATCTTGCCGAAGGGGGCCAGCTCCAGGATCTCGGCGAGGATCGTGGCCGCGCGGGCTCCGGTGCGCACCAGGGCGGCGCCGGAGTCGGCGTAGACGTGCGGGAAGACACCGGCGAGATGGGCGGCGTGCCGGTGGTAGGGGTAGCCGTGCAGCAGGACCAGGTCGGTGCCGAGACCGGCGGTGGCGCGGACGAAGTCCGTGAGCAGGACCGGGTCGGTGCGGTCGATGCGCAGGCCCGGCTGGCCCAGCCCGGCGTGCAGCTGGAGCGGCAGCCCCGACGCCACCGCGATCCACAGCAGGTGCCTCAGCAGCACCGGGTCGGTCAGCTCACCGCCGACGTCACGGTCCGCGAGCCAGCGTCCGGCCGCGCCCCGCACCTCCCCCGGTCCGGGCGGCTCGGGCGCCAGCGCCAGGCCGTGCCGTACGCCGGCGACCGAGGTGAAGGCGACGGCGTGCGCGGCCGCGGCGTGCACGGACTCGGCGAGGTTGGCGAGGAAGGACTCGACGGTGCCGGAGGTGTCGGCGACCTGTTCGGCGAGGAGTTCGAGGCGGACGATCTCGTGGGCCTCGGCGGACGCGGCGGAGGCCATCTCCGGGGGGCCGGTCAGGTCGCCGGGCAGGCCGGTGTCGACCAGATAGGTCGTGATGCCGCTGCCCCGCAGCAGCCGCCGCCCGGCCTCCCAGACGCCGAGCTCACGGCGCCGGGCCAGATACCGGGCGGGCGGGCAGTGCGGCTCCAGACCGAGCAGCGGCGGGCACCAGCGCCGTACGGCGAAGCCTGTCTGGGTGTCGAAGAGCGTGGTGCCGGGCGCCGGGGGTCCCTCGGTGCGGGCCAGCTGGGCCTCGAAGGTGCCGAGGCCCAGTTCCGCTCTCAGTACGCCGTGGCAGTACTGGTCCACGAGAGACGGCGTGTCGATCATCCGGGCTCCCCGTGGGTGGACGTGGCGTGCTTACACGTCCTAACGGGTGAACCGGTGCCGAGGTGTTGGGGAGGCGGGCGGGCTCTCAGCCGCCGGAGCGGGCGGGGTGCTCAGCCGTCGGAGCGGGCGGGCTCAGCCACCGAGCTGGATGCCGGCCATCCGCTTCCACTCGTAGGGGCCCGTCGTCACCTTCGCCGCGAACTCGCCGTCGAAGGACTCGTGGCGGGTGATCCCGGCCTTCTCGACGGCCTTCTCGGCGGTCTCGAACGAGGGGGCCACCAGGTCGCCCCAGCCGCCGTCCTCGCCCACGAGGACGATGCGGGCGCCGCGCTCGCCGAGGTACGCGATCTGGGCCTCGGCACCGCCGTGGGACTTGGCGAAGGCGTTGATCCGGTGCGCGAGGCGGGTCACCTTGCGCTCGTCGACCTGCTGCGTGTCGTCTGCCATGGCCAGGATGCTACCGACCGGTAGATCGCTTGGCGACGGGAGGGGTGCGTGAACTGCACCTCAGCGCGATCAGCGCAGGAAGGGGTCCACGGCGACGGCCACGAAGAGCAGCGAGACATAGGTGATGGACCAGTGGAACAGGCGCATCTCCTTGAGCTTCGCGCCTGTCACCTCGGCCTTCGCACGGTTCTGCAGCGCGTGCGCCTCCCACAGCCACCAGCCGCCCGCGGCGAGCGCGACCGCGGTGTAGAACCAGCCCGTGTAGCCGAGGGGCGTCAGCAGCAGCGAGACCGCGACCATCACCCAGCTGTAGAGGACGATCTGCCTGGCGACGACCTTGTTGGAGGCGATGACGGGGAGCATCGGCACGCCCACGCGCGCGTAGTCCTCCTTCACCTTCATGGACAGCGGCCAGTAGTGCGGCGGCGTCCAGAAGAAGATGACCATGAAGAGGATCAGCGGGGCCCAGGACAGCGAGTTCGTGACCGCGGACCAGCCGATCAGCACCGGCATGCAGCCCGCGATGCCGCCCCACACGATGTTCTGCGAGGTACGGCGCTTGAGCAGCATCGTGTAGACGACGACGTAGAAGAGCAGCGCTCCGAGTGACAGCCAGGCCGACAGCCAGTTGACGGTGAGGCCGAACAGCAGCATCGAGACGACCGCCAGGGTGATGCCGAAGGCGAGGCACTCGCGCGGGCTGACCATCCCGGTGACCAGGGGGCGCTGGGAGGTGCGGTCCATCAGGGCGTCGATGTCGCGGTCGATGTACATGTTGAGCGCGTTTGCGCCGCCCGCGCTGAGGTAACCGCCCACACAGGTGAGGAGCACCAGACCGAGGTCGGGCACGCCGCGCTCGGCCAGGAACATCACCGGAACGGTGGTGATGAGCAGCAGCTCGATGATCCGCGGCTTGGTCAGCGCCACGAAAGCCGCGACCCGGGCCCCGATCGGCCGTCGGCTCGGGCTCTGGCTCGTCCCGACAATCCCCGCTGGACGGGATTCAACGGCCGTCACGCACACCCCTGACAGAGACATCCCAGCAAGCCCGACCGTGTGAAGTCCCGGTAAAGGCTCGCGCGTACCACGCCACTGTAGACGTTGCCCAGACCCGGACCATCGCGGGGGTCCGGTCGTGTTGGGGGTGTGGTCCGAAGGGCGCGCGCCGGCTCGATTGAGCGCTCGGATGACAGGGTGCGTATTCATGTGCCGAGCCCCGGAACGACGCGGTCGGCAGGCACATCCCGAAGAGTCCCGGCAGTCTGGGATGAGTCGAAAAAACGCACGTACTTCCGGGGGTAGGCTCGACAACGGCCGGCCGACGCCGAGTACGCCGGCAGCCGGTGGGCGCGTGCCCGTGACGCCGGCAACCGACATGTGGAGAGGAGCCCTGACCCAGGGTGAGCACCAAGCCGACCACCACAGACCTCGAGTGGACCGAGCTGGACCAGCGGGCGGTGGACACCGCCCGCGTCCTGGCCGCAGATGCCGTACAGAAGGTCGGTAACGGCCATCCTGGTACGGCGATGAGCCTGGCTCCCGCCGCGTACACCCTCTTCCAGAAGGTGATGCGGCACGACCCGGCGGACGCCGACTGGGTCGGGCGGGACCGCTTCGTGCTGTCCGCCGGCCACTCGTCCCTGACCCTCTACACCCAGCTCTACCTGGCCGGTTTCGGCCTGGAGCTGGACGACCTCAAGGCGTTCCGGACGTGGGGTTCGAAGACCCCCGGCCACCCGGAGTACGGCCACACCACGGGTGTGGAGACGACGACCGGTCCGCTGGGCCAGGGTGTCGCCAACGCCGTCGGCATGGCCATGGCCGCCCGCTACGAGCGCGGTCTGTTCGACCCGGAGGCCGCCGCGGGCACCTCCCCGTTCGACCACTTCATCTACTGCATCGCCGGTGACGGCTGCCTCCAGGAGGGCATCTCCGCCGAGGCGTCCTCGCTGGCCGGTCACCAGAAGCTGGGCAACCTGGTCCTGCTGTGGGACGACAACCACATCTCGATCGAGGGCGACACCGAGACGGCCGTCTCCGAGGACACGGTCAAGCGCTACGAGGCGTACGGCTGGCACGTGCAGCGCGTGGCCCCGAAGCCGGACGGCGACCTGGACCCCCACGCGATCTACGACGCGATCCAGGAGGCCAAGAAGGTCACCGACCGCCCGTCGTTCATCGCGATGCGCTCGATCATCGCCTGGCCGGCCCCCAACGCGCAGAACACCGAGGCCGCGCACGGCTCGGCGCTCGGTGACGACGAGGTCGCGGCCACCAAGCGGGTCCTCGGCTTCGACCCGGAGAAGACCTTCGAGGTCTCCGACGAGGTCCTCGCGCACACCCGGGGTGCCCTGGAGCGCGGGCAGGCGGCCCGTGCCGTGTGGGAGAAGTCCTTCCAGCAGTGGCGGGACAACAACCCCGAGCGCGCCGCCGAGTACGACCGCATCGCCAAGGGCGCGCTGCCCACCGGCTGGGAGGAGAAGATCCCGGTCTTCGAGCCCGGCAAGGGCCTCGCCACGCGTGCCGCCTCCGGCAAGGTGCTGCAGGCGCTCGGCGCGGTCATCCCGGAGCTGTGGGGCGGCTCGGCCGACCTCGCCGGCTCGAACAACACGACGATCGACAAGACGTCGTCGTTCCTGCCCGAGGGCAACCCGCTGCCGGAGGCCGGCCCGTACGGCCGCACGATCCACTTCGGCATCCGCGAGCACTCCATGGCCGCGGAGATGAACGGCATCACCCTGCACGGCAACACCCGCGTCTACGGCGGCACCTTCCTGGTGTTCTCCGACTACATGCGCAACGCGGTGCGGCTGTCGGCGCTCATGCACCTGCCGGTGACGTACGTGTGGACGCACGACTCCATCGGCCTCGGCGAGGACGGCCCGACCCACCAGCCGGTCGAGCACCTGGCGTCGCTGCGCGCCATCCCCGGCCTGAACGTCGTCCGCCCGGCCGACGCCAACGAGACGGCGATCGCCTGGCGCGAGATCCTGCGCCGCTGGACCAAGGAGTACGGCAAGGGCGCCCCGCACGGCCTGGCGCTGACCCGGCAGGGTGTGCCGACGTACGAGGCCAACGAGGACACCGCGCGCGGTGGCTACGTGATGTTCGAGGCCGAGGGCGGCAAGCCCGAGGTCGTCCTGATCGCCACCGGTTCCGAGGTGCATGTGGCGGTCGAGGCGCGCGAGCGGCTCCAGGCCGACGGGGTGCCCACGCGCGTGGTCTCCATGCCGTCCGTGGAGTGGTTCGAGGAGCAGGACCAGGGGTACCGGGACAGCGTCCTGCCGCCGTCCGTCAGGGCGCGCGTCGCCGTGGAGGCGGGGGTCGGTCTCACCTGGCACAAGTACGTCGGGGACGCGGGTCGCATCGTGTCGCTGGAGCACTTCGGTGCTTCGGCCGACGCCAAGGTCCTCTTCCGGGAGTACGGCTTCACCGCCGAGAACGTGGCGGCCGTCGCGCGGGAATCCCTCGCCGCGGCCCGGCGCTGACGCTCACATACGCAACGTAGGAGTTTGATTTTCCATGACAGACGCACTGAAGCGCCTCTCCGAGGAAGGCGTCGCGATCTGGCTGGACGACCTGTCACGCCAGCGCATCACGTCCGGCAACCTGGCCGAGCTGATCGACCAGCAGCACGTCGTCGGCGTCACCACCAACCCGACGATCTTCCAGAAGGCCATCAGCGAGGGCCACGGCTACGACCAGCAGCTCGCCGACCTCGCGGCCCGCAAGGTCACGGTCGAAGAGGCGATCCGCATGATCACCACGGCGGACGTCCGGGACGCCGCCGACATCCTGCGCCCGGTCTTCGACGCCACGGACGGCCAGGACGGCCGGGTCTCCATCGAGGTCGACCCGCGGCTCGCGCACGACAAGCACGCGACCGTCGCCGAGGCCAAGCAGCTGGCCTGGCTGGTGGACCGTCCGAACACGCTCATCAAGATCCCGGCCACCCGGGCCGGCATCCCGGCGATCACCGAGGTCATCGGGCTCGGCATCAGCGTCAACGTCACGCTGATCTTCTCGCTGGAGCGCTACCGCGAGGTCATGGACGCCTACCTCGCGGGTCTGGAGAAGGCGAAGGCCAAGGGCCTGGACCTGTCGCAGATCCGTTCGGTGGCGTCGTTCTTCGTGTCCCGGGTGGACTCCGAGATCGACAAGCGCATCGACGCGCTCGGCACCGACGAGGCCAAGGCCCTGCGCGGCAAGGCCGCCGTCGCCAACGCCCGGCTCGCCTACCAGGCGTACGAGGAGGTCTTCTCCTCCGACCGCTGGAGCGCGCTGGAGAAGGCGGGCGCCCGCAAGCAGCGTCCGCTGTGGGCGTCGACCGGGGTGAAGGACAAGGCGTACAAGCCGACCCTCTACGTCGACGACCTGGTGGCGCCGAACACCGTCAACACCATGCCCGAGGCCACCCTGCACGCGGTGGAGGAGAAGGGCGAGATCACCGGCAACACGATCGCCGGCACCTACGAGCAGGCCCGTGCCGACCTCGACGCGGTCGAGCGGCTCGGGATCTCGTACGACGAGGTCGTGCAGCTGCTGGAGGACGAGGGCGTCGAGAAGTTCGAGGCGTCCTGGAACGACCTGCTCAAGTCGACCGAGGCGGAGCTGGAGCGCCTCGCCCCCTCGGAGGGCTGATCCCTTTGCCACCCTTCAACGTCACTGAAGCGAACCCGCTTCGTGACGCCGCCGACCGACGGCTCCCGCGTATCGCGGGGCCGTCGGGCCTGGTGATTTTCGGCGTTACGGGCGATTTGTCACGTAAAAAGCTGATGCCCGCTGTGTACGACCTCGCGAACCGGGGACTGCTGCCGCCGGGCTTCTCGCTCGTCGGCTTCGCCCGCCGCGAGTGGGCGAACGAGGACTTCGCCCAGGAGGTCCACGACGCGGTCAAGGCCCATGCCCGCACCCCCTTCCGCGAGGAGGTCTGGCAGCAGCTCATCCAGGGCATGCGCTTCGTCCAGGGCACCTTCGACGACGACGACGCCTTCGAGCGGCTGCGCGCCACCATCGAGGAGCTGGACAAGGCCCAGGGCACGGGCGGCAACTTCGCCTTCTATCTGTCGGTGCCGCCGCGCTCCTTCCCGGTGGTCATCCAGCAGCTCAAGAAGCACGGGCTCGCCGACCAGACGGGCGGCTCCTGGCGCCGCGCGGTCATCGAGAAGCCGTTCGGGCACGACCTGGCCTCCGCCGAGGAGCTCAACAAGGTCGTGCACGAGGTCTTCGCCCCGGACCAGGTCTTCCGCATCGACCACTACCTGGGCAAGGAGACCGTCCAGAACATCCTGGCGCTCCGGTTCGCCAACACGATGTTCGAGCCGATCTGGAACCGGTCCTTCGTGGACCACGTGCAGATCACCATGGCCGAGGACATCGGCATCGGCGGCCGGGCCGGCTACTACGACGGCATCGGCGCCGCCCGCGACGTCATCCAGAACCACCTGCTGCAGCTGATGGCGCTCACCGCCATGGAGGAGCCCGCCTCCTTCGACGCGGACGCCCTCGCTGCCGAGAAGACCAAGGTGCTCGGCGCCGTCCGGCTGCCGAAGGACCTGGGCCGCGACACGGTGTTCGCGCAGTACGCGGAGGGCTGGCAGGGCGGCGAGAAGGCCGTCGGCTACCTCCAGGAGGAGGGCATCGACCCGAACTCGAAGACGGACACCTACGCCGCGGTCAAGCTGTCGGTCGACAACCGCCGCTGGGCGGGCGTCCCCTTCTACCTGCGCACCGGCAAGCGGCTCGGCCGGCGCGTCACGGAGATCGCGGTCGTCTTCCAGCGCGCCCCGCACTCCCCCTTCGACACGACGGCCACCGAGGAACTGGGCCAGAACGCGATCGTCATCCGCGTCCAGCCCGACGAGGGCGTCACCGTCCGCTTTGGGTCCAAGGTGCCCGGCACGTCGATGGAGATCCGGGACGTGTCGATGGACTTCGCGTACGGCGAGTCCTTCACCGAGTCCTCGCCCGAGGCGTACGAGCGGCTGATCCTCGACGTCCTGCTCGGCGACTCGAACCTCTTCCCGCGCACGGAGGAGGTCGAGCTGTCCTGGAAGATCCTCGATCCGATCGAGGAGTACTGGGACCGGCACGGCAGGCCCGCCCAGTACCCGGCGGGCACCTGGGGGCCCGTCGAGGCGGACGAAATGCTCGCACGAGAGGGACGGAGCTGGCGCCGGCCATGAAGATAGACCTCACGGACACCACGGCCAGCAAGATCAACAAGGCGCTGGTGAAGGCCCGGCGGGCCATCGGCACGCCGGCCGTCGGCATGGTGCTGACGCTGGTCATCGTCACGGACGAGGAGAACGCCTACGACGCCCTGAAGGCCGCCGGCGACGCCTCACGCGAGCACCCCTCGCGCACGCTGCTGGTGATCAAGCGTGTCTCGCGTTCGCCCCGGGACCGCACGCAGTCCCGGCTGGACGCCGAGGTGCGGGTGGGCGCCGACGCCGGGACCGGCGAGACGGTGGTGCTTCGCCTCTACGGCGAGGTGTCCGAGCACGCCCAGTCCGTCGTCCTGCCGCTGCTGCTGCCGGACGCCCCGGTGGTGGTGTGGTGGCCGGTGAACGCGCCGATCGACCCGGCGAACGACCCGCTGGGCGCGCTGGCCCAGCGCCGGGTGACCGACACGTACGCCTCGGAGCAGCCGGTGCGCGAGCTGTCGGCGCGCGCCGGGACGTACACGCCGGGCGACACCGACCTGTCCTGGACCCGGATCACGCCGTGGCGCTCGATGCTGGCGGCGGCCCTGGACCAGGTGGTCTGCCAGGTGAAGGCCGTCGAGGTGGAGGGCGAGGAGTTCAACCCGAGCTGTGAGCTGCTGGCGATGTGGCTCGCGGACCGGCTGGACGTCCCCGTGCAGCGGTCGCTGTCGTCGGGCCCCGGCCTGACGGCGGTGCGGCTGGACACCGACTGCGGCCCGATCGTCCTCGACCGGGCCGACGGCTCGCTGGCGACGCTGTCCATCGAGGGGCAGCCGGACCGGGCGGTGGCGCTGAAGCGGCGCGAGACGTCCGAGCTGATCGCGGAGGAGCTGCGCCGGCTCGACCCGGACGACACCTACGCGTCGGCGCTGCGCTTCGGCGTGGAGAAGCTGCACGCGTCCGCGGTCACCCGGCCCACCGGGACCGGGAAGGCGGCGCAGGACGGGCCGGCCAAAGGAGAAGCGGCCGCGACTCCTGTCGAAGACGCCGCCAAGGCCCCGGCGAAGGAAGCGACGGCGGGGGAACCGGTGAAGAAGGCGGCGGCCAAGTGAGCACCCACACCCCGCAGCTCGTCGTGCACCGCGACAAGGAGCTGATGGCCCAGGCCGCGGCGGCCCGGCTGATCACGAAGATCGTGGACGCGCAGGCCTCCCGGGGCTCGGCGTCCGTGGTCCTCACCGGTGGCCGCAACGGCAACGGCCTGCTGGCCGCGCTGGCGGCGGCCCCGGCCCGGGACGCCATCGACTGGGGCCGGCTGGACCTGTGGTGGGGCGACGAGCGGTTCCTGCCCGAGGGCGACCCGGAGCGCAATGTCACGCAGGCCCGCGAGGCCCTGCTGGACGCGGTGCCCCTGGACCCGAAGCGGGTGCACGCCATGCCCGCCTCGGACGGCCCGTTCGGCTCGGACGTGGAGGCGGCGGCCGCCGCCTACGCCGAGGAGCTGGCGCGGGCGGCGGGTCCCGAGAACCACGGGTCCGTGCCGACGTTCGACGTCCTGATGCTGGGTGTCGGTCCCGACACGCACGTCGCCTCGCTGTTCCCGGAACTGCCCGCGGTACGGGAGACCGAGCGCACGGTCGTCGGGGTGCACGGCGCCCCCAAGCCCCCGCCGACCCGTGTCACCCTCACGCTCCCCGCGATCCGCGCGGCGCGCGAGGTGTGGCTGCTGGCGGCCGGCGAGGACAAGGCGGAGGCCGCGGCGATCGCCCTGTCGGGCGCGGGCGAGATCCAGGCACCGGCGGCGGGCGCGCGGGGCCGCTCCCGCACCCTGTGGCTCCTGGACGCGGCGGCGGCGTCCCAGCTGCCGCGGTCGCTGTATCCGCCGGCCATCCCCTGACCGGCGTGTGAACACGGTTCGGGCCCCCGCCTCGTCCGAGGCGGGGCCCGAACTCGTCCCCCGGGCGGGCTACTTGACCGAGCCCGCCATCACGCCCTGCACGAAGTGCCGCTGGAAGGCGAAGAAGACCACCACCGGAACCACCAGGGACAGGAACGCCCCCGGCGCCAGGACGTCGATGTTGCTGCCGAACTGGCGGATCTGCGACTGCAGTTCCACGGTGAGCGGCTGCGAGGAGCTGTCCGCGAAGAGCAGGGCCACCAGCATGTCGTTCCAGACCCACAGGAACTGGAAGATGGCCAGGGAGGCGATCGCCGGGCGGCCGACCGGCAGGACCAGACGGGTGAAGATCCGCCACTCGGTGCCGCCGTCCATACGGGCGGCCTCCAGCATCTCCTTGGGCATCTCGGCGAAGTAGTTCCGCAGCAGGAACACCGCGAACGGCAGGCCGTAGGCGACGTGGAACAGGACGACGCCCGGGATCGTGCCGAACAGGCCGAGCTGGCCGAAGAGTTTGGCGACCGGGAGCAGGCCGATCTGCACGGGCACCACCAGCAGGGCCACCACGAGCAGGAAGACCGCCTCGCGGCCCGGGAAGTCCAGCCAGGCGAAGGCGTACCCGGCGAGGGCGGCGAGCACCACCACCAGGACGGTCGTCGGCACCGAGATCAGGACCGTGTTCCAGAAGGCCTGCGTGATCCCCGAGTTGCCGAGCAGGGCCGAGTAGTTGTCGAAGGACAGCTGCCCGGGGCTGGTGAAGACCGTCCACCAGCCGCCCTTCGCGGTGTCCTCGGCGGACCGCATCGACGACAGGAACAGTCCGGCCAGCGGGGTCAGCCAGACCAGGCCCACGACCACGAGGAAGGCCTGCACCAGTGAGTTGCCCAGGCCGCGCCTGACCGCGTTCATCGCTGACTCCTCTTGAAGCGGCGGACGTTGAAGACCATGGCGGGGATGACCAGCAGCAGGAGCAGGACGCCGAGGGCGCTGCCGAGGCCCTGGTTGTTGCCGCCGCCGAACGACACCAGCCACATCTGCGTCGCGAGCACGGTCGCGTCCTCCTGCACCGGTCCGGGCGCGATGATGTAGACGAGGTCGAATACCTTCATCACGTTGATGACGAGGGTGATGAAGACGACGGTGAGGACCGGCGCGAGCAGCGGCACGGTGATCCGGCGGAAGATCTGCCACTCGTTGGCGCCGTCCATCCGGGCCGCCTCCAGCGAGTCCCGGGGCAGGGCGGACAGGCCCGCGCCGATCAGGACCATCGCGAACCCGGTCCAGATCCACAGGTACGCCCCGATGATCGCCGGGGTCACGAGCGTGGGTCCGAGCCAGGAGATGCCCTCGTAGGGGGCGACGAAGTTCGAGGCGGGCAGCCGTACCGTGTACGCGCCGTCGTCCAGGTCGTCGAAGCGGAAGGAGCCGTCGGACGCCGTGGTCGTGGTGGCGGCGGTCTCCCCCGCGCGCACCGCCTCGACCCTCATCTCGGGCAGTCCGCTCTCCCGCCGGTCGACGGCACCCTGCTTCCCTCCCCCGCCGGGGGTGAAGTCCAGGTAGACGACGCCGGTCAGCTCACCGGCGCCGGCCGTGCGCCGGGCGGCCTCGTACGCCGGCCGGGCGCCGTCGGGCAGGTCGGCGGGCAGGACGCCGACCAGGCCCAGCGTGACGCTCTGGCCGGGCGACACGGTGCCGGTCGTGCGGTAGGCGCCGTCGGACGCCTTCGTCAGACCCTGCCCGTCGCGGGCGCGGGCCGTGGGGTAGGCCGAGGTGTCCTGGAACATGTCGTGCACGGAGACCGCGGCGGCGTTGAGCACGCCCTTGTCCGGGTCCTCGTCGTAGGCGAGCCGGAAGATGATGCCGGCGGCGAGGAAGGACACGGCCATCGGCATGAAAA
Organism: Streptomyces sp. NPDC059852; assembly: GCF_042731455.1. Classification (NCBI taxonomy): domain Bacteria; kingdom Bacillati; phylum Actinomycetota; class Actinomycetes; order Kitasatosporales; family Streptomycetaceae; genus Streptomyces; species Streptomyces sp. NPDC059852. Next base: position 8,891 of record NZ_JBHWJK010000034.1, on the reverse strand, counting down.
GCAGCAGCTTGAACGCCGTCGCCCAGCGGACCTTCTCCACGAGCACGGCCAGGATGAGGCCGAGACCGGTGAGCAGGGCCGGGGCCACCACGACCCAGATCGTGGTGTTGCGGATGGCCTTGAGGGTGGCCGGGTCCCGGAACATCTCGGTGTAGTTGTCGCCGCCCACGAACCGGGTGCCGGAGGCGTCGAAGAAGCTGCGGCCGACGGAGAACAGCACCGGGTAGACGACCAGGGCGCCCAGCAGGAGCAGCGCGGGCAGGACGAAGAGCAGGGCGATGACGCGGGCGCGCCGCCGCGAGCGCCGGGCGCGGGTCGCGGCGGGGCTCGCGGCGGGCGGCCGGGGCCCCGCCTCGTTGACGAGGGTCGCGGTCATGACGGGTCAGCCCTGGCCCTCGTACGCCTTGGCGGCCGCGGCCTCCAGCTTGGCCGCGGTCCCCTTCGGGTCGGACGGGTCGCGCAGGAAGTCCTGGAGGAGCTTCCACTCGCCGGCGCCCTTGGTGCCGCCGAAGGCCGCCGGGGCCTGGTCGGACATGTCGAAGCGGACCGAGTCACCGGCGGCGACCAGCGACTTGGCGGTCTCACGGGTGACGTCGTCGCCGTACGAGGCGAGGTCGACGTTCTTGTTCGGGGACAGGAAGCCGCCGGCCTCCGCCCACACGGCCGCGGCCTCCGGGGTGGCCAGGTACTCCAGCAGGGCCATGCCGGCCTTCTGGCTCTTGCCGTCCTTCAGGACGACGGCCGCGTCGCCGCCGCTGACGACGGGCGGCTTGCCGGCGCCGACCGCCGGGAACGGGAAGAAGTTCGCGTCCTCGCCGATCTTCCTGCCGAACTGGTCCTTGGCGACGCCCGCGACGAAGTCGCCCTCGTAGACCATGCCGGCCTCGGGCTTCGGGCCGAACACCTTCTCCACCGAGCCCGGGAAGTCGGTGTTCAGGGCGCCCTTCTGGCCGCCCGCGATCAGCTGCTTGTCCTTGAACAGCTCGCCGAGGGTGGTCAGCGCCTTCACCACCGAGGCGTCGGTCCACTTGAGCTGGTGCGTGGCGAGCGCGTCGTACTTCTCGGGGCCGGCCTGGGAGAGGTAGACGTTCTCGAACCAGTCGGTCAGGGTCCAGCCGTCCTGGCCGGCGACGGAGAAGGCCGCGAGCCCGGAGTCGGAGACGGTCCGCCCGGCCTTGAGCAGGTCGTCGTACGACGTGGGCGGCTCGACGCCGGCCTGGGCGAGGGCGTCGGGGCTGTACCAGACGGTCGACTTGTGCGCGGCCTTGAAGTAGAGGCCGTAGAGGGTGTCGTCGACGCTGCCGTAGTTCTTCCAGACGGGCGCGAAGTTGGCGTCCACGGACTTTCGGGCGGTGGCCGACAGCGGCTTGAGCCAGCCCTTCTGCGCGAACTGCTTCAGGACGCCGACCTGCGGGACCATCACGACGTCGGGGGCGTTCCCGCCCTCGATCTTGCTGCCGACGACGGTGGAGACGTTGTCGCCGGTGGAGACGAACGTCGTCTTGGCGCCGGTCTTCTCGGTGAAGGCGTCCAGCACCTTCTGGAAGTTCTTCTGCTCGGTGCCGGTCCAGACACCGGCCACGGTGACCGTCTGACCGTCGAGTGCCTTGTCGCCACCGCCGGCCGAGACGGGGTCGCCGCCGCAGGCGGTCGCGCCGAGCGCCAGGACGAGGGCGGTACAGCCGGTGAGCAGGGTGGTACGGCGTCGCATCATCATCGATGTCCCTTCGGGGAATGGGAAGAACGGCCGGAGGTTCCGGAGATTCGTCAGGTGCGGGGTTCAGGGAGCAGGGGTTCAGGGAGCGGGGGACTCGGTCCCGTCGCTCATCCACCAGGCGGCCGTGGAGCCGGGCAGCACGCCGGCCGGGCAGGGGCCGCTCGACAGCAGCGGGGTGCCGGAGACCGGCGCGGAGGTCGGTGCCGTGCCGAAGTTGACGGCGCAGACCAGGCCGTCGCCACGGGCGAAGGCCAGGACGCCGGGCGGGCTGTCCAGCCAGCGCAGTGTGCCCTCGCCCAACTGGGGCAGTGCGGAGCGCAGTTGCAGACCGTCGCGGTACAGGTGCCAGAAGGAGCGGGTGTCGGCCAGCGCCCGGTCGGTGGCGTACTCGGCGAAGTACTCGGGCTGGGGCAGCCAGGGCTTGGCGCTCTCCACACCGGAGGTGAAGCCGAACGGTGACGCCTGTCCGGACCAGGGCAGCGGCACCCGGCAGCCGTCGCGGATACGGGCGCGGCTCCCGGTGCGGCGGAAGATGGGGTCGGTGAGGACGTCGTCGGGCAGGTCCACGACCTCGGGCAGGCCCAGTTCCTCGCCCTGGTAGATGTACGCGGCACCGGGCAGCGCCAGCATGAGCAGCGCGGCGGCGCGGGCACGGGCTGCGCCGAGGCCGCTGCCCTCGGGGGCGGGCTCCCCGTAGCGGGTGACGGTGCGGACCTGGTCGTGGTTGTTGAGCACCCAGGTGACCGTCGAGCCGGTGCCGGCGATGTCCTGCATGGCCTCGGAGATGACCTTGCGGAAGGCGTCGGCGTCCCAGGGGGCGCTGAGCAGGTCGAAGAAGAACGCCTGGTGGAGTTCGTCGGAGCGGACGTACAGGGCGTGTTCGCGGGCGGTCGGCACGGACACCTCGCCGACGAGGAGCCGTTCGCGGCCGTCCCGTTCGGTGTACTCCTCGCATATGGAGCGCCAGGAGCGCCACACCGCGTGCACCTCGGGCTGGTTCCAGGCGAGCGGGTTGACCGAGTCGCGGGTGCGGGCGTCGGCCTCCGGGTCGTCGGAGTCGGGGAGTTCCGGGTGCTTGAAGAGGCCGGCGGCGACGTCGATACGGAAGCCGTCGACGCCCCGGTCGAGCCAGAAGCGCAGGACCCGGTCGAACTCGGCGCCGACCTCGGGGTTGCGCCAGTTCCAGTCGGGCTGCTCGGGGGTGAACATGTGCAGGTACCACTGGCCGGGCCGTCCGTCCGCCTCGGTCACCCGGGTCCACGCCGGGCCGCCGAACATGGCGTGCCAGTTGTTGGGCGGCTCTGCGCCGTCCGGGCCGCGGCCGTCGGCGAAGTGGAAGCGGGCGCGGGCCGCGCTGCCGGGACCGGCGCTCAGCGCCTCCTGGAACCACCGGTGCTCGCTGGAGCAGTGGTTGGGGACGATGTCGAGCAGCACCTTGACGCCGAGCCGGCGGGCCGCCGTGACCAGCAGGTCGAACTCGGTGAGGTCCCCGAAGAGCGGGTCGACGTCGCAGTAGTCGGCGACGTCGTAGCCGTGGTCGTGCTGCGGCGAGGGGTAGAAGGGGCTCAGCCAGATCCCGTCGACCCCGAGCTTCTTGAGGTACGGCAGCCCCGCGCGGACCCCGGCGAGGTCGCCGACACCGTCGCCGGTGCTGTCGAGGAAGCTGCGGACGTAGACCTGGTAGATCACCGCGTCGCGCCACCAGTGGTACTTACTCAGCATGCATGCATGTTAGGTAGCCGTTAACGAGGGGTGTCAATGAAATGGCACAAGCTACCGAACAGTTGGCGCGGCGAATCCGGGCATATCCGGACGCGATGCGAGTGGATGAGACGCCGCCGTTACCTAACAAGTAAGTAGGCGAGGGTGCCGTGACGGCTCAGCGCGCGATGGCGTCGAGCTCGCGCGCCAGCCGGCGCACCGCGGCCTCGGACGTGTCGTGCCCGGCCATCGCGTCCCGCACGACCGCCTGCACCACGAGGCTCACCTGGCCGTACCGCGGGCTCTTGGGCCGGGGTGCGGCCGTCCGCACGCTCTCGCGCAGCGTCGGCAGATACGGGAATCTCCGGACCAGCTCCGGGTCCTCGTACAGGTCGGCCCGCACGGGCGGCAGGGCGCCGCGCGTGAGCACCTGCCGCTGGACGTGCTCGCTGGTCAGATACGCGAGCAGCCGGGCCGCCGAGTCCGGGTGCCGGGCGTGGGTGCTGACGGCGAGGTTGGAGCCGCCCAGCACGCTCGTGCCGGGGCCGTCGGGCCCGGGCAGCGGGACGGCGCCGATCTTCCCGGCGACCGGTGAGCCCTCGGCCGACGCGACGGCGTAGGCGTACGGCCAGTTGCGGAGGAACAGCAGGCGCCCGTCCTGGAAGGCCTGCTTGGACTCCTCCTCCTTGTACGTGAGCGCCTGTTTCGGGATCCAGCCCTCGCGCACCCCGCGGGCGAGGAAGTCGATGCCGTCGCGGGCGGCCTCGGAGTCGACGGTGACGCGTTCGCCCTCGTCCCCGAGGATGGAGCCGCCCGCCGAGTAGACCGCCTCGGCGGCGTTGACGGTGAGCCCCTCGTACGGCAGGAACTGGCCCGCGTACCCGTCGAGTCCGTACTTCGGCGCGATCGTCCGCGCCGCCCGTTCCAGTTCGCCCCAGGTGCGCGGCGGGTCGACGCCCTCCTTGGCGAGGATGTCCTTGCGGTACAGCAGCAGGCCGGCGTTGGTGACGTACGGGACCGCGTACAGCCGTCCGTCGTAGGTCGCCGTGCCCACGACCGGCTTCAGGAAGGTGTCGAGCGGGAAGCGGTCGCGCTCCAGGGGGCGGATCCAGCCCTGCGCGGCGAACTCCGAGGTCCAGCTGACGTCGATGTTGAGGATGTCGAAGCGGCTGCGGTCGCCGCCGCGCAGGTCGGTGGTCATCTGCGCGTGGGTCTCGTCGGCCGAGTCGGGCAGTTCGACGAGGGTGACCCGCTCGTCGGGGTGCGTGCGGTTCCAGCCGTCCAGGACGGAGCCGAGATACCCGGTGAGGTCGCCCGCGGTGGCCAGGGTCATCGGCCCGCGGCCCGCTCCGGGACCGTCGTCGGCACGGGCTCCGGAGGCGACGTACCCGGTCAGGATCACGACCAGGACGAGAAGGCCCCTACCGGCGGCGTGGATCCACCGCATAGGTTCCTCCCTGTACACCTGGCACCGGGCGTCGTCGCCCGGGACAGAGGCCATGTATACCCGTTAGGTATGCGCGATACTAGGGCCTGCGGCACATTGGCTTGGGACGGGAGGAGAGTCACGAGTGCGGCTGCCCCTCCTGGCCCTGCTGGCGCGCGGCCCGGCGCACGGATACGAGCTGAAGCAGGACCTTGAGCTACTGCTGGGCTCCGCGTACCCTCAGCCGAACGTCGGCCAGATCTACGTCACCCTCGGCCGTCTCGAGAAGTCGGGACTCATAGAGGGCGAGGACGTCGCGCAGTCGGGCCGGCCCAACAAGAAGGTCTACCACCTCACCGACGCCGGGCGCGAGGCGCTGCACGCCTGGTTCGAGGAGACCGAGGACGAGCCTCGGGTGCGGGACGAGTTCTTCATGAAACTGGCCCTCGCCCCGCAGACCGGCCTCGCCGACCAGATCGCCCTCATCAACCGACAGCGGCGCCAGTACCTGAACACCATGCGTCACCTGTCGAAGCTGGCCGCCGCCGAGAACCGGGACAACCGCGTCGCGCATCTGCTCATCGAGGGTGCGATGCTGCACCTCCAGGCGGACCTCGACTGGCTGGAACGGTGCCAGGAGGAGCTGGAGGAGCTGGAGTGAGCGACGACCCCACTCCTGTGCTGCGCGCCGAGGGCCTGGTCAAGACGCATCACGGCGAAGGCGCCCCGGCCCATGCCGTGCGGGGCGTGGACCTGCGTGTCCGGCGCGGCGAGTTCGTCGCCGTCACCGGCCCGTCGGGCGCCGGCAAGTCGACCCTGCTGCATCTGCTCGGCGGTCTGCAGCGCCCGGACAGCGGCAGCATCTGGCTGGACGGCGAGTGCGCGGACGGCTGGCGCGAGGCCCGCTGGGCGGTCGAGCGCCGCAAGCGCATCGGCATCGTGTTCCAGTTCTTCAACCTGGTCTCCGACCTGTCCGTCGCCGACAACGTGGAGCTGCCCGCCCTGCTGGCCGGCGTGCCGCCGAAGCGGGCCCGCGCCGAGCGCGCGGACCTGCTGGCCGAGCTGGGTCTGGAGGGCAAGGAGCGCAGCATGCCGGGCGAGCTGTCCGGCGGTGAGCAGCAGCGCGTCGCGCTCGCCCGGGCCCTGGTGAACCGTCCGCCGCTGCTGCTGGCCGACGAGCCGGCGGGCAGCCTGGACAGCAAGGGCACCCGTGAGGTGATGCGGCTGCTGACCCGGTTCCACCAGCGCGGCCAGACCATCGTCCTGGTCACCCACGACGCCCGGCTCGCGAGCGCCGCCGACCGTGTGATCAGCTTCTTCGACGGCCGGATAGCCGACGACGCGGCGCTCGACGGCGGCGCCCCGCCCCGCCGGGCCGGCGCCTCCGGTGTGCTGGAGCTCAGGGACTGACATGCCGGAGTACGACCGCCGCCCCGCGTCCGGGCCGAGGGGCTGAGGCCATGCGAGCCACCCTGCGCTGGGCGCACTCCGATCTGCGCACGCACCGCGGCGAGGCCCTGTTCCTGGTGCTGGCCACGGCCGGGATCGTCGTCTCGCTGCTGCTGGCCACCGCCCTGTTCGGCTACGCCACCAACCCGTGGCAGCGCGTCTTCACCCAGGCGCACGGCGCGCACGTGTGGCTGCACACCGCGCCGTCCGCCGACACCGGCAGGCTGACCGAGCTCGACGGGGTCGAGTCCGTCACCGGCCCCTACCCCACCGCCTCCGCCACCCTCGCCTCCCGGGGCGCCCGTGCCGCCGTCGAACTGCGCGGCACCCCCGAGGAGCCCTCCGTGGGCCGCCCCCTGCTGACGTCCGGCCACTGGCTGGACCCCTCGAACCCGGACGGGGTGGTCCTGGAGAGCCGCCTCGCCCGCGCCCTGCTCGCCGCGCCCGGCGACACCCTCGCCCTGCCCGGCACGGACCGCACGGTGACGGTCCTCGGCGTGGCGGACAGCGCGGAGAAGCGCTACCGGCCCGGTGAGCAGCCGGGACTGGTCTGGGCGCAGCCGTCCGCCGTGCGCGATCCGAGAGGCCAGGTGGTGGCGCTGCGCCTGGACGACCCCGAGGACACCGACTACGCCGTCCAGCGCGCCGTGACCGTGCTGGGCGCCGGCGCGGTCAGCGAGGTCTCCACCTGGAAGCAGGCCCGGGCCGAGGCGCAGGGCGACAACCGGCTGCTCGGGCAGGTGCTGGGGCTGTTCGGGCTGGGCGCCCTGGTGGCGGCGGGACTGGCCGTGCACGGTGCGATCGGCACCCGGATCCGCGGGCATCTGCGGGACATATCGGTGCTGAAGGCGATCGGGTTCACACCGGGCCAGGTCGTGCGGGTCTTCCTGCTCCAGCACCTCGCGTACGCGCTGCTGGGCGCGCTGGCCGCCGCGGCCGTCGTGCAGGGCCTGGGCAGCCGGATACCGGGGCGGCTCGGGGACGCGGTCGGGGTGTGGCACGGGCTGCCCGGGCACACGGTGGCGCTGCTCGTGGTGCCGGCGGCGGTGGTGCTCTTCATCGGCGCGACCACCGGGCTGGCCGCGTGGCGGGCGGGACGGGTACCTCCGGTGCCGGTGCCGCGGCGGGCGTCCGCGCCCGGTGGGCGGCTGTCGGGTACGGCCCGCAGCGCGCTGGGCCTGCGGTTGCCGCCGGCGCTGGTGCTGGGCTGGCACCGGGCGTTCAGCAGGCGCCTGCGGTCCCCGGCCACGGTCGCGCGGCTGGCGCTGCCGCTGCTGCTGATCGTGGTGGCGATGAGCGCCTGGACCACCATCGAGCGCTTCGACGGCCGGCCCGAGCAGGTCGGCCTGCCGACCTCGCTCACCGTCCACGCCGACGCCGGGCTGACCGGCCGGTCCGCCCGGACCCTGCTGGAGGGCGACCCGCAGGTGGCGGCCGCCTATCCGGGCGTCGAGGTGGCGGCGCTGGTCCCGGGGCAGACGGCCACGATCGCGCTGCGCGGGCTCGGCACCCGGCAGGACCCCTACCCGTACTCCCTGGCCGAGGGAAGGGCCGCGACGGGCCGCGACGAGGCCGTGGCCGGCCAGGGGTTGCTGGCGCTGCTGGACGCGCGGGTCGGCGACTGGGTCCGGATCACCGTGGGCGACCAGCCGCAGATCCTGCACATCGTGGGCCGCAGCATCGAGCCGGAGAACGCCGGGCGGGTCATCTCCACCTCCCTCGACACACTCCGCGAGAACGACCCCGGGCTCGGTCCCACCCTCTACGAGCTGCGGCTGCGTCCCGGCGCCGACCCCGGCACGGTCGCCGACCGGCTGACGGCCGCCGGGCAAGGGCACCTGGACGTGCACGCGGTGCCCAACCCGGCCGACGGGCTCTCGCCGCTGCGCGGCGTGATCGTGGGTCTGATCGTCGTCCTGGCCCTCATCGGGCTGATCGAGCTGCTGACGGCGATCGGTGGAACGGTGCGCGAGGGCGAGCGGGATCTGCTGGCCCTCAAGGCGATCGGTCTCTCGCCGCGGCAGATCACGGCGATCACCGTCGTGTCGACGGCGTGCACCGCCCTGGTCGCGGCGGTCGTCGCCACCGGGCTCGGGGTGCCGCTCGCGCGCTGGCTCATCGACGCGCAGGGAGCGTCGAGCGGGATCGGCTCCGGCATCGCCGCCGGACCGTCGGCCCCGCTTCTGCTGCTGCTCGGCGTGGCGGCGGTGACGGGGGCGGCGGCCCTGGCCGCGCTCCCGGCGTCCCGGGCGGCCCGCCGCCGCCTCGCGGACACGCTGAGCGCGGTGGCCTGACCCGTCCGCCGCCCGCGGAGGACGGCGGACGGGAGCGGACGGCAGGCGGGAGGCGGACGGCGGGCGGGTGGGAGGCGGACGGACAGCCACGCGCCGCCCGCCTCCCGCGCCCGTCGTCACGCCCGGCCGCGCAGCTCCCGGTACCGGCTGACGAGGGCCTTCGTCGACGGGTCGAGTCCCGGCACGTCGGCGCCCTCGGTCAGCGCGGGCTCGACACGCTTGGCGAGGACCTTGCCGAGCTCGACGCCCCACTGGTCGAAGGAGTCGATGTTCCACACGGCGCCCTGCACGAACACCTTGTGCT
>NZ_JBHWJK010000033.1:0-78410 GCF_042731455.1 Streptomyces sp. NPDC059852 | reverse complement strand
TCCCTCTCTCCCCTCGCACCCGCCGTGTTTTAGAAGCCCGGCGACCGTTGTTGGGTCTTTTCTTCACCCCCCCCCCCCCCCCCCCACCGCCTTGTGCGCATACGTTCTTCCCGCTGTGAGCCGCCGCCCGACGGCGGCTCCCCTCAAGGGAGATCGGGGGTGTACTCGTGCGCATCGGACTGATTGCGGAGGGTGGCTATCCGTATGTGAGCGGTGACGCCAGGCTCTGGTGCGACCGGCTCGTACGCGGGCTCGGGCAGCACGAGTTCGACATCTACGCGCTCAGCCGTAGCGAGCGTCAGGAGGACGAGGGCTGGGTCCCCCTGCCCCCGCAGGTCAGCCGGGTGCGCACGGCGTCGCTGTGGACCGCCGAGGACGACGGGGCCGGGTACGGCCGCCGCGCCCGCCGGCGCTTCGAGGAGCACTACGGCGCGTTGGCGGCCGTTCTCTGCGCGGGCGGCGACCGAGGGGCGGACGGCGTCTCCGAGCCCCCGTCGGCCCTCCAGGCGGACCGTTTCGGCAACGCGCTGTACGGGCTCGCGGAACTCGCCCGCGACGAAGGCGGACTCGTCGGCGCGTTACGGTCCGAGACCGCCGTACGCACCCTCGAGCGCGCCTGCCGCGCACGGGACGCGACGCGCACGGCGCGCGAGGCGCGCGTCCCCGACCTCCTCACCGTCGCCGCCCACCTCGAACGCGCCCTGCGCCCCCTCTCGCTCGACTGGTACGAGGACGACGGGCTCGGCGCCGCCGACCTGAGCCACGCCACCTCCGGCGGCACCGCGGCCCTGACCGGCCTGCTCGCCCGGCACTTCTGCGACGTACCCCTGCTGCTGACCGAGTACGGCGTCCGGCTGCGCACGCAGTACCTCGCCGGCACCGGCGCCCCGCCCGCCGTACGCGCCCTCCTCGCCGGCTTCCACGGCGCCCTCGCCGCCGAGGCGTACCACCGGGCGGCCGTCATCACGCCGGGCAACGCCCACGCCCGCCGCTGGCAGGAGCGCTGCGGCGCCGACCGGTCCAAGCTCCGCACCGTGTACCCCGGCATGGACGCCTCCCGCTTCGCGGAGGTCGGCGAGGCGTCCTCGTGCGCGGACCCCGACACGCTGGTCTGGGTCGGCCGCGTCGAACCCGCCAAGGACCTCGTCTCCCTGCTGCACGCCTTCGCCGAGGTCCGCAAGGAGGAGCCGAAGACCCGCCTGCGGATCGTCGGCGCCCCGGCGGGCCCCGAGGGGGAGGCCTACCTCGGCCACTGCAGGGCGCTGGCCGCCCAGCTCTTCCCCGACGAGGCCGACGGCCCGCACACCGTCGGGGAGAACCCGGTCTCCTTCGAGGAGATCGGCGGCCCGCACCTGCCGTCCCTCGCCGACGCGTACGCCTCCGGCGCGGTGACCGTCCTGTCCAGCGTCGTCGAGGGCTTCCCCGTCGGCCTGGTCGAGGCCATGCTCTGCGGGCGCGCCACCGTGTCCACCGACGTCGGCGCGGTGGTCGAGGTCATCGGCGGCACCGGCCTCGTCGTACCGCCGCGCAACCCCCGGGCGCTCGCGGAGGCGTGCGTGACGCTGCTGCGCGACCCCGAGCGCCGTGAACGCCTCGGCGCGGCGGCCCGCGCGCGAGCGCTCGAACTGTTCACGGTCGAGCAGAACGTCGCGGCATTTCACGGCATTTACCTCGACGTCGTCGCGGGCACACCGGTCCGGCGCGTGGTCCTCGACGACGCCGGCGCCCCGCTGCCGTTCGGCGTCCCGGCCGAGGCGCATGTGCCCGGCCACTGGACGAACAACCGCAGGCACGCCGGGCCGCCGGAGGCGACGGCTCCTCTGCCGGAGGGGGCGCGATGAAGGGCGTGTGGATGGGTGGGGCGCCGGCTCGGCCGGCCCCGGCGCGGGAGGAGACGCGATGACCGCCGCAGGAGGGACCGACCAGCCCCTGACCGCGCCGGGCGGCCCGGAGGTCTGGGACGAACGCGCCGAGGAATGGCTCACGGCCGACGCCGACGGATCCGAGGACCAGGCCCTCGCCGGGCCCCTCGACCGGCCCCGCCCGCCCCGCGCGGGCGCCGATCCGGTGAAGGCCCTGATGCACCGGCACCACGACCTGTGCGCCCGCGCGATCGACCCCCTGGAGATCGCCGCCGGCCTCGAGGCCCACGGCATCACCGACCGCACCGCCGCCCGCTTCCGGCACCGGGACGTGTTCTCGCTGGCCGAGGAGATGTCCGCGCGCGTGCCCCGCGACGGCGACGCCCCCGGCGACCCCGCGCCCGTCGCACCGCCGCGCGTACGCGCCGACTGGGTGCTCCTCACCCTCCTTCCCGGCGCGCTCGGCGCGGCCACCCTGGCAGCGGTGCGCCTCACCCACGGCCAGCCCCGTCTCGTCGCGGCCGCCGTGGGAGCGCTCGCCGTGCTCCTCGCGCTGCGCGCGGCCCTCGCCAGGGGCCCGCTGTCGACCACGCACCCCACCCGCCCGACGGCGACCTGGACGGGCTGGCTCCTCGGCTACGCCCTCCTCGGCGACGGCCTCCTGCGCGCGGCCCTCACCGGCGGCCCCGACACCCTGCCGTCCGGTGGCGCCGACAGTCCCTGGCCCCTCACGGCCGCGCCCCTCCTGGCCCTCGCGCTCTCCTGCGCCCCCGCGGCCTGGTGCGCGCACCTCCTCGCCGTACGGGCCCGCCGCACGCTGTCCTCCAGCCGGGCCCTGGCCGACTTCGCCACCTCGGTGCAACCCCTGCTGCTCCTCGCGTTCGCCACCTACGTCGCCGCCCTCGCGGCCCTCACCGCCGTGACCGCCGCGGCCCTGGCCGAGCCCGCCCTCTACCCGGAGACCCTCACGCTGGGCGCCCTGCTCTTCCTCGCCCGCCTCCTCACCGTGCACGGCTTCACCCACGCCCCGGCGCTCGTCCTGACCGCCACCGCGGCGGCCGAGGCGACGGCCCTCGCATGCGTCTTCGCGGCCCGCCTCCCGGGCTGCGCGTGGCTGGCGACCCCCACCCGGGCGCTCGCCGACACCTGGGGAGCCGCCACCGTCCCGGCCCTCGCCTGCGGCGTCGCCGCCCTGGCCCTGCTGCTCCACGCGAGCCGCACCCTCACCCGGGCGTCGGCCCACGCGGCGCCGGCCGACGCGGCGGGGGAGGAGCGGTGGTGAGCCGGCGACCAGGTGGAGCCGTCGCCCGGGGCACACGGCCGGCTCCCCGCGTCCTCGCTCCGGCCGCCACCCCCCGCTCCCCCCACTTCTCCCGCTTCTCCCACCACCTCTGGCCCCCGGCCCGAACCGCCGGAGGCACCCCGACGAAGGAGAGACCTCCCATGACCACCTCCCGACCCGACCTCCCCTCGGCCCCGGGAGCCGCGCGATGAGAGTCCTGCTGATCGGAGCCAACGGCTATCTCGGCCGCTTCGTCGCCGACCGTCTCCTCGCCGACCCCGCCGTCCAGCTCACCGCGCTGGGCCGCGGCGACGACGCGGACGTCCGGTTCGACCTCGCGTCCGGCAGCCCCGGCGCCCTCACCCGCTTCCTCGACGCGGTCCACCCCGGCGTCGTCATCAACTGCGCGGGCGCCACCCGCGGCGGCGCCCGCGAACTGACCCGGCACAACACCGTCGCCGTCGCCACCGTCTGCGAGGCCCTGCGGCGCAGCGGCTGCGGCGCCCGGCTCGTGCAGATCGGCTGCGGTGCCGAGTACGGCCCGAGCCAGCCCGGCTCCTCCACGGCCGAGGACGCCGTGCCCCGCCCCGGCGGCCCGTACGGCGTCAGCAAGCTCGCCGCCACCGAGCTCGTCCTGGGGTCCGGTCTGGACGCCGTCGTGCTGCGGGTCTTCTCGCCCGCGGGCCCCGGCACCCCCGCCGGTTCCCCGCTCGGCCGCCTCGCCGAGGCCATGCGCCGGGCCATGCAGTCCGGCGACGGGGAGCTGAAGCTCACCGGGCTCGGCGCCCAGCGCGACTTCGTCGACGTCCGGGACGTCGCCCGCGCCGTCCACGCCGCCTCCCTCTCGGCGGCGCAGGGCGTCATCAACATCGGTTCCGGGCGCGCCGTCCGCCTGCGCGACGCGGCGGCCGTCCTCGCCCGGGTGGCCGGGTACGGCGGCGCCCTGCACGAACTCGACGGCCCGCCCGGCCCGCTGCGCGCCACCATCGGGCACCCCCGGGGCGACTCGGACCACTCGGCGCACGGCGTGCACGGCGCCCATGCCGGTCACGCCGGGCACAACGCCGCGCCCGTGGCCTACCCGGACGGCTGCGGCAGCTGGCAGCAGGCCGACGTGCGCACGGCCCGCGACCGGCTCGGGTGGCGCCCCCGCATCAGCCTCGAGGAGTCCCTGGGCGACATCTGGATGGAGGCGGCATGCCGTATCTGACCGGTACGCCCACGACGACCGCGAGCACGGACCTGCGCCCGGGGCTCGGCATCCCCGGCCTGGCCCACCCCCTGCTCGCACCCGCCGAGTGGGCGGAACTGACCCGCCCCGGCGCGCCCGTGCACTGGGCCGTCCTCAACGTCGCCGACGGCCCCGGCACCCAGCCCGACCCCCACTGCCTGGAGGCGGCCGGCCGCCTCCGCAACGCGGGCGTCCACGTCCTCGGCCACCTCGACGCGTCCCGCCTGGACACGACCCGCTTCGACGCCGCCCGCCCCGGCGCACCGCGCCTACGCGCGATCGGCTCGGGTGCGACGGGCGCAGGCGCTCTGGGCGCAGGCGCGGTGGGCTCGGGCGGACCGGGCCCAGGCCGGCCCGGAGGGGGCGGCGGCCGGAGTCTCGGCGACCTGATGTCCGAGGCCCAGCGGTACGTCGACTGGTACCGGGTCGACGGCTTCTACCTGGACCGCTGCCCGATCGAACGCACCGATCTGCCCGAGACCCGCCGCGCGGTCGGCAGGCTGCGCGCGCTGCGTGACAAGGCCCACATCGTCCTCGCCCACGGCACCCACCCCCACCCCGGATACGCCGAGTGCGGCGACCAGCTCGTCACCTTCTCCGGGCCCTGGTCGGAGTACCGGTGGTCGCAGGTGGCGGAATGGACGGCCGACTATCCGCCCGGCCGCTTCTGCCACTTGGTCCACGGGGTGCCGCGCGGGCACCTGGACGAGGCGCTGCGCATCGCGCGCTGGCAGGGTGCCGCGACCGTCTGGTTCACCGACCGCACCGACCGGGGCGGGCGCACCGACCCCTGGGAGGCCATGCCCGGCTACTGGGACGACATCGTCTCGCGGATCGGAACAGGTGTCTCGGAATGAAAAAGGCCATGGCACTGTTACCAGGAGAACAAATGTAGTGATCGACCGACCAACGGAGTCCCCGTGTCGCTGCCACCCCTGGTCGAGCCCGCCCCCGAGCTCACCGTAGACGAGGTTCGCAGGTACTCCCGCCACCTGATCATCCCCGACGTCGGGATGGACGGGCAGAAGCGGCTGAAGAACGCCAAGGTGCTCTGTGTGGGCGCCGGCGGCCTGGGCTCGCCGGCGCTGATGTACCTGGCCGCGGCGGGCGTCGGCACGCTCGGCATCGTGGAGTTCGACGAGGTCGACGAGTCGAACCTCCAGCGCCAGATCATCCACAGCCAGGCCGACATCGGCCGCTCCAAGGCCGAGTCCGCCCGTGACTCCGTCAAGGGCATCAACCCGTACGTGAACGTGGTCCTTCACGAGGAGCGGCTCGAGGCCGACAACGTGATGGACATCTTCAGTCAGTACGACCTGATCGTCGACGGCACGGACAACTTCGCGACGCGCTACCTGGTCAACGACGCCTGCGTGCTGCTGAACAAGCCGTACGTGTGGGGCTCGATCTACCGCTTCGACGGCCAGGCCTCCGTGTTCTGGTCCGAGCACGGCCCGTGCTACCGCTGCCTCTACCCGGAGCCCCCGCCACCGGGCATGGTCCCCTCCTGCGCCGAGGGCGGCGTGCTGGGCGTGCTCTGCGCGTCCATCGGCTCCATCCAGGTCAACGAGGCCATCAAGCTCCTCGCGGGCATCGGTGAGCCGCTGGTCGGCCGCCTCATGATCTACGACGCCCTGGAGATGCAGTACCGCCAGGTCAAGGTCCGCAAGGACCCGAACTGCGCGGTCTGCGGCGAGAACCCCACCGTCACCGAGCTCATCGACTACGAGGCCTTCTGCGGCGTCGTGTCCGAGGAGGCCCAGGAGGCGGCGGCCGGCTCGACGATCACTCCCAAGCAGCTCAAGGAGTGGATCGACGACGGCGAGAACATCGACATCATCGATGTCCGCGAGGTCAACGAGTACGAGATCGTCTCGATCCCCGGCGCCCGTCTGGTCCCGAAGAACGAGTTCCTCATGGGCACCGCCCTGGAGACCCTCCCGCAGGACAAGAAGATCGTCCTGCACTGCAAGACGGGTGTCCGCAGTGCGGAGGTCCTGGCGGTCCTGAAGTCCGCGGGCTTCTCGGACGCGGTCCACGTCGGTGGCGGCGTCATCGGCTGGGTCAACCAGATCGAACCCCACAAGCCGGTCTACTGATCAGCCACTCCGCCCACCAGCGGCCCTGACGAAGCCCACGGCTCTGAACTGCTCAGATGCCGTGGGCTTCTGTCGTTTCTGGATTGGCGCCGCCTCCGTCGTCGGTGCGTGCGGCCAAGATGCGCCCGCCGTTGAAGGCAACACTGTGGGGAGGGGCTTCGGGAGCCAGGACGGCGTCGCCATGCGGCATGGGGCCACCTGACAGGCCATCACGGTCCTGCCGCGCGCCGTCGGCGCACGAGATGGGCCATCACCGCGCACACCGCCACCGGTACGGTGACAAGCACGGTCCACCACGGTATGCCGAGCCACACCGACGCGACGCCCACGCTCACGCCGACGCCGACGTTCGTGAAGGTCAACCACCTGCCGTACGGCTCCCAGACGTAGGGCGCGTAGGCGGTCGGCCTCCAGGCGGACCACGCCGAACACCAGAGACTGAGCCCCCAGCAGCGCGACGAGGACACCCAGGGCGGCGTTTCCCTGGCGCTCGTCGCGAGGCGCGTCGGTGGTCTCCTGGCGGACGCCGTCCTTGCTGAGAAGGACGATGTCGCCACGCCAGCCGGTCGCGATGACCTCGTCACCCTCATGCAGCTTGTCGGAGAGCTGCCCAGAGTCGCTGAGGCGCACGGCTTCCTGCCAAGAGGCGTCGCCCGGGTCCTGGAGGGTCGCCTCGTACGCCGTCACCTTTCCCGTGTGGATGGACTCGGCCTTCGCGACGGTCAAGTGCCGGGTGGTGAGGCAGTCCTTCGCGGCCGTCTCCTGCGGGGCCGCCTGCGCGGGGCACGGCTCGGCCGCCCGATAGTGCTCGTAGCGCTCCTGCTGGCCCGGCACCCACACCGTGAACGCCAGGTAGCTCAGCACCGCCCACAACAGCGACAGCACGATCAGCGTGACGCCCGTGAGCCGCGCCCGGCCCGGCGACTTGCGGTCGCCACGGGCCTTGTCGCCGGCCGCCGCCCAGGTCCGCTCCGCCAGAACTGATCCCCTCCGTCCGTCACTGCCGGTTCGGCCGGCCGAGGCGCCTCTCCTGTACGTACCGACGGACCACCACCGTGATCGCCGCCAGCAGCGCCACCGCCCAGATGCCGGTCTCCACGCCTCCCATGCTGCTGCCGAGTGCCAGCAGTACCAGTGCGAACACCGCGATGATCAGCACAAGGCTCACGATCAGGTTGCGCAACGTCCTACCCCCCCCATGAATGCGGGCTCCTGCCCTGGCGTGCATGATCGCAGGGGGTGGTGGGCGCGTAAAGATCTTGGGTGATCCTCAGGAGCAGACCTTGCCGTCCTTCGGGACGGTGCCCTTGAGCAGGTACGCGTTGACCGTGGAGTCGACGCAGGCGCTGCCCTTGCCGTACGCGGAGTGGCCCTCGCCCTTCCAGGTGAGCATCACCCCGACGCCCTTGCCGAGTTCGTCGGCCATCCGGCGCGTGCCCTCGTAGGGGGTCGCCGGGTCGCCGGTGTTGCCGACGAGGAGGATCGGAGCGGAGCCCGGCGCGCTCACCTCAGGGGTGTCGTACTGACCGGAGACCGGCCAGTCGTGGCACCAGCCGGCCGTGTCCCAGCCCAGCATCGGACCGAACACGGGTGAGACCTTCTCGAAGCGCGGCAGGAGCTTCTTGGCGTCCTCGGCCGTCGGGCGCTGCTTGTCGTCCAGGCACGATATGACCCGCTGCGAGTGGCTGCCCGTGCCGTACTTCCCCGACGCCTCACGGTCGTTGTACTCGTCGGCCAGGGCCAGGAGCTCGGTGCCGTCGCCCTGTCGGGCCGCCTGGAGCGCGCTGGTCAGGGTCGGCCAGCTGGCCTTGCTGTACAGCGGCCTGATGATCCCGGTGAGCGCGAGCGACTCGGTGAGCCTGCGGCTCGACGACGTCGGCAGCGGATTCGCGTCGATCCGCTTCAGCAGGTCGACGACCTCACGGGTGCCCGCCTCCGCGCTCCTGCCCGTGGACTTCAGGTAGTTGTCGAGCGCGCGCTGGAAGCCCAGCGCCTGGTTCTCCGCGTGGCCCGCCGCGTCGGCGCTCGGGTCGACCACCGCGTCCAGGACGATCCGGCCGACGTTCTTCGGGAACAGATGGGCGTAGACGCCGCCCAGTTCGGTGCCGTACGAGATGCCGAAGTAGTGGGTCTTCCGGTCGCCCAGCACCTGACGCATCAGGTCCATGTCGCGGGCGGTGTCGGTCGTCGACACATGCGCTATGAGGGAGCCTCCGGCCTTCTGGCAGCCCTTCCCGAAGTTCGCGGCGTCACGGAAGTACGCCGTCTCCTCCGCCGGGGTGTCCGGCGTCAGGTCGACGGCCTCGGACGCCTGGATCTCCTGGTCGCGGCGGCAGCGCACGCCTTCACTGGCGCCCACGCCACGCGGGTCCCAGCTCACCAGGTCGTAGCGCTCGCGCAGCGCGGACGCGCCCGCCGAGTACCAGGGCAGGGTGGCCAGGCCCGAGCCGCCGGGGCCGCCGAAGTTGAACAGCAGGGAGCCGATGCGGTCGTCCCCGGTGGCCTTGGCGCGGATCAGCGCGAGGTCGATCGGCCTGCCTTCGGGCTTCTTCCAGTCCAGCGGCGCCTTGAGCGTCGCGCACTGCCACTCGCCGCCCGGCGCGGGCGAGCCGCCGGTGGCCTTGCAGCGCCCCCAGTCCAGATCCTGCGAGGTCAGGGAGGAGGGCAGCGCGGTCCCGGAACTCGCGGCCGGCGCCGAGGCGCTGCCGCCACCCGTGTCCCCGTCGGACTTCGGGTCGTCCGACGAGCCCCCGCTGCACCCGGTCGCGAGCAGCGCGGCGGCAGCCGTCAGAGCCGTCCACCGTACGAACCGTGCCATGCCGTGTCCCCCCTCGCGGGCCCTCCGCACCGTGCAGCGGAGGGCGGTCCGGCCATACTAGGCGGATCACGGAAAGCCCGTCGGACCCTGTGGATAACTCTCTGACCTGCGAATATGTAAGAGATGGGCGAGTTTCAGCCGCAGACCGTCCCGGCGGGGGGCACCTTCCCGTCCAGCAGATAGCCGTTCACCGCGTCCCGTACACACTTGTTGTCGCTCTCGTACGCCCCGTGCCCCTGCCCCTTGTAGGTCATCTCGACGCCCACCCCGTCGCCCAGCGCCCGCGCCATCTTCCGGGCTCCCCCGTAGGGGGTGGCCGGATCGCCGGTGTTGCCCACGACGAGGATCGGTGCCGAGCCGGGCGCGCTGACGTCGGGATGGTCGGCGGCGCCGGGCACGGGCCAGTCGGTGCAGCCGAGGATCGACCAGGCGAGGGCGTCGCCGAAGAGGTCCGAGGCCTTCTGGAACTCGGGCAGCCGCTCCTCCACGAACGCGGGGGTGTAGCGCTGCTTCTCGTCGGCGCAGTTGATGGAGACGTTGGCGGCCGAGCTGTTGTTGTACTCGCCGTTCTCGCTGCGTCCGTTCAGCGAGTCGGAGAGCAGCATGAGGGTGCTGCCGTCACCGTCGTACGCCTGCTCCAGGCCCTCCGTGAGGTAGGGCCAGAAGTCCTTCGAGTAGAGCGCCTGCAGGATGCCGTTGGTGGCGTCGCTCTGGGTGAGCTCGCGCGGGAAGATGCCTTTGATCGGCTTGCTGTCGAGGTCCTTCAGCAGCGTGGCGATGCGGTTCTCGACGTCCTCGGGGGTGTCGCCGATCGGGCAGTCCTCCGCCTGGGAGGCGCAGTCCTCGGCGAAGTTGCCGAGGGCCAGCTGGAAGCCCTTGGCCTGGGCGAGCGACTCCTGCTCGGGAGTCTGGGTGGGATCGACCACCGCGTCGAACACCGCCCGGCCGACCCTCTTCGGGAACAGGTGGGCGTAGACGCCGCCCAGTTCCGTGCCGTACGAGATGCCGAAGTAGTGGAGCTTGTCGTCGCCCAGCACCTGGCGCATCAGGTCCATGTCGCGGGCCGCCTCGGTGGTGCCGACGTGCGGGAGCATCTCGCCGGAGTTCGTCTCGCACGCTTTGTTGAAGTCCCTGGTGCTGTCGACGAGCTCCGTGCGCTCGGCCGCGTCGTCCGGTGTCGCGTCCTGCTGGAAGTAGGCGTCGAGCTGCTGGTCGTCCTCGCACCACACGGGGGCGCTGCGACCGACCCCGCGCGGGTCGAAGCTCACCAGGTCATAGCGGGTGCGCAGGGTCTCGTAGGACTTGCCGAAGGCCGGCAGGGTGGTGACTCCCGAGCCGCCCGGCCCGCCGAAGTTGAAGATCAGGGAGCCGATGCGGCGGTTCTCCGGAGCGGTGGTCCTCACCCGGATCAGCTCGATCTCGATGGTGTCGCCCTTGGGGTCGTCCCAGTCGCGTGGCGCCTTCATCCGGGCGCACTGCCAGGTGCCGTCGTCCGGGAGCGGCGAGGGGCTGCTTCCGCCCCCCTGCGCCTGCGAGGGCGCCGGGCAGTCCCGCCACGTCAGCTTCTCCGCCGTCAGGTCACGGTCCCCTGAGTCGTCGTCCCCGCAGGCCGCCAGAGCGGAGGCCAGCAGCAGGGCGGCGGCGGTCAGGGCGGCGGCGCGCAGCCGGGGCGGGTTCGGCATGATCCCATCCTGCGGTCGTGCGGGGCGCGGCGCCCGGGACGCGGGCCGTACGAGGTACGGCGGCGCCACGCTCGTCCGGTGCCCCTCCACCGTACGGCGCCCGCAGGAAGTACATCCCCCACGGCCTGCCGGTCGGGCTCCTACAGCGCGCCCTTGCGCGTCAGATGGTTGAAGGCGAGCCAGCCGGGCAGCACCGGCAGCCACAGGGTCAGCAGCCGGAACAGCAGCACGGCGGGCGCGGCGACCTCGCTGGGCAGGCCGACGGCGATCAGGCCGACGGTCAGCGTGGCCTCCACGGCGCCGACACCGCCCGGTGTCGGGGCGGCGGAGCCGAGCGCGTTGCCCGCGAGGAAGACGACGGCCACGCTGGCGATGCTCAGCGAGGTGCCCTCGCTGCCGAACGCCCTGATAGAGGCGTCCAGGCACATCACGAAGCACGCGGTCAGCAGCAGCATGCCGCCGATGCCGGTGACCAGCTTCTGCGGCCGCTGGAGCACGTCCAGCATGCGGGGCACGACGCCCGCGAACAGCGACCTCACGCGCGTGACGACGAATTTGCGCAGGAACGGCACCGACGTCACGACGAGCACCAGCACCGCCACCGTCAGCAGGCCCGCGATGACCGTGCGGGACGGCGACAGAGAGGGCGTCTTCTCGGTTCCGGTGAGATAGCCGAAGGACAGCAGCATCAGGATGTGGCAGCCGAGCCCGAACAGCTGGGACGCGCCGACGCTCGCCACCGCGAGCCCCGGCCGCACTCCCGCGCGCTGCAGGAAGCGGGTGTTCAGGGCGACGCCGCCGACCGCGGCCGGCGCGACGATCTTCACGAACGATCCGGCGACCTGCGCCGCCACCGTCCGCCGGAACGGCACCCGCTCGGGCACGAAGCCGAGCAGGGCCATCGCCGCCGCGAAGTAGCTGGCGGCGGAGAACAGCACGGCCGCGGCCACCCAGCCCCACTGGGCGTTCGCGACGAGCGGGCCGAACTCGATGTGCGTGAGCTGCGTGAGCAGGAAGTACGCGCCGATGGCGCCCGCGATGAAGCTGATCAGGGTGCGTGGGCGCACCCGCTCCAGCCGGGCCGGTTCGACCGGCGCCTGCGGCCTGATGCGCAGCACCTCGTGCCGGATCAGCGTGAGCAGGTCCTCCTCGCGGGCGTCGTCCAGGGCCTCGTCCAGCGCCCGCTTCTCGGCCCGCGCCTGCGCCCGCACGGCCTTCTTGTCCGGCTTGTCGGACTCGGCGCCGGTGTGGGCGGCGGCCTCCTCGCTGCGGGCCTGCTTGGACAGCCGCGACGCCTCCAGGACCGCGTCGCGCTCGCGCTGGGCCCGTTCCCGGGCGAGCCGGCGCAGCGTCGCGCGCGTGGAGCGGCTCAGCGCGATGGGCTGGAGCATCGGCAGGCAGTCGGCCACGGCGTCCGGGCCGAGCACGCCGACCGCCGAGGCCACGGCACGCTCGGCGCCGACCCGCAGCCCGAGGGTGACCAGCAGCTGGGAGATGTCCATGCGCAGCAGCAGGCTGTTCGCCGCGATCTCGCCGATCCGCAGATCGGTGATGATCACCTTGCCGGAACGATCCACCAGGATGGCGTCGCCGACCAGCCTGCGGTGCGCGATACGGCGGGACTGCAGCGCCTTGACCTGCAGCCAGGTGTCCCGGAGCAGATCGTCGGTGATCTCGTCGTCCGCGAGCGAGTCCAGGGTGTGGCCGCCGGTGTGCTCGTAGACCAGCATCACGGCGTCAGGGCCGAGCTCGGAGGTGGCGATCAGCTTGGGTGCGTTGGCCCCGGCGGCGATGGCCGCGTAGGCGAGCAGGGCCTCCTGCTCCAGGGCCTGCCGCAGCGACTGGAGGCTGCTGCGGGTGGCGAAGCCGCGCAGCGTGAGGTTGCGCCACGCGCGGTAGAAGAAGCCCTGCGCCTGCTGCTCCCGGTCGACCACCGTGACGTCCAGCGGAGGGCCGTCCTCCAGGGTGACGAAGTAGCGCCGGCCCCGGTCGGTGGCGGTCTCCTGGGGGTCGGCGACCTCCTCGCGGGCCGCGCTCACGGGGCGGAACCCGACGTGCCGCAGGCCCGCCATCAGCGTCCGTCCCGTCGGGCGGACGTTGGGCGAGCCGACCGCGTAGAGCGTGCCGTAGGCGACGGCCCAGCCGATCAGCAGCGTCAGCAGGATCGAGAACGGCGTGGTGTAGCCGGTGACCAGCATCGAGAAGGCGTACAGGACCAGGACCGCCCACAGCACCGCGCGCCAGCGGGGTCTGCGGGACATGCCCACGGCGGTCATGTACGCGATGACCGGCGCGAGGTAGCCGTGCACCGGGTCGGTGAGCGAGCCGACGTCACCGGGGGCGGGCTGGGTGAGCGCGTCCCGGATGGACTCCGGGGCCGCCCGCGCGACCCACAGGTCTGTGGCGAGTGTCACCCCGTGCGCGAGGACGGCCGCCAGGACGCCGTCGGCGATGCGCAGCCCGTCTCGTTTGATCAGCCGCTCGATCGCGAAGGCCACCGGGACCAGCAGGATGGCGATGCTGGACACCAGGCCCGCGAGCTTGCTGAACAGGTCGGGAGCCTGCCCGGTGCCCTTGTTGATGTCCTGTTCGAGGCCCGAGGTGGTGCCGTGCGCAAACGCGGCGATCGCGAGGAGCAGCACGATCCCCAGGACACCCGCCAGCACCCGGACGAGGTCGGAGGGGCGGTGCACGCGCGCGGGGAGCAGCGGTTCGTCGCCCTCCACCTCGTCGGCATGCGCCTCCTCGACGACCTCGGCGGTTTCCCCGCCGGTCGCGGGGTCCGCGTCGGAGCCCCCGCCGACCTGCTGTTCCTCGTCGGCGGTGGTCCCCTCGGGGTCCTTGTCGCCCGCGGGCGCGGTGTCAGGGCGCGACGAAGCGCCGGACGTGCTCTCCGCGTCCTCGGGGTGCACGCCCTGCTGCTTCATCGTCTCTTCTTGATCTCGTATCACCAGTCACCGCCCGCACGATGGTGGCATGCCCCACCGACACACAGGGGCATCAGGGTGCAAACGCGGGGGCGCACAGTCTGCCCGAAGCGTGGCCCCGGGGCGAGGGCTACGCACGGTGGCGGGCGCGTCGCGTTGTCGGTGGCGTGGTGCAGGATGGGGCGGATGAGCGAGGAGAGCCTTCCGGACGGCGCCCGTCCGCAGCACACGGACGCGCTGCCGGAGTACGCCGAGCGGGTCCTGGAGGTCGCCGAGCTGATCCCGCCCGGGCGCGTCATGACGTACGGCGACGTGGCGGAGTGGCTGGAGCAGGGCGGGCCGCGCCAGGTGGGCCGGGTGATGGCCCTCTACGGCGGCGCCGTCCCGTGGTGGCGGGTGGTCCGCTCGGACGGCGTTCTGCTGCCCGGTCACGAACTGCGGGCCCTGGAGCACTACCGCGCCGAGGGCACGCCGCTGAAGGAGGCGAGCAGGGCCGCCGAGGGCCACCTGCCGCGCCTCGACATGAGGCGGGCGCGCTGGGACGGCGGTGGACGCGCACAGGGTCACACCTGACAGCTTCCGCCATCGGCGGGTCCGCCGTGTGACGCGTGACGCGTCCCGAGACGGGAGGGCACGTCCGAGGCATGACGTACGTTCGTGAGGCGAGGGACATAGGTGCCAGGAGTGACCCCAGGGATGAAGCGGAAGCCCTGCTTCCGTGGCGTCCCGCGGCGTAGCGTCTGCTGCGCGTGTCCCCCTCACCCCGCGGTCACCGCTCTCCCCGCGCGGAAGGCGGCCGCCCGCGGCCCCGGCCACCGCCTCCCGGCGACGGCGCAGCGCGCCGGCCACGACCCCTTGCACACCCACCAGGACCGGCGAACCACGTGAGCTCCTCTTCCTCCACCAGGCGCCTGTCGCACACCCCGGTGCGACAGGGGACCCGTGGCGCTTACCGGTTGGTGCGAACCCCTCCGGCCCAGCCGGCTCCCCCTCGTCTTGACGCCGCCCAGCGCTCGGTGGTTGACCACACCGGCGGCCCGATGCTCGTCCTCGCCGGCCCGGGCACCGGCAAGACGACCACGCTCGTCGAGTCGGTGGCGGCCCGCATCGCGCGCGGGGGCGACCCCGAGCGCATCCTCGTGCTGACGTTCAGCCGCAAGGCCGCCGTGGAACTGCGCGACCGCATGGCCCTGCGCATCGGCGCCGCCCGCGCGCCCCAGGCGACCACGTTCCACTCGTTCTGCTACGCCCTGGTCCGCGCCCACCAGGACCACGACCTGTTCGTCGAGCCCCTGCGGCTGCTCTCCGGCCCGGAGCAGGACGTGACCGTCCGCGAGCTGCTCGCCGGCCAGCCCGAACTGGAACGGCTCGGGCTCGCCCATGCGCGCTGGCCGGACGAGCTGCGCGCCTGCCTGACCACCCGCGGCTTCGCCGACGAGGTCCGCGCGGTGCTCGCCCGCAGCCGCGAGCTGGGCCTCGGCCCCGGCGCCCTCGACGACTTCGCCCGGCGCATCGGCCGCCCCGACTGGCGGGCAGCCGCCTCCTTCCTCGCCGAGTACCTGGACGTCCTCGACCTCCAGGGCGTCCTCGACTACGCCGAGCTGGTCCACCGCGCGGTCCTGCTCGCCCGGCGACCCGACGCCGCCGAGGCGCTCGCCGCGCGGTACGACGCCGTGTACGTCGACGAGTACCAGGACACCGACCCGGCCCAGGTACGGCTGCTGCGCGCCCTCGCCGGCGGCGGCCGCACCCTCGTGGCCTTCGGCGACCCCGACCAGTCGATCTACACGTTCCGCGGCGCCGACGTGAACGGCATCCTGGAGTTCCCGGGCACCTTCCCGCGCGCGGACGGCCGCCCCGCCCCCGTCGAGGTCCTGCGCACCTCCCGCCGCTCCGGCGCCGCGCTCCTCGCCGCGACCCGGCTGCTGACCCGGCGCATGCCGCTCACCCGGCTCCCGGCCGACAAGGTCCGCGCCCACCGCGAACTGACCGCGGTCCGCGAGGGCGGCCGCGTGGAGGTCCACACGTACCCGACGGCGGGCACCGAGCTGGACAACATCGCGGACATCCTGCGCCGGGCCCACCTGGAGGACGGCGTCCCCTGGAGCGACATGGCCGTCCTGGTCCGCGCCGGCTCCCGCACCATCCCGACCGTCCGCCGCGCCCTCACGGCCGCCGGGGTGCCCCTGGACATCGACGGCGACGACCTGCCGCTGCGCCACGAACCCTCCGTCGCGCCCCTGCTGACGGCACTGCGCGCGGTGGCCACGGCGGTGGCGGGGCAGGGACGCGCGGAGGAGGGACCGGCCGACTCCGCCTCCTCCGATGACGAGGGGACCGAACCCGCCCCGTGCTGGCTCGACACCGAGACCGCCCTGACCCTGCTCACCTCCCCGCTGGCCGGCATGGACGCCGCCGACCTGCGCCGCCTCGGGCGGGCCCTGCGGGACGAGGAGCGGGCCGCGGGCAACCCGCTGCCGCCGCCCTCCGACGAGCTGCTCGCCCGCGCGCTGGCCGAGCCCGAGCGGCTGGCCGTGCACGACCCCACATACGCGCGGGGCGCCCAGCGCCTCGGCGCGCTGCTCCGCACGGCCCGCGAACGCCTCGCGGGCGGCGGTACGGCCGAGGAGGCCCTGTGGGACCTGTGGGAGGGCACCCCGTGGCCCTCCCGCCTGGAACGCGCCGCCCGCCGCGGCGGCGCCGCCGGCCGCAACGCCGACCGGGACCTGGACGCTGTGTGCGCCCTGTTCGCGACGGCGGCGCGCGCGGAGGAGCGCACCGGCGGCCGGGGCGCCCTGAACTTCCTCGAGGAGATCGACGCCGAGGACATCGCCGCCGACACCCTCACCCGGCGGGCCGTACGCCCGGACGCCGTGCGCCTGATGACCGCGCACCGCTCCAAGGGGCTGGAGTGGCGCCTGGTCGTCGTCGCCGGGGTCCAGGAGGGCCTGTGGCCCGATCTGCGCCGCCGCGGCTCGCTCCTGGAGGCCGACCGGATCGGCCGCGACGGACTCGCCGAACCGCTCACCCCCGGCGCTCTGCTCGCCGAGGAGCGCAGGCTCTTCTACGTGGCCGCCACACGCGCGCGTGAGCGGCTCGTCGTCACGGCCGTGAAGGCACCCGCCGACGACGGCGACCAGCCGTCCCGCTTCCTCACCGAGCTCGGCGTGGAACCCGTCGACGTGACCGGCCGTCCCCGCCGCCCGCTGTCCGTGGCCGCCCTCGTCGCCGAACTCCGGGCCACGACGGTCGACCCGCGCGCGTCGGACGCCCTGCGCCGGGCGGCGGCGCTCCGGCTGGCCCGGCTGGCCGCGCTCGCCGACGACGACGGCCGTCCGCTGGTGCCCGCCGCCCACCCCTACCGCTGGTGGGGCATGTGCGAACCCACCGAGTCGAAGGTGCCGCTGCGCGACCGCGACCAGCCCGTGGTGCTGTCCGGCAGCGCGCTGGACCAGCTGGCCAACACCTGCTCCCTGCAGTGGTTCCTGGGCCGCGAGGTGAAGGCCGACGCGCCCGCGACCGTCGCCCAGGGCTTCGGCAACGTGGTGCACGTCCTCGCCGACGAAGTCGCCTCGGGGCACACTCCGGCCGATCTCGCGGTCCTCATGGAACGGCTCGACTCCGTCTGGAACGCCCTCGCCTTCGACGCCCCGTGGAAGTCCGAGCAGGAGAAGGCCAACGCGCGCGTGGCGCTCGAACGCTTCCTCCGCTGGCATGTCATGGACCGCGCGGGCCGCACCCCGGTGGCCAGCGAACACGACTTCGACGTGACGCTGGAGGCGGGCGACTTCGAGGTGCGCATCCGCGGCCAGATGGACCGCGTCGAGGCCGACGCCGACGGACGCGCCTACGTCGTCGACTTCAAGACCGGCAAGCAGGCCCCCAGCGCGGCCGAGGTGGCCCGCCACCCCCAGCTCGCCGTCTACCAGCTCGCCGTGCGCGAGGGCGCCGTCGACGAGGCCTTCGACGGTGCCCGGCCCGAGCCGGGCGGCGCCGAACTCGTCCAGCTGCGTCAGGGCGCCGCCCAGCGGGACGGCGGCGACACGCTGCCCAAGGTGCAGGCACAGCAGCCGCTGGACGGTCCGGAGGGGGAGTGGGTCGGCGACCTGCTGGCCACGGCGGCCGGAAAGGTCCTCGACGAGCGGTTCACACCCACCGCGGGGCAGCACTGCACGCACTGCGCGTTCCGCGCGTCGTGCAGCGCGCGCCCGGAGGGACGGCACGTGGTCGAGTAACCCGCCCCTCTGCGCCCCAGTGACCGGCGTGACGGATCGCACCACCCGCTTCGACCTGCGCTTCCTCCGTCCCGGCGGACCGATCCGGCACACGCTGTCAGTGGCCGCCGCTAGCCTTCCTTAGGTGCCCACCCGTATCACCGACCCCGAGCAGCTCAAAGAGCTCCTTGGCATCCCGTTCACCCCGGAGCAGACGGCCTGCATCACCGCACCGCCCGCCCCGCAGGTGATCGTGGCCGGCGCCGGATCGGGCAAGACGACGGTCATGGCGGCCCGCGTGGTGTGGCTGGTCGGCACCGGCCAGGTCGCGCCGGAGCAGGTCCTCGGCCTGACCTTCACCAACAAGGCCGCCGGCGAGCTCGCCGAACGCGTCCGCAAGGCCCTCGTCCGGGCCGGGGTCACCGACCCCGACGCCATCGACCCGGACCGGCCGCCGGGCGAACCGGTGATCTCCACGTACCACGCGTTCGCGGGCCGCCTGCTGACCGATCACGGCCTGCGCATCGGTCTCGAACCGACGTCCCGGCTGCTCGCGGACGCCACCCGCTACCAGCTCGCCGCGCGTGTGCTGCGCGAGGCACCCGGCCCCTACCCGGCCCTCACCCGCTCCTTCGCCGACCTCGTCAGCGACCTGCTCGCCCTCGACGCCGAGCTCTCCGAGCACCTCGTGCGGCCCGAGGCGCTGCGCGCCCACGACGCCCGGCTGCTGCTCACCCTCCAGGGCGTCAAGCTCAGCAACGCCGACCTGCGCAAGGTCCCCGAGGCCGCCGCCGCGCGCCGCGAGCTCGCCGACCTCGTCGTCCGCTACCGCGCCGCCAAACGCGAACGGGACCTGCTCGACTTCGGCGACCAGATCGCCCTCTCGGCGCGCCTGGCACAGATGCCCGAGGTCGGCCGCCTCCTGCGCGACGAGTTCCGGGTCGTCCTCCTCGACGAGTACCAGGACACGTCCGTCGCCCAGCGCGTCCTCCTCGCCGGACTGTTCGGCGACGGCACCGGGCATCCGGTGACCGCCGTGGGCGACCCCTGCCAGGCGATCTACGGCTGGCGCGGCGCCTCCGTCGCCAACCTCGACGACTTCCCCGAGCACTTCGCCCACGCCGACGGCCGCCCCGCCACCCGCCAGGCCCTCAGCGAGAACCGCCGCAGCGGCGGCCGCCTCCTCGACCTCGCCAACGGCCTCGCGGAGCCCCTGCGAGCCCTGCACGCGGGCGTGGAGGCCCTGCGCCCCGCCCCCGGAGCCGAGCGCGACGGCATCGTGCGCTGCGCCCTCCTCACCACTCACGCCGAGGAGATCGACTGGATCGCCGACTCCGTCGCCCACCTGGTGAACACCGGCAAGGCACCCGGCGAGATCGCCGTCCTGTGCCGTACGGCGACCGACTTCGCGGAGATCCAGGCAGCGCTCGTCGCGCGGGACGTCCCCGTCGAGGTGGTCGGCCTGTCCGGCCTGCTCCACCTGCCCGAGATCGCCGACCTGGTCGCCGTCTGCGAGGTCCTCCAGGACCCCGGCGCCAACGCGTCCCTGGTGCGGCTGCTCACCGGCCCGCGCTGGCGCATCGGCCCGCGCGACCTCGCCCTGCTGGGCCGGCGCGCCCGCCTGCTGGTCTCCCACGCGCGCGTGGACGGCGACGACGACCCCGACCGCCGTCTCGCCGAGGCCGTCGAGGGCATCGACCCGGCCGAGGTGATCTCCCTCGCGGACGCCCTCGACACATTCCTGGAGACGCCGCTGGACGGCGCCGGGGACGACGACGGGCTGCCGTTCTCCCCGGACGCGCGCGTGCGCTTCGCCCGCCTCGCCGCCGAGCTGCGCGACCTGCGCCGCTCCCTGTCCGACCCGCTCATGGACGTCCTGCACCGCGTCCTCGCCGTCACCGGCCTGGAGGTCGAGCTGTCGGCCTCCCCGCACGCGCTCGCCGCCCGGCGCCGCGAGACCCTGTCCAACTTCCTCGACATCGCCGCCTCCTTCGCGGCCGGCGACTACGAGGCTTCCCTGCTCGCCTTCCTGGCCTTCCTGCGCACCGCGGCCCAGTACGAGAAGGGCCTCGACAACGCCCTGCCGGGCGGCGACAACACCGTCAAGGTGCTCACCGCGCACAAGTCCAAGGGGCTGGAGTGGGACGTCGTCGCCGTCCCCGGCCTGGTCACCGGCACCTTCCCCAGCACGCAGGGCCGCGAGAAGTGGACCGCGCAGGGCAAGGTGCTCCCGCACGAGCTGCGCGGCGACGCCGATACGCTCCCCGACGTCGGCTCCTGGGACTCCCGGGGCCTCAAGTCCTTCCACGAGGCCATGAAGGAGCACCAGCACACCGAGGAGCTGCGCCTCGGCTACGTCACCTTCACGCGCCCCCGCTCGCTGCTCCTCGGCTCCGGCCACTGGTGGGGTCCCAGCCAGAAGAAGCCGCGCGGGCCCTCCGACTTCCTGCTGGCCCTCCACGACCACTGCGCGGCCGGCCACGGCGAGATCGAGGTGTGGGCCGACGAGCCGGCCGAGGGCGCGGAGAACCCGGCCCTGCTCCGGGAGGGCGCCGAGCACGCCTGGCCGCTGCCTCTGGACGAGACCGCCCTGGCCCGGCGCCGGGCGGCCGCCGAGACGGTCCTGGCGCACCTGGAACGGCTGGCGTCCGAGGACGACCCGGTCGCGACGCACGACCCCGACACCTACGACGACCCCGACTGGCCGCCCCCGCCGGACGAGGACGACGACCCCGCGTACGGCCACCCGGGCGACTCCGGCGCATCCGAGTTGTGGGACGACGCCCCCCTCGACGAGGCCCCTTTCGAGGACGACGCCTACGACGACGCCCTCTACGACGGCGCCCCCCGCGAGAGCGCCGTCCCGCACGAGAGAGCATCCGACGAGACCGCCGCCGCCCCGACCGCCGAACACGGGCGCCCTCGCGACCCGGAGCCCCAGCCCGCCGCGCGGCCGTCCATCCCGCACCAGGCGGCGCCGCCGCGCTCCCGCACACCGGACGGCGAACACCTCACACCCGAGGAGGCCCGCACCCTCGCCTCCTGGGACCGTGATCTCGACGCCCTCACCGGCGAGCTGCTGCGCGCCCGCGCGAGCGTCACGGACGTACCGCTGCCCGCGTCCCTGACCGCGTCCCAGCTGATGCGGCTGGCCGCCGACCCCGACGGGTTCGCGAAGGAACTCGCGCGCCCCATGCCGCGCCCTCCGCAACCCGCCGCACGTCGGGGCACCCGGTTCCACGCATGGGTGGAAGCCCGCTTCGAAGAGTTGACGCTGCCGATGCTGGAGCCCGACGAGCTGCCCGGCGGCGAGGCGGAGATCGCCGACGAACGCGACCTGGAGGCTCTCAAGGAGGCCTTCGAGCGCACGGAGTACGCGCACCGCACGCCGTACCGGGTGGAGGCCCCGTTCCAGCTGGCGATCGCCGGCCGGGTCGTACGCGGCCGGATCGACGCCGTGTACCGCAACGGCGAGGGCGACGGGACGACGTACGAGATCGTCGACTGGAAGACCAACCGCGCCCGCACCGCCGACCCCCTCCAGCTCGCCCTGTACCGGCTCGCCTGGGCCGAGCAGCAGGGCGTCCCCCTGGAATCGGTCGACGCCGTCTTCCTGTATGTCCGCAGCGGCGAGGTCGTGCGCCCGGACGGCCTGCCGGACCGCTCGGCGCTGGAACGCCTGCTCACCGGCGAGCCCGCCGGGAAGACGGAGTGTGAGGAACCGCCCAATCAGGATGTCGGCTCGGGCCGATAGGCTCGGGCCTATGAGCCAGACCCCGGACGACGCTGTCCGTACGTACATCGAACAGCACAGCACCACCTTCCTCGAGGACCTCGCGGAATGGCTGCGCATCCCGTCCGTCTCGGCTCAGCCCGCGCACGCGCCCGACGTCCGCGGCAGCGCCGAATGGCTCGCCGCCAAGCTGCTGGAGACCGGATTCCCGACGGTCGAGGTCTGGCCCACGCCCGGCGCCCCCGCCGTCTTCGCGCACTGGCCCTCCGGCGACCCCGAGGCGCCCACGGTCCTCGTCTACGGCCACCACGACGTGCAGCCCGCCGCCCGTGAGGACGGCTGGGACAGCGAGCCCTTCGAGCCCGTCGTCCGCGACGGACGGCTGTACGCGCGCGGGGCCGCCGACGACAAGGGCCAGGTGTTCTTCCACACACTCGGCGTCCGGGCCCACCTCGCCACGACCGGCCGCACCGCCCCGGCCGTCAACCTCAAGCTGCTGATCGAGGGCGAGGAGGAGTCCGGCTCCCCGCACTTCCGCGCCCTGGTCGAGGAGCGCGCCGACCGGCTCGCCGCCGACGCCGTGATCGTCTCCGACACCGGCATGTGGGCCGAGGACACCCCCACCGTGTGCACGGGCATGCGGGGCCTCGCCGAGTGCGAGATCCGGCTGCACGGTCCCGACCAGGACATCCACTCCGGCTCGTTCGGCGGCGCCGTCCCGAACCCGGCGACCGCCGTCGCCCGCCTGGTCGCCGCCCTCCACGACGACCACGCGCGCGTGGCGATCCCCGGCTTCTACGACGGAGTCGTCGAGCTGACCGACCGCGAGCGCGACCTCTTCGCCGAGCTGCCGTTCGACGAGGCGCGCTGGTTGCGCACCGCCAGATCGCACGCCACCCACGGCGAGGCCGGCCACACCACGCTGGAACGCGTCTGGGCCCGCCCCACCGCGGAGGTCAACGGGATCGGCGGGGGCTACCAGGGCCCCGGCAGCAAGACGATCATCCCGTCGTCGGCCATGGTGAAGCTGTCGTTCCGGCTGGTCGCCGGACAGGACCCCGACCACATCGAGAAGGCCGTCCGCGCGTGGGCCGCCGAGCAGGTGCCCGCGGGGATCCGCTGCGAGATCACCTTCAGCGGGGCCACCCGGCCGTGCCTGACGCCGCTCGACCACCCGGCCCTCCAGTCCGTCGTCCGGGCCATGGGCCGTGCCTTCGAGGGGCCCGTCCGCTTCACGCGCGAGGGCGGCTCCGGGCCCGCCGCCGACCTCCAGGACGTGCTCGGCGCGCCCGTGCTCTTCCTCGGCATCTCCGTCCCCTCCGACGGCTGGCACGCCCCGAACGAGAAGGTCGAGCTCGATCTGCTCCTCAAGGGCGTCGAGACCACCGCCTACCTGTGGGGCGACCTCGCCGCGCACTGGCGTCATGCGCCCTGACGCACCGCCCCACCTGGAGCGGCATCGCGCGCGGCACACTGGAGACGCCGCCTCACAGCGCCGAGCGCTGCCGCCCCCGGTCACCTCCTGTCCCACGTCCCGCCGATCCACCCGCCGAAGCACACCGTTCCACTGGGGGAGTTGGAAGCACCCGTGACCACCTCGACCGACCACACCGCCGACCGACCCGTCTCGCTCACCGCCCCGAGCGGCATCGACCGCGCCGCCCACCACCGGCTCGACGAGGCCTGGCTGGCGGCGGCGTGGAGTCACCCCACGACCCGCTGCTTCGTGGTCTCCGGCGGCCAGGTCCTGATCGACGAGACGCCGGACGGACGTACCGAGCTCGTCATGACCCCCTCGTTCGAGGCACCCCTCACCGAGGCGCACCGCTACTTCCTCGGCATCGACGAGGACGGCGTCAGCTACTTCGCCCTGCAGAAGGACGCCCTGCCCGGCCGTATCGACCAGTCGGCGCGCCCGGCGGGCCTGCGCGAGGCAGGACTGCTGCTGTCACCGCGCGACGCGGGCCTGATGGTGCACGCCGTCGGCCTGGAGAACTGGCAGCGCACCCACCGCTTCTGCTCCCGCTGCGGCGAGCGCACCGTCATCGCCGCCGCCGGGCACATCCGCCGCTGCCCCGCCTGCGGCGCCGAGCACTACCCGCGCACCGACCCGGCCGTGATCATGGCCGTCACCGACGAGGAGGACCGCATCCTCCTCGGCCGTCAGGTGCACTGGCCCGAGGGCCGCTTCTCCACGCTCGCGGGCTTCGTCGAGCCGGGGGAGTCCATCGAGCAGGCCGTGCGGCGCGAGGTCTTCGAGGAGGCCGGCATCACCGTCGGCGGAGTCGAGTACGTGGCCAGCCAGCCCTGGCCGTTCCCGTCCAGCCTCATGCTCGGCTTCATGGCCCGCGCCACCTCCTTCGACATCCAGGTCGACGGCGACGAGATCCACGAGGCCCGCTGGTTCTCCCGCGACGACCTGCGCGCGGCCTTCGAGTCGGGCGAGGTCCTGCCGCCCTACGGCATCTCGATCGCGGCCCGGCTGATCGAGCTCTGGTACGGCAAGCAGCTGCCGACGCGTAGCGTCTGACCGGCGGGAAAGCGCACGGACGCAGACGAAGAGGGTGGCGGCCCGGTCAGGGCCGCCACCCTCTTCGCAGCTGTGGAGCGTAGGTCTGGATCAGACGTCGGCTCAGACAGCGATCTTCTGCTTCACCTGGGCCAGCGACGGGTTCGTCAGCGTCGAACCGTCCGCGAACAGCACGGTCGGCACGGTCTGGTTTCCGCCATTGGCCTTCTCGACGAACGCGGCGGACTCGGGGTCCTGCTCGATGTTGATCTCGGTGTACGCGATGCCCTCGCGGTCCAGCTGCTTCTTCAGACGCTGGCAGTAGCCGCACCAGGTGGTGCTGTACATCGTCACAGTGCCCTGCATGTCTCGCGCGCTCCTCGGATGGCTCGGGGATCAGGTCGTCCGGTGGGGGAACGTACGGCGGCGGCACTCCATTCCCACCCGGGGTATGCCGGGCACGTGACGCCTGCCGCATTCGTACGACTATCCCTGCCCGCCTGTGGACAACCGGCGCGGCCGTCTCTGGGGACCTGGCAGCATGAACGTGTGACAGCAGCAACGCACTCCACCCTCTTCCCGCAGGTACCGGACTCCCCCGACGCGGTGCTCGAAGGGCTCGACCCCGAGCAGCGCGAGGTGGCGACCGCCCTGCACGGTCCGGTGTGCGTGCTCGCGGGAGCCGGTACCGGCAAGACCCGGGCCATCACCCACCGCATCGCCTACGGGGTGCGCGCCGGCATCCTACCGCCCGCCGGCGTCCTCGCCGTCACCTTCACCGCCCGCGCCGCGGGGGAGATGCGCGGGCGGCTGCGCCAGCTCGGCGCCGCCGGGGTCCAGGCCCGCACGTTCCACTCGGCGGCGCTGCGGCAGCTGCAGTACTTCTGGCCGAAAGCCGTCGGTGGCTCCATGCCGCGGCTCGTCGACCGCAAGATCCAGCTCGTCGCCGACGCGGCCGCCGCCTGCCGCATCCGCCTCGACCGCAACGAGCTGCGGGACGTCACCGCCGAGATCGAGTGGTCCAAGGTCACCCAGACCGTCCCCGCCGACTACGCGCTCGCCGCCGCCAAGGCCGGCCGGGAGGCGCCCCGCGACCCGGCCGAGATCGCCCAGCTCTACACCGTCTACGAGGACCTCAAGCGGGACCGCGCCGTCATCGACTTCGAGGACGTCCTGCTGCTCACGGTCGCCGTCCTCCAGGACCGCCAGGACATCGCCGAGCAGGTGCGTTCCCAGTACCAGCACTTCGTGGTCGACGAGTACCAGGACGTCAGCCCCCTCCAGCAGCGCCTGCTGGAGCTGTGGCTCGGCGACCGCGACAGCCTCTGCGTGGTGGGGGACGCCAGCCAGACGATCTACTCGTTCACCGGTGCCACCCCGGACCATCTGCTCGACTTCCGCACCCGCCACCCCGGAGCCACCGTCGTCAAGCTGGTCCGCGACTACCGCTCCACCCCGCAGGTCGTCCGCCTCGCCAACGGTCTGCTCTCCCAGGCCCGCGGCCGCGCCGCCGACCACCGGCTGGAACTGGTCTCCCAGCGTGACCCCGGCCCCGAGCCCGTCTACGCCGAGTACACCGACGAACCGGCCGAGGCCGAGGGCGCCGCCCGGCGCATCCGCGACCTGATGGACGCCGGTGTCCCGGCCGCCGAGATCGCCGTCCTGTTCCGGACGAACTCCCAGTCCGAGACCTATGAGCAGGCACTCGCCGACGCGGGCATCCCCTATCAGCTGCGCGGCGCCGAGCGGTTCTTCGAGCGCCCCGAGGTGCGCAAGGCGATCGTCGCCCTGCGCGGCGCGGCCCGCTTCGGTCGGAACGACTCGCTCCTGGACGACGCCGTCGGCCTGCCCTCGCAGGTGCGTGCCGTGCTGTCGTCGGAGGGCTGGACGTCCGAGCCGCCGGCCGGCTCCGGTGCCGTCAGAGAGCGCTGGGAGTCGCTGGCCGCCCTCGTCCACCTCGCGCAGGACTTCGCCGCGGCCAAGCCCGGCGCCACCCTCGCCGCCCTGGTCGCCGAGCTCGACGAGCGGGCCGGCGCGCAGCACGCCCCCACCGTCCAGGGCGTCACCCTGGCCTCCCTGCACTCGGCGAAGGGCCTGGAGTGGGACGCCGTCTTCCTGGTCGGCGTCGCCGAGGGCATGATGCCGATCTCCTACGCCAAGACCGACGAGCAGGTCGAGGAGGAGCGCCGCCTTCTGTACGTGGGCGTCACCCGCGCCCGGCGCCACCTCCATGTCTCCTGGGCGCTGACCCGCGCCCCCGGCGGCCGGCCCAACCGCCGGCCCAGCCGTTTCCTGGACGGGCTGCGCCCCGGTTCCGGCGGCGCCGCGGGCCGGGCGGCGGCCGGGGGCGGAGCCGGCGGCGTCGAGCGGGGCTACGCGCGGGGGTACGGCGGCCGGCGTGAGGACGCCCCGAGACGCAGGCAGCGCAGCCCGGCCCGCTGCCGGGTCTGCGGGCGCACCCTCATCGACGCGGGTGAGATGAAGCTGATGCGCTGCGAGAGCTGCCCCTCCGACATGAACGAGGGCCTGTACGAGCGCCTGCGTGACTGGCGGGCGGGCCAGGCGCGGCGCAGCGGCCAGCCCGACTTCTGCGTCTTCACGGACCGGACCCTGATGGCGATCGCCGAGGCGGAGCCGAGCAGTCCGGATGAGTTGGCCCGTATTCCAGGTCTCCTCAAACGGAAGCTCGACCGCTACGGAGCCGATGTGCTGGCCATATGCGCAGGTCAAGAGGTCGGGGAGAGCGAGATCGGGGGCTGAGCGGAACTCGTCGCAAAAATAGTTTGCGCATGCCCCAGCGATCCCCATAGGTTCTTAACCACGCGAACGGAGGCCTTCTCGCAGGCCCCTGATCCGTGATGTACTTGCATACCCGCAGGACTGGTTCACACCAGTCCCCCGAGACGCCGAGAGGAGGCGAGTCCAGTGATCAGCATCTACGCCAGCTCCATCAGCACCGCCAAAATGACCGATCGCTCGGTCGTCGCCTCCCTGTGCATGCTCGGCGCCTCGGACCTGGGCACCGGTCTGTCCGGCATTCGTGCCGGTCGTCCGGCGTCCGCCGTGTCCCTCGCGGGCGTTCCCGTCCGTGAGCGCAATGAGCGACCGACCAAGGCACTGGAAGCGGCAGTAGTGGCACAGGCGCAGGCCTATGCCTTTACGGCGACCGGTGCCGGATTCCGGAAGCAGACGACGCAGCACCACCAGATGTGGGCCTTCCGTGGGCCAGAACCCTGGAGTGATCCAGCCTGATCGCCGATCAGGCCGGCGCCTTCAGGGCCGCGGAACCCCATCCGGGATCCGCGGCCCTTCTGTTTGTCCTGCAACAGGGACGACAGAGCGAAGGGGCCTCGGGACAGGCAAGACCCGGTACCAGCCGCCAACCGGTCCAACAGGACCGGAACGAACAGACGAGGAAGACGAACCGTGCAACTCGAAGCGCACGCCCCGTCCGTACCGCCTTCAGACGTGATTCCCAAGCCTGGCTCCACGGAGGACCCGACCTTGATCCCCCTCACCGCGCTCACCGCGCTCGACGACGCCATCGAGAACCTCGGCGTGCCCGTCCCCTGCCGTTCCTACGACCCGGAGGTCTTCTTCGCCGAGTCGCCGGCGGACGTCGAGTACGCCAAGTCCCTCTGCCGCACCTGCCCGCTGATGGAGGCCTGCCTCGCCGGCGCCAAGGAGCGGCGTGAGCCCTGGGGCGTCTGGGGTGGCGAGCTGTTCGTCCAGGGTGTCGTCGTCGCCCGGAAGCGGCCGCGTGGCCGCCCGCGCAAGAACCCGGTCACGGCATGAACATCACCGGAACGATCGACCGCCCCCTCACGCACGACCCCCAGAAGCAGGCCCCGATGAAGCCGTCCACCGACGAGACCGCAGGCTCCGCGCCTGAAGACTTCACCAGCAGTGGCGCCACCACCGCGCGCCAGAACAGGAACCGAGAGATGCAACTCATCCAAGAAGCCCTGGCACGTGCGCATATGCACGACCTCCAGCACGAGGCGCAGCGGGAGCGACAGGCCGTGCGCCTGGCGACCGCTCGCCGGATGCAGCGCCGGGCCGAGCGCGCCTCGATGCGCGCCCGCCGCGCGCTGGCCATGGCGGTCATGCAGTAATCGCCGCCGGCCGGTGGGTCTCCCCACCGGCAGGGCACCGACTCCCGCGGGGGCCGATCCGTCACGAACGGAGCGGCCCCCGCCGTGCGTTGTCCGGACGGTCAGCCGCTGCCGGCGTTATCGTCGGGTGGGTGACGAGATCCCCCGGCAGCGACGGCGACCACCGCTCCGACGCCGAACCTGGGCCGATGGTGTGCGCCCGCTGCGGCGCCCGTAGCGAGGAGCCGCGGCCCACCTGGACCTGCTCCGTGGAGAACGGCGTCCGAATCCACTTCTGCGACACCTGCTCGCGCGACAACCTCCGCGCGATCGAGGGCCGGCTCGACTCGGCCTGGTGGTAGCCCCGCCCGCTCAGGCCTCCGCCGCCTCCGCCGCCGAGTCCTCCTCGTCCGTCGGATCCTCCGGTGCGAACCCCGGCAGCCACTCCTCCAGTTCCTGACGGAGCCGGACCGTCGCGCCCAACTGGCACAGCACGCCGATGGTGCTCAGCGTCACCCGGTGGATGAGGAGATAGGCGGGAGGCAGATTGAGCCGCTTGCCCAGTTGGTAGGCGGGGGAGCGGGGGTCGGCCACCCGGGCCGCCTGACTGCGCATCCAGCCCCGGGTGAACGTGAACTCCTCGACCTGGGCCGGTTCGATGATCGGCAGCAGATAGTCCATGACGGCGTCGGGCTCCAGGTCGATCGTCTCCTTGACGAAGCCCTCGGCGCACAGCATCTCGTAGACCGCGTTCGCGTCGCCGTCCAGCGTCATCCGCAGGGACTCCCCGATCGGCGTCGGCAGGCCGCCCGGGAGCCGGTCGACGGTGCCGAAGTCCAGCACGCCCAGCCGCCAGTCGTCCTCGCCCTCCGGGCCGCCCGGCAGCAGACGGAAGTTCCCCGGGTGGGGGTCGGCGTGCAGCAGGCCGGTGCGGGCCGGGCCGGAGAAGAGGAACCGGGCCAGGAGCTGACCGGCGCGGTCGCGCTGCTCCTCGGTGCCGTCGGAGATCACCTCCGAGAGCGGCACCCCGTCGATCCACTCCGTGATCAGGACCTCGTCGCTCTGGTGGACGACCTCCGGCACGACGACGTCCGGGTCGTCCGCGAACTCCTCCGCGTGGGCCTGCTGCGCCTGCGCCTCCAGGCCGTAGTCCAGCTCCTCGGAGACGCGGTCCTTCAGCTCCGCGATCAAGGGCTTGATGTCCATGCCCGGGATCAGGGGGCCCAGCAGCCGGGCGAACCGGCTCAGCTGGTTCAGGTCGGACAGCAGGGCCTCCCCGGCTCCGGGGTACTGCACCTTGACCGCGACCTCGCGGCCGTCGTGCCACACACCCCGGTGGACCTGGCCGATCGACGCGGCGGCGGCCGGCTTGTCCTCGAACTCCAGGAACAGGTCGTGCCAGTCCTCGCCGAGTCGCTCCGTCAGCACCGCGTGCACGGTGCGGGTCGGCATCGGGGGCGCGGCCTCCTGGAGCTTGGTGAGGGCCGCCCGGTACGGTCCGGCGACCTCCTCCGGCAGGGCCGACTCGAAGACGGACAGGGCCTGCCCGAACTTCATCGCGCCGCC
This sequence comes from Streptomyces sp. NPDC059852, assembly GCF_042731455.1. NCBI lineage: Bacteria > Bacillati > Actinomycetota > Actinomycetes > Kitasatosporales > Streptomycetaceae > Streptomyces > Streptomyces sp. NPDC059852. The sequence continues at coordinate 48,393 of NZ_JBHWJK010000033.1, read as the reverse complement.
CTTGAGCTCGCCGAGGACCTTGAACAGTTGCTCGGCGGTCCGCTGCTGCAGTTCGCGGCCGACGATCTCCGCGGACTCGCCGACGATCCGCTTGCCGAGTCCCCAGGTCGCCCGCCCGGCGAAGCCGAGCGGCAGCGCGGCGAGCTTGGCGGTGCGGGTGACCGCCTTGCGCGGAAGATCAGACATGCGCCCTCCAGATCCGAGCCGGCCGTGCGGTGTCCGCCTCGGGGCGTGGCTTCTTCGACGGCCGTTCCTCCGCCATTGTCTCGTGCGACCCCCCCTCGGCGGAGGGGTGTTCTCCCTCACCTTTGTCCGCCGCCCCGCACGGACAGGCATGATGCGCCCACACCGGTCGGGCGTGCCAGGTCAGACCCGGTAGTGACACCTCCCAGCGTGCGCCCGCCGTCGACGGGATCCGGCCGTCGAGGAAGGCCAGCGCGTGCGCCGCGGCCAGGCCGGCGACCGTGGTCGCGAGCGCGACGTCGCAGGGCGGCACCGGCCGGGCCCGCCCCCGGCCCGATCGCCACTGGGTGACCAGCCGGGGCCACACCGGATCGCGGTCGGCGCGGTCCGCGTCGAGGCATCCGGCGCACGCCGTCTCGCCGGGCAGAACCAGAGGGCCGACCACGCCGGTGCCCTCCACGACGCCGACGTACAGATGGGGCGTACCGGAGTCGATCAGGGGCTCCGCCGCGGACGGGGACGGGGCGTGCACGCCGACGTCGTCGCGCGGGGCGATGATCACCAGCGAGTGGCCGTGGGTGTCCTGTCCACGAGGGGAGCGGGTGTCGCGGCGCGGCGGCCGGTCCGGCGCGTGGCGGCGCGCGACCCGGCGGGCGGCGTCGTCCCGGCGGTCGCCGACCGTCTCCGCGGGCAGCCCGCCCGGCGTCACGTCCCACGGCTCGACCCGCCCGATGTCGCGCACGTCCACCTCGCCCACCCCGGCCGCCGCCAGCAGCGAGGCGAGCACCGCGCCCACCCGGCCGGCGCCGCGCACCTGCACCCGCGCGGAGCGGCGTGCGGCGAGCCGGCCGATCGCCTCGCCCGGCTCGGACGTGGTCAGGGACAGCGACGCCAGATCGGGACGCAGCCGGTCCAGAACCGCCTTCCTGCGCCGCAGCCAGTCGCCTCCGGGTCCGCCGCCCCGGGCGTCGTCGAGCAGCCCGGCGTGCGCGAGCCGTCGCAGCAGTCCGTCGACATGACCGTCGGGCAGATCCATCCGCCGGCCCTCCTCGCGCAGCAGCTCCGGTCCCCGGGTGCCGTTCAGCAGGTCGAGGAAACTGCCCGTCGCGGTGTCCATCGGCCCCAGCGTGAGCGCGTGCGCCGGAGTCATCCCGAACTGCACCGTATTGAGGTCCCGCCAGCCACGCCTCAGCGCGGGTTTCAGCGAGGGCGCCCGCGGAAGTCCTGCCCCGGCCTCACTGCCCGCCTCCGCCGAACTGTCGGGCGAATGACCGGAAATCGGCACATTGGTATCGGTCGAAGCTGTGGCATGCATGAACAGGCCCCCGTAGCCGTCGTCGTGGTGCGTCCCCGTCTGTCGTCGAGGAGCCCGGTCGTGACTCCCCGACGGCACTCAGCATGCCCCGGCGCGGCGATCGGTGCCGAAAGTTGTCCACAGGCAGTGGATATTCGTCGTACAAATCAGACGCCGGGTGAGGGATCGGAATCGGACCGTCCCGGAGTCGGGACTTCCCCCCAGGACAACGGGTAACGTCGGGGCGTGTCCGCCGACCCACTGCACCGCGCCGGAACGCCACAGCGCAGTACGACCAGCCCGCCCGTGAGCGGCTCGGGGGCGAACGCGATCGAGGTCCGCAGGAGCGCCCGGCGCCGCCGGACGGTGTCGGCGTACCGCGAGGGCGATCGCACCATCGTGCTCATCCCCGCCCGGATGTCCGAGGCCGAGGAGCAGCGCTGGGTGCGCGTCATGCTCGACAAGCTGGCCGCGCAGGAGAGCAGGAAGGTCCTCGGCGACGCCGAACTGTCCGCGCGTGCCGCCCGGTTGTCGGAGCAGTATCTGGACGGCCGGGCCCGGCCGGACTCGGTGCGCTGGGTCACCAACCAGAACACCCGATGGGGTTCGTGCACCCCGGCCGAAGGCAGCATCCGGCTCTCCCACCGGCTGCAGGGCATGCCCGAGTACGTCGTGGACTACGTCCTCCTGCACGAGCTCGCGCATCTCCTCGTCCCCGGTCACGGGCCGCGCTTCTGGCGGCTGCTGGAGGCGTATCCGCGCACCGAGCGGGCCAAGGGCTATCTCGAAGGCGTCGTCGCCGCCGAGCGTCTGCCCCATCTCCCCGCCGCCCGCGACGAGTGACCGCTGCCGTCCACGCTGTGCGGAGAAGGGGCCTCCGCCGCCTTCGCGGAAGTTGTGTACCGGGTCTGTACCGGCTTCGTCCGATGTCCGAGTTTGCCGTTAGCCTGTCGCGACGCACTCACTTCGGGATGGGGGACGGTCGTTACGCATGGCCAGGGAATTCCAACGCGGCCACAAGGCCAGGATCAGTGACCTCACGGCGGGCACGGATCTGTACGTAGGCGTGCAGATCGGTGGCCCAGGGCTGACCTTCGACATCAGCTGCTTCGGTCTCGACGCCGACGAACGGCTCTCCGACGACCGTTACTTCGTCTTCTTCAACCAGCCGAAGTCCCCCGAGGAGAGCATCCAGCTCCTCGGCGCGCAGGCCGGGGACACCGAGTCGTTCCGGGTCACACTCGACAAGATCCCCCCCCAGATCCAGAAGCTGTCCTTCACGGCGACGATCGACGGCGCCGGTCAGATGTCGCAGATCGGCCCCGGCTATCTCCGCATCGTCGCGGGCGGCGAGGAGGTGGCCCGGTACGCCTTCAACGGCTCGGAGTTCACCACCGAGCGCGCCGTGATGCTGGGCGACTTCTACCTGAAGGACGTGTGGCGGTTCGCCGCCGTCGGCCAGGGCTTCGACGGCGGTCTCGAGGCGCTGCTCAGGAACTTCGGCGGTGAGGTGGCCGAGGAGGAGACGCCCGCCGCCGCCCCGCCGCAGCCCCAGGCCGGTGCGGGCGCGCCCAGCTTCGCGCCGCCCGCCCAGGCCGCGGCCCCGCCCGCGTTCGGCGCCCCCGCCGGGGCTCCGGCCCCCGCCCCGCAGCCCATGGCTCCGCCCGCCCCCGTGCCGGCCGCCCAGGGCTTCGCGCCCCCGCCGGGCGCCACGCCCCCGCCTCCCGGCCCGGCCCCGTCGGTGCACGCCCAGCCGACGATCGTCGCGCCCATGACGCCGCCCGGCGCCACCCCGCCGCCGCCCGCCCCGGCACCCGCGCCCTACGGCCAGCCCACCGCGCCGCCGCCTCCCGGCTACGGCTACCCGCCCGCCGCGCCGCAGGCACCGCAGGCCCCGGCTCCGCCGCCCGGCTACGGCCAGCCGACGCCGCCCCCGGGATACGGCCAGCAGCCTCCCTACGGGCAGGTCCCCGGACAGATCCCCGGGCAGGTCCCGCACGGCGCCCCGCAGGGCGCACCCCAGGCCCCCGGTGTCGCCGCCGCGCTCCAGCAGTTCAAGGAGACGCCGACCGGTCAGCGCTGGACGCAGCAGAACAAGAAGATGGTCCGCGTCGACCTCGGCATCGGAGGCCAGCCCGTGCTGGCCCGGCAGGGCAGCATGGTGCTCTACCAGGGCAAGGTCGACTTCAGCTACAAGGGCGCCGGATTCGCCGGCCGGATCGTGGGCAACGCGACCGGCCAGGAGATGCAGCTGATGCGCTGCACCGGCCAGGGGCAGGTGTTCCTCGCCGAGGACTCCACGATGCTGCACCCCATCGAACTCCAGGGCGACGGCATCTGTGTCTCCGCGGAGAACGTCCTCGCCTTCGACGAGTCCCTGCAGTACGAGGTCCGCCGGATCGAGGGGCACGGCATCCCCGGCGGCGCGCTGTTCACGATGCAGTTCACGGGCACCGGCACGATCGTCGTCAAGACGCACGGCACCCCCGTGGTGCTGCCCGTCACGCCCACGACGTTCGCCGACTGCAACGCCGTGGTGGCCTGGTCGGCCGCCGCGCAGGTGGTCGTCTCCAGCCAGGTGCGCATGCGCCGCAACGCCTACCCGGGCGACACCGGCGAGAGCGTGAACCTCCAGTTCCGGGCCGCGCCCGGCAGCTTCGTCGTCGTCCAGCCGTACGAGATCTGAGGGAGAGCCCGTCATGAACCAGCCGCTCGCGGGCTACGCCCCCGCACCCGTCACCGCCCGCATGGAGAACCACGGCAACCACATGGTCAAGGTCGCCATGCAGACCGGGCACGACCTCATGGCGCGCGTGGGCTCGATGGTCGCCTACGAGGGCTTCGTCCAGTACGAGCCCAACCCGCCCGCCGTCCGCCAGATCGCCAAGGACTGGCTCACCGGTGAGGGCGCGCCGCTGATGAAGTGCTCCGGCGACGGCCTGCTCTACCTCGCCGACTACGGCGCCAACGTCGTCGTGATCAACCTCAACGGCGACGGCATCTCCGTCAACGCCACCAACCTCCTCGCCTTCGACGCCCATCTGACGTGGGGCGTCGAGCGGGTGAAGGGCCTGGCGAAGTTCGCCGGGCAGGGCCTGTGGAACACCAAGATCTCCGGGCAGGGCTGGGTCGCGCTGACCTCCCGGGGCAAGCCGATCGTCGTCGACTGCGGCGGCGGCGAGGACGAGACGTACGTCGACCCCGACGCGCTCGTCGCCTGGTCGCCGAACCTCAAGGTGAAGGGCAAGCGCAGCTTCAAGGCGCAGTCCCTGATCGGACGGGGCAGCGGCGAGGCCTACCAGATGGCCTTCTCCGGCCAGGGCATCGTCGTCGTCCAGCCGAGCGAGGACAGTACCGACCGCCTCCGGGTCCGGGGCTGAGGGGGAGCAGAGAACGCCATGCAGAGCCCGATTTTCGCCTACAACGACCAGCAGACCCAGGACCGCTGGAGCCTGCAGAACAAGCAGATGCTGCGCGTCACCCTGGAGGGGCACGACGACGTCCTGGCCCGCAAGGGCACGATGGTCGCCTACCAGGGACTCGTCGAGTTCGACGCCGAGTTCCAGGGCAACCAGCAGTCACGCGCGCGTGCCCGCACCGGTGAGGGCCTGGACCTGATGCGCTGTCACGGACAGGGCATCGTCTACCTCGCCAACCTCAAGCAGCACGTCCACCTGGTCGACGTCGACCAGGACGGGCTGACCGTCGACAGCAGCTATGTGCTGGCGATGGACTCCACGCTGCACCACGAGGTGATCGCCGTGGACAGCCTCTACGGCATCTCCGGCTCGGGGAAGTACCAGCTCAACATCACCGGCCGCGGCAAGGTCGCCCTGATGACCTCCGGCATGCCGCTGATGATGCAGGTGACGCCCGACAAGTACGTCAACTGCGACGCGGACGCGATCGTGGCCTGGTCCACCGGGCTGCGGGTGCAGATGCAGGCGCAGACGCACTCCTCCGGGGTGTGGCGGCGCCGCGGCAACACCGGTGAGGGCTGGGAGCTCAGCTTCATGGGCACCGGCTTCGCGCTGGTCCAGCCCAGCGAGCTGCTGCCCCCGCAGAACGCCCAGATCGGCTCGGGCCTGGCCGCCCAGTACGGCATGGGCCAGCACGGTGCCCGCGGCCAGAACCAGGGCAACGTCTGGAGCTGACGGACGAGCGCGGACGAGGGGCGACCACCGAGGGCGGTCGCCCCTCACCCGTTCCCGATCACGCGCTCACAGCCGTTCGCGGGCCGCGCGCAGCAGCCGTACGACGGACTCGTCCGCCACGTCCGCCACCTTGTCGTAGCCGAACCAGCGCACGTCCAGGGACTCGTCGCTGATCGCGTGCTCGGCGTCCGGGGGCGCGAGGACGGCGTACTGCACGTCCAGGTGCCAGTTGCAGGGCGCCGGGATGGGATGCCGGTCAAGGCGCACCGGGCCGCCCGGCAGCAGGGTCAGGCCGCTGACGCCGGACTCCTCGCCGGCCTCGCGCAGGGCCGCCGCCGCCAGCGTCGCGTCGCCGGGCTCGCAGTGGCCGCCCATCTGCAGCCACATCCGCAGCTTCCGGTGCAGCGTCAGCAGCACCCGCCCGCGGGACGGGTCGACCACCAGGGCGCTCGCCGTGAGGTGCCCGTCCGAGCAGGACTTCCACAGGCCGTCGGGGTGCGCCGCGAGATGGTCGAGGTAGACCTGGCGCAGCTCGCTCTGGTCCTCGTACCCCTTGAGCACCAGGACCGCGTCGTCGTACAGGCTCACTCGCTGTCGTCGTCCTTCTTGCGGTCCTCGCCGTCCTCGGAGTCCTCGGGGCCCTTCCTCAGGTCCGGCTTGCCGGTGGAGCCGCCGCTCGCCGCCTCGCCGAGCATCTTGTCGAGCTCGGAGAAGTCGATCTGCTCGCGGTGCACGAAGCCGTCCGGGTCGTCCAGGTCGCTGGCCGTCGGCAGCATGTCGGGGTGGTGCCACAGGGCGTCCCTGCCGTCGACACCGCGCGCGTCCGTGAGCGAGGCCCACAGCCGGGAGGCGTCGCGCAGCCGGCGGGGCCGCAGCTCCAGCCCGATCAGCGTGGCGAACGTCTGCTCGGCCGGACCGCCGGAGGCCCGGCGGCGGCGCAGCGTCTCGCGCAGCGCGTCGGCGGACGACAGACGCGGCTTCGCGGCCGCGTGCACCACGGCGTCCACCCAGCCCTCGACCAGCGCCAGGGCCGTCTCCAGACGGGCCAGGGCGGCCTTCTGCTCCGGGGTGTCCTCCGGCTGGAACATGCCCTGCTGCAGGGCGTCCTGCAGCTGCTCGGGGTTCTGCGGGTCGAACTGGCCGACGACGTCCTCCAGCTTGGCGGTGTCGACCTTGATCCCGCGCGCGTACCCGTCGACGGCACCGAACAGGTGGGAGCGCAGCCACGGCACATGGGCGAAGAGCCGCTGGTGGGCGGCCTCACGCAGCGCCAGATACAGCCGCACCTCCTCCTTCGGCACACCGAGGTCCTTGCCGAACGACTCGATGTTGACCGGGAGCAGCGCGGCCTTGCCGGCGGGGCCGAGCGGCAGGCCGATGTCGGTGGAGCCGACGACCTCGCCCGCGAGCACGCCCACGGCCTGCCCGATCTGCGTGCCGAACATGGCGCCGCCCATCGAGCGCATCATGCCGATCAGCGGACCGGCCATGGCCTGCATCTCCTCCGGCAGGACGTCGCCCATGGCGGTGCCGACCCGCTCGGCGACCGGGTCGACGAGCTCCTTCCACGCGGGCAGGGTCGCCTCGACCCACTCCGCGCGGCTCCAGGCGACGGCGGTGCCCGCGCCCGACGGCAGCGACGTCGCGTCGTCGAGCCACAGGTCGGCCAGGCGCACCGCCTCCTGCACGGCGCTGCGGTCGGCCGGGCCGACGCTCGCGTCCTTGGTGCCGTCCGCCGTGCCCTGGGAGACCGTCTGGCGGGCGATCTGCTTGGCCATGTCCCAGTTCACCGGGCCGCCCTCGTAGGAGAGCATCTGGCCGAGCTGCTGGAAGGCGGCGCCCAGGTCGTTGGGGCTCAGCGAACCGAACATGGCTGCGAACGGATTGTCGGCGCCCGGGCTGCCAAAGCCTCCGGCACCGGGCAGCCCGAAGCCGAACGGGTTGGACGGTCCCTGACCACCACCGCTCTCCTGGTCCTTCTTCTTGCCCTCGTCGCCGTCGTCCGGCTCCTCCGGCGGAAGGCCGAATCCGAATGGGGTGTCACTCACGGGGTTCCTCGGCTGGTAAGGCCACCGGCTGGCGCCGGCGGCACGACTGCCCGATAACACCACCCAGCGTAGACACCTGTGACCGATCGGGCCTCGGTGCTTCGCCGACTCTCGGCCTGCGGCAGGATGGATGCCACCTGGTACGTACGCGTCACTCACGCTCGTACTGAAGACAACCGCTGGAGACGCCCGGTGAGTTCCCCCGATCCGCAGGTTCGCGCAGCGCGAAACCCGTCAACCCCTCCCGCGCGCGGTGTGCGCGGTCCCGTCGTCGCGGTCACCGGTGCCGCGTCCGGCGTCGGCGCCCTGCTCACGGAGCGGCTCGCCGCCTCCGAGGAGGTCAAGCAGGTCATCGCCATCGACGAGCGGCGCGGCGAGTGCGCGGCGGCGCAGTGGCACATCCTGGACGTGCGCGACCCGGCGATCGCGGACAAGCTGCGCGGCGCCGACGTCGTCGTGCACCTGGCGCTCGACCTCGATCTGGAGACGGATCCCGCCGCGCGGACCGCCTACAACGTTCGGGGGACCCAGACCGTCCTGACGGCCGCCGCGGCCGCCGGAGTGCACCGGGTGGTGCTGTGCACCTCCGCCATGGTCTACGGCGCCCTGCCGGACAACGAGCTGCCCCTGTCGGAGGACGCCGAGCTGCGGGCGACCGCCGAGGCCACCGGCGTCGGCGACCTGCTGGAGATCGAGCGCCTGGCGCGCCGCGCCCCTCGCGCCCACCCGGGCCTCAACGTCACCGTCGTCCGCCCCGCCGTCCTGGTCGGCGGCACCGACACCGCCCTGACCAGGTACTTCGAGTCGCCCCGGCTGCTCGTGGTCGCCGGGTCCCGGCCCGCCTGGCAGTTCTGCCACGTCGAGGACCTGTGCGGCGCGCTGGAGTACGCCGTCCTGGAGAAGGTCGACGGGGAACTGGCCGTCGGCTGCGACGGATGGCTGGAACAGGAGGAGGTCGAGGAGCTCAGCGGGATCCGGCGCATGGAACTGCCGTCCGCGGTCGCCCTCGGCGCGGCGGCCCGGCTGCACCGCATCGGCCTGACGCCCTCCCCGGCCGGCGACCTCGCGTACACGATGTACCCGTGGGTGGTCAGCGGGAGCCGGCTCCACGACGCGGGGTGGCGGCCGCAGTGGACCAACGAGGAGGTGCTCGCGGAGCTGCTGGAGGAGGTCTCCGGCCGGCACACGGTCGCCGGACGGCGCCTGGGCCGCAAGGACGCGACGGCCGCCGGTGCCGCGGGCGCGACGGTCGCGCTGCTGGGCGCGGCGGCGGTGGTCCGCAGGGCCCGCAAGGCCCGCCGCAGGATCTGATGCCCGCCGACGGCCACGCGTCGTCTGTAGGAGGCTCCAAAGCCCCACACGCGTGTGCCGGGCGATGACGCTATTCCCCGCCCTCGCGCGCGTGGGGCACGATGGGGACATGGCACCTATCAGTGATCACCCCGGTGAGCAGGGCGCTCAGGACCCGGTCAAGCTCATCGGCATCCGTGAGACGGCCCTCTCCGTGGACGAGGTCTTCCGGGCCGTCGGGGACGACGCCGCCGGGGGGACCGCGCTGTTCGTGGGCACCGTGCGCGACCACGACGGGGGCGCCGACGTGGACGCCCTCACGTACTCCTGCCATCCGAGCGCCGAGGCCGAGATGCGGCGGATCGCCGAGAAGGTCGTCGCCGAGTTCCCGGTGCGGGCGCTCGCCGCCGTGCACCGCGTCGGTGACCTCGGGGTCGGTGACCTGGCCGTCGTCGTCGCCGTCTCCTGCCCCCATCGCGGCGAGGCGTTCGAGGCGTGCCGGAAGCTGATCGACGATCTCAAGCACGAGGTGCCGATCTGGAAGCACCAGAAGTTCTCCGACGGCACCGAGGAGTGGGTCGGCGCCTGCTGACCCGCCCGCACGCCTCCGGGAACCCGTCCGCCCCACCCGGCTTGCGTAACCGCACCCCTGGCATGAGCGTTGTCAGTGCCAGCGGTTAATCTGCTGATCAGTCAGTTGCGGTTAGCTCTGTGGGGACGGGAGGCGCGCATGGCGGCGCTCACCTGGTTGCTGATTCCGCTCGGGGCCGCGATCGGCGCGGGGCTGTGGGGGAGCTGGGCCAACAGGACCCGCCGGACCCGCGGCGACGGGCCGGAGCTCGACGGGTACGCGCGCTTCCGCGCGGCCATGGAGAAGCCCCCGTCCCGCACCTGATCCGGCCGGCGCCGCGAGGCGCCCGCGCGGTCCGGAATCCCGGCCCTGACGGGGCTCTGACAGGACTGTCACGTACTGTCGTGCCATGCCACGCCGCACCGCGACGATGCTCGCCTCCACCCTGATGCTGATCGCGCTCCTGTGCGCGGGAGTCTTCATCCGCGTGCCGTACGCCGAGATGTCCCCGGGCCCCACGGTCAACACCCTGGGGGAGCACGACGGCGAGCCGGTGCTGCAGATCTCCGGGCGCAAGACGTATCCGACGACCGGCCACCTCAACATGACCACCGTGCGGGTGACGAGCGCCGACTACCGGATGAACCTCGTCGAGGCCGTCTACGGCTGGCTCGCGCACGACAACAAGGTCGTGCCGCACGACACCCTCTACCCGGACGGCAAGACGGAGGAGGAGTCCACCCAGGAGAACGCCGAGGAGTTCAGCCAGTCCCAGGAGAGCGCGAAGGTCGCCGCCCTGGAGGCGCTGGACATCCCGGTGAAGAGCTGGGTGATCGTCTCGACCGTCGTCAAGGGCAGTCCGGCCGAGGGCAAGCTGCACGCCGGTGACGTGATCAAGGCCGTGGACGGCACCGCCGTCAAGAAGCCCGGGGACGTCGCCGAGCTGGTGACCGAGCACAAGCCGGGCCAGGAGGTCGTCTTCACGATCGTGCCCGCCAAGGAGCAGGCCGCCGCGGAGAAGGAGCACCGGGCGCCGCAGGGCACCGAGAAGGTGACGATCACCACCGCCGAGTCCGACGACAGCGGCGCCAAGCGCGCCATCGTCGGGATCTCCGCCGGGACCGACCACACCTTCCCGTTCGACATCGACATCAAGCTCGCCGATGTCGGCGGCCCGAGCGCGGGCCTGATGTTCGCCCTCGGCCTCTACGACAAGCTCACGCCGGGCAGCCTCACCGGCGGGAAGTTCGTCGCCGGCACCGGCACCATCGACGACGACGGCAAGGTCGGGCCCATCGGCGGCATCGAGATGAAGACCGTGGGCGCGCGCGACAAGGGCGCCCAGTACTTCCTCACCCCCGCCGACAACTGCTCCACCGCCGCCAGGGACGTCCCCGACGGGCTCACCCTGGTCAAGGTCGACACCATCGACGACGCGCTCGGCGCCCTGAAGGACATCCGCTCCGGCGACACCGCCGCCCTGCCGAAGTGCACCACCGGGAGCTGACCCGGCCCGGCCCACACGGGGGCGCCCCTCATCCGAGGGGCGCCCCCGCGGCCGTACCGAGGTCCTCAGTCCTCGAACGTCGCCGCCAGCGCCTCTGCCAGGCCGGGCACCAGCTCGGAGCCGGTCAGGACCTCCGTCGGAGTGTCCTTCTCCCGCAGCCGCAGCGCCGACTCACGGCTGCCGTCGCGCAGCACCGCCACGGTCATACGGACCTCCTGGCGGTCGGGGTGCTCCGCCACCCACCGGGTCAGCTCGGTGTCGCTCAGGCCCTGCGGCACCTGCGCCTCGGCGGACGGGGGCAGCATCAGGCGCTCCACGGTGAGCGCGCAGCCGGACACGGCGTCGGGCCAGGCGATCGTGCCCAGGAACTCGTCGAGCTGCCGGCCCGTTGGAAGTTCGTCCTGCTCGATCGGGGTCAGGCCGGTGGACTCCTGCTCGTCCCCCAGGCCGAGCTGGGCGGCGAGGCCGGGTTCCTGGGCTCGCAGCCGTGCGGTGTCGACGAGGGCGAAGAGGCGGGCGGGCTGGTCCCAGCCGAGTCCGGAGGCGTACTCGTCGATCTCGAGAACGGCCCGGGTCAGCGGGTTGGCTGCCATGGGAGTGTTGGACATGGTCACAATCCTGCCTCGTTCCCGGCCGGAATCGGGAACCGAGTAAAGGGTGAGTAAGTTGCATAGGTGTGGGCCCGCGATCACGGGGGGCCACAGAGGGTCCACGAAGACGCGGGCCTGACCCAGACCAACAGCGAACTTCGGGGTGCGAAACCTTGGCTTTCCAGATGCCGGACCGCGGCGGAGGCCCGACCGGGCCACGGATGAGAGTGGGCCGCCCGTCCCGGCGGGTCCGGACCCTGCTCATGACACTGGGCGTCCTCGCCGTCCTCGGCATGGCCTTCACCATGTTCGCGGGGTTCTGGACGGACTGGCTCTGGTACCGGTCGGTGAACTACTCGTCCGTGTTCACGACGACGCTCTGGACGAAGATCGGGCTGTTCTTCGTCTTCGGCCTGTTGATGGCCCTCGCGGTCGGCTTCAACATCTGGCTGGCCCACCGGCTGCGCCCGCCGCTGAGCGCGATGTCGATGGAGCAGCAGAACCTCGACCGCTACCGGATGGGCATCGCGCCGTACAAGAAGTGGCTGCTGATCGCCATCACGGCGCTGGTCGGCCTGATCGCCGGCGCCTCCGCCTCCAGCCAGTGGCGGACCTGGCTGATGTGGGTCAACGGCGTGCCCTTCGGCGAGAAGGACCCCCAGTTCCACCTCGACGTCGGCTTCTACGCCTTCGACCTGCCCTGGTACCGGTTCCTGCTCGGCTTCGGCTTCGCCGCCGTGATCCTCTCCGTGATCGCCGCCGCGCTCACCCACTACCTGTACGGCGGGCTGCGCATCACCAGCCCCGGCGCGCGTGCCACGGCCGCCGCCACCGGCCACCTGTCGGTCCTCCTCGGCATCTTCGTCACGCTGAAGGCCGTCGCCTACTGGCTCGACCGGTACGGCCTGGCCGTCAAGTCCAGTGACTTCAAGGCCACCGACAACTGGACGGGCCTGCGGTACGTCGACGCCAACGCCTATCTTCCGGCGAAGACGATCCTGTTCTGCATCGCCGTCATCTGCGCCCTGCTGTTCTTCGCCACCCTGTGGCGGCGCACCTGGCAGCTGCCGGTGATCGGCTTCGGGCTGATGGTGCTGTCCGCCATCCTCATCGGCGGTCTCTACCCGGCGATCGTGCAGAAGTTCCAGGTCCAGCCGAACGAGCAGGCCAAGGAAGCGCCGTACGTCGAGAAGAACCTGAAGGCGACGCGCGAGGCCTACGGCATCGACGGCACGCAGGTGACCGAGTACCCGGGCACCAGCGAGACCGAGGACAAGACCAAGCTGCGCGACGACGTGGGCCCCACGGCGAGCATCCGGATCATGGACCCGAACATCGTCTCGCCGACGTTCCAGCAGCTCCAGCAGATCAGGAACTACTACGCGTTCCCGACCAACCTGGACGTCGACCGGTACAGCAAGGACGGCAAGGACCAGGACACGGTCATCGGTCTGCGCGAGATCAACCTCAACGGCATCCCGAAGCGCAACTGGATCAACGACCACTTCCGGTACACCCACGGCTACGGCGCCGTCGCCGCCGAGGGCACCAGCGCCGACTCCCAGGGCCGTCCGGACTTCACCGAGTCCGACCTGCCGTCCAAGGGCGACCTCGGCACGTACGAGCAGCGGGTCTACTACGGCGAGAAGACCACGATGTACTCGATCGTCGGCGGTCCCCAGAAGGAGATCGACTACTCCGACGACAGCGGTGAGAAGACCTACAGCTACAAGGGCGACAGCGGGGTCAGCCTCTCCAACCCGGTCAACCGGGCCGCGTACGCCGTGGCGTTCGGCGAGCCGCAGATCCTGTACTCGGGCGCGATCGGCGACGGCTCGCGCATCCTGTACAACCGCACGCCCAAGGAGCGCGTCGAGGCGGTCGCCCCGTGGCTGACCATCGACGGCGACGCCTACCCGGCGGTCGTGGACGGACGGATCCAGTGGATCGTCGACGCGTACACGACGACGAACGGCTACCCGTACTCCTCGCGCACGACCCTGGGCGACACCACGGCCGACTCGCTGACCGCCACCAACGACAACCGCGCGGTGGTGGCCCAGCAGAACCAGGTCAACTACATCCGCAACTCGGTGAAGGCGACGGTCGACGCCTACACCGGCGAGGTCAAGCTCTTCCAGTGGGACACCAAGGACCCCGTCCTGAAGACCTGGATGAAGGCGTTCCCCGGCACGGTGAAGGCCAAGAGCGAGATCTCCAGCGGGCTGATGGCCCATCTGCGCTACCCGCAGGACCTGTTCAAGGTCCAGCGCGAACTGCTCACCCGCTACCACGTGAAGGACGCGACGACGTTCCTCAGCGGCAGCGAGGTCTGGCAGGTGCCGGACGACCCGACGAACAAGTCGGGCAGCGCGGTGCCGCCGTACTACCTGAGCATGAAGATGCCCGACCAGCAGGCGCAGGCGTTCTCGCTGACGACGACGTTCACGCCCAACGGCAGGGACAACCTCAGCGCGTTCATGGCCGTCGACGCCGAGGCGGGGACCAGTGACTACGGCAAGATCAGAATTCTGAAACTGCCGACCAACACCACGGTCAACGGCCCCAGTCAGGTGCAGAGCCAGTTCAACTCCGAGCAGAACATCGCCGAGACGATCAGGCTGCTGAGAGGCGGCGACTCGGAGGTCGAGTACGGCAACCTGCTGGCGGTGCCACTGGACGGCGGGCTGCTCTACGTCGAGCCGGTCTACGTCCGGGGTGGCGGGCTGAAGTACCCGCTGCTGCGCAAGGTTCTGGTGTCCTACGGCGGCGCCACCGCGTTCGAGGACACCCTCGACGAGGCGCTGAACAAGGTCTTCGGAGCCGAGGGGCCGACCACCGAGCCGCCGGACAAGGGCGACGACGGCGGTACGAACCCGCCGCCGAAGTCCAGCGACCCGACGGTCCAGGACGCGCTGAACGACGCCCAGAAGGCGTTCGATGCCGGCCAGGAAGCCCTGAAGAAGGGTGACTGGGAGGCGTACGGCAAGGCGCAGAAGGATCTGCAGGACGCGCTGCGGCGGGCCGAGGACGCCCAGGACGCCGCGGACAAGGGCGCGAGCGGTGCCGGTGACGGCGGCGCGAGCGCCAAGCCGAGCAAGAGTCCTGAGCCGAGCGGCAGTCCCACCGGCACCTAGGGACGCTCGGCTGGTCGCAAGGCCCATCCCGCGCCGTGGTACGGTTGCAACACAACGGCGCGGGGTGGAGCAGCTCGGTAGCTCGCTGGGCTCATAACCCAGAGGTCGCAGGTTCAAATCCTGTCCCCGCTACTGAAGTCGGCGATTCGTTCGCCCGACACCGAAGGCCCGGATCCTCATGGATCCGGGCCTTTGTGGTGTGCGAACGCATGTGCCGGGCAGCGGGATGGACGCGCCGCCGTGGTGAGTTGGGCCTCTTGTGTTTGACTTGTCTCTCTGTGGGCATGTCGACAAAACGCTGTAGTGACCTCACTGGCTGCGGTATACCAGGTGTACCCAGGTTGCAGGTGGTGCGACGATGGACGTTATGGGGGACAAGGCAACTCTGTTGGAGACAGGGCGGTTTGTGCAGCCTGCCGACTTTGTACGGTCGGTGGGCGATTCCGTGCAGCCGACGGAGGACGCCTCGCAGCCGGTGAGCGACCTGGTGCAGCCCGACGACACCCCGGTTCCCGTCCGCCCCGTGGACTCCGACGAGACGGGGGAGGCCGCCGAGGAGGCGCGTCACCGGCTCGCCGCACAGCGCGGCGAGGTCGAGGCCATGAGCGTCCTCGGGGCCATGCTGCTGCGCCGCGGCGACCTCGACGGCGCCGAGCCGCATCTGCGCGCGGCCACCGCCGCGGGCGACCGGGCCGCGGCCAACAACCTGGGCGTACTGCTGCATCAGCGCGGCTACGCCGAGGAGGCCGCCGGCTGGTGGCGGATCGCCGCGGTCGCCGGGTCGGCCGCCGCCGCGCACGCCCTCGGCCGGCACCACCGCGAGCGCGGTGACGAGCCCGCCGCCGAGTACTGGCTGCGGCAGTCCGCCGAGCAGGGGCACGCGCTCGGCGCCTACGCGCTCGCCGATCTGCTGGAGCACCGCAGCGACCCCGGCGCCGAGCGCTGGATGCGGGCGGCCGCCGAGCGCGGCCACCGCGAGGCGGCGTACCGGCTGGCCCGTGCGCTCGACCGGCAGGCCGGCCGTACGGACGGGGACGGGCCCGACGACGCTGTCACCGGGGACACGGCCTCGCCGGAGGAGGCCGAGCAGTGGTACCGGCAGGCCGCCGCGCGCGGACACCGCCGGGCCGCCCTGCACCTCGGGGCCATCCTCGAACGGCGGGGGGAGCTCAAGGAGGCCGGACGCTGGTACCTGACCTCCGCCAAGGACGGCGAACCGCGGGCCGCCTGCGCGCTGGGCTTCCTGCTGCGCGACGCCGGGGACAGCGAGAGCGCCGCCGTGTGGTGGCTGCGCGCCGCCCAGGACGGCGACGGCAACGCGGCCAACGCGCTGGGCGCCCTGCACGCCGAGCGGGGGGAGACGCAGACCGCCGAGCGCTGGTACCGGGCCGCCATGGACGCCGGTGACGTGAACGGCGCCTACAACCTGGGGCTGCTCTGCGCCGAGCAGAAGCGCACCGCGCAGGCCGAGCAGTGGTACCGCAGAGCCGCCTACGCCGGGCACCGCGAGGCGGCGAACGCGCTGGCCATCCTGCTGCTGCAGGGCGGGGACGCCGCGGGTGCCGAGCCCTGGTTCTCCAAGGCCGCCGAGGCCGGCAGCGTGGACGCCGCGTTCAACCTGGGCATTCTGCACGCCGGGCGCGGCGAGGAGGAGGCGGCGCTGCGCTGGTACGAGCGCGCGGCCGCCGCCGGGCACTCGGAGGCGGCGCTCCAGGTCGGCATCGCGTGTCTGCGGGACGGCGACGAGTTCACGGCCGAGCGGCATCTGCGCTGCGCGGCCGGGGCGGGCAGCGCCGAGGCGGCGTACCGGCTGGCGACCCTGCTCGACGCACGGCGCCCGCCGGAGCCCGCGCACGAGCTCGGGGAGATCGTGCACGAGAAGACCGAGTGCGAGGAGTGGTACGAGCGCGCGGCGACCCAGGGCCACCGGCGCGCTCAGGTCCGGGTCGGCATGCTGGCCGCGGCGCGGGGCGACGTGGTGGAGGCGGCCGAGTGGTACCGCAGGGCCGCCGAGGCCGGCTCGCGCAACGGCGCGTTCAACCTCGGCCTGCTGCTGGCCAGGGAGGGCAGCGAGCCCGAGGCCGCCGTGTGGTGGACCCGTGCGGCCGACGCCGGGCACGGGCGGTCGGCTCTGCGCCTCGCCCTGGTCTACGCGCGTCGCGGCGAGCTGGCGGAGGGACAGCGGTGGGCCGACCGCGCGGTGACCCTCGGCCCCGAAGAGGTCGCCCAGCGGGCGGCGCGGCTGCGCGACGCCCTGCGGGAGGAGCTGTCGGCCTGAGGTGCCTGAAGTGATTTGCCTCGGTCCGCGTCCTTGACGTAGTGTTCATTTCACCGACGCGGGGTGGAGCAGCTCGGTAGCTCGCTGGGCTCATAACCCAGAGGTCGCAGGTTCAAATCCTGTCCCCGCTACTCAAGGCCAAGGGCCGGAATCCTCAGGATTCCGGCCCTTGGTGTTTCCCGTCGCACCTCCCGCGGCCGCCGGGCAGCGCGAAGCCCCGGCACCGCTAGGGCGCCGGGGCTTCAGAAGATCGGGCTCAGGCCTTGGAGCAGTTCGGGCAGACGCCCCGGTACGTGACCTCGACCTCGGAGACCGAGAAGCCGAAGCGCTCGGAGTCGGGAAGATCGGCCATCGGGTTCCCCGTGGGGTGGACGTCCCGGATCGTGCCGCACTGCGCGCACACCAGATGGTGGTGCGGCTGGTGGGCGTTCGGGTCGTACCGCTTGGCGCGCTTGTCGGTGGAGACCTCCACCACCTCGCCGAGCGAGACCAGCTCACCCAGCGTGTTGTAGACGGTGGCGCGGGAGATCTCGGGCAGCTTGGCGACGGCTCGGGCGTGCACCTCGTCGGCCGTCAGATGGACGTGCTCGCCGGCGAGGACCTCGGCCACGACGCGCCGCTGTGCGGTCATGCGCCATCCGCGTCCACGCAGCCGTTCCAGAAGGTCACTCATGGCAGACACCTTAACAGCACCAGGACCAGCTTCTGAACAGATGTGACTTTGGAGCCTCACTTGACTTAGACAATGTCCATTGTAGGATCGGTGACGAGTTTGGCCAAGGGACAGGAACGGCCCGACTCACCCAGAACCAAGCAGGAGGCGTACGTGACCCAGGGACCGCTCACGACGGAAGCCGGAGCTCCGGTGGCCGACAACCAGAACAGCGAGACCGCGGGGATCGGCGGCCCGGTCCTCGTCCAGGACCAGCTCCTGCTCGAGAAGCTGGCCCACTTCAACCGCGAGCGCATCCCGGAGCGCGTGGTGCACGCCCGCGGCGCCGGCGCGTACGGCACCTTCACGGTGACCGCCGACGTCACGAAGTACACCCGGGCCGCGTTCCTCTCCGAGGTGGGCAAGGAGACCGAGGTCTTCCTGCGCTTCTCCACGGTCGCGGGCAACCTCGGCGCCCCGGACGCCGTGCGCGACCCGCGCGGTTTCGCGGTGAAGTTCTACACCGAGGAGGGCAACTACGACCTCGTCGGCAACAACACCCCGGTGTTCTTCATCCGGGACGCGATCAAGTTCCCCGACTTCATCCACACCCAGAAGCGCGACCCGTACACCGGCTCGCAGGAGGCGGACAACGTCTTCGACTTCTGGGGTCTGTCGCCCGAGTCCACGCACCAGGTGACCTGGCTGTTCGGCGACCGCGGCATCCCGGCGTCCTACCGCCACATGGACGGCTTCGGCTCGCACACCTACCAGTGGAACAACGAGGCCGGCGAGGCGTTCTGGGTCAAGTACCACTTCAAGACGGACCAGGGAATCAAGAACCTGACCGCCGAGGAGGCCGAGATCCTCGCGGGCAAGGACCCCGACTCCCACCAGCGGGACCTGCGCGAGGCCATCGAGCGCGGCGAGTACCCGTCCTGGACCGTGTACGTCCAGATCATGCCGGTGGCCGAGGCGGCGACCTACCGCTTCAACCCGTTCGACCTGACCAAGGTCTGGCCGCACGCGGACTACCCGCTGATCGAGTTCGGCAAGCTGGAGCTCAACCGCAACCCGGAGAACATCTTCGCCGAGGTCGAGCAGTCCATCTTCAGCCCCGCCCACTTCGTGCCGGGCATCGGTCCCTCCCCGGACAAGATGCTCCAGGGCCGTCTCTTCGCGTACGGCGACGCCCACCGCTACCGCGTCGGCATCAACGCCGACCACCTGCCGGTGAACCGCCCGCACGCCACCGAGGCGCGCACCCACTCCCGTGACGGCCACCTGTACGACGGCCGCCACAAGGGCGCGAAGAACTACGAGCCGAACAGCTTCGGCGGCCCCTTCCAGACGGACCGCCCGCTGTGGCAGCCCGTCGCCGTCTCCGGGGTCACCGGTGAGACGGTCACGCCCGTCCACGCCGAGGACAACGACTTCGTGCAGGCGGGCAACCTCTACCGGCTGATGTCGGAGGACGAGAAGGAGCGCCTGGTGAAGAACCTGGCGAACGCCATCTCGGGTGTGACGCGCGACGACATCGCCGAGCGCGCGATCAGCAACTTCCGGCAGGCCGACGAGGACTTCGGCAAGCGGCTGGAGGTCGCCGTGCGGGAACTGCGCGGCTGATCACCAGCACTGGACCGCCTGCCGGGCGGACGGGCCGGGTTCCCTCGGGGAGCCCGGCCCGTCCTGTGTGCTCAGGCGGGAACCCGCTGACGGGCCGGGGCCCAGCAGCGGATGACGTCCCGGACGGAGACGACGCCGACGGGCTCGTCTCCCTCCAGCACGATCAGATGGCGGAAGCCGCCGTGCGCCATGGCGCGGGCCGCCTCCTCCAGCGTCCAGGACGGCGTGGCGAAGACGACGTCGCCGGTGGTGTGGTCCTGGACCCGCTCGGTGTCCGGACTCTGCCCGAGACCGACGGAGTTGAGGATGTCGCGTTCGGTCAGGATCCCGACGCCGCCCGCGTCGGGATCATGGACGACGGCCGCGCCCACCCGGCGGGTGGACATCAACGCGGCTGCCTGGCGAAGGGTGTGGGTGGGGCCGATGGTGAGGACCACGGTGCTCATGGCGTCTCGTACGAGCATGGATGGAGCCACCTCCTGAAGTGCCCCCGCACCGCCGCTCCTGCCCGGCACCGGACGCGCCAGTCGGCGATGCACAAGTTCACAAGTGGGGGGATCCCCAGAGTGACAGGCAAAGAGGGGGTCAACAAGAGGGCCGTCAGTAGCGGCCGTTGAGGTAGCCCAGGAGTTCGTCGTGCAGCAGTCCGTTCGAGGCCGCGGCGTTGCCGCTGTGCGGGCCGGGGCGGCCGTCGAGGCCGGTGAAGGTGCCGCCCGCCTCCGTCACGACGATGGCGGTGGCGGCCATGTCCCAGAGGGACAGCTCGGGTTCGGCGCACAGGTCCACCGCACCCTCGGCGACCATCATGTACGGCCAGAAGTCGCCGTACGCGCGCGTGCGCCACACCTCGCGGGTCAGGTCGAGGAAGCCGTCGAGGCGGCCCTGCTCCTCCCAGCCGCTGAGCGAGGAGTACGCGAACGACGCGTCCGCCAGCTTCGAGACGCGCGAGACGTGCAGCCGGGTCGCGGCGGACAGACTGCGCCCGCTGAACGCCCCGTACCCCTGGGCGGCCCACCAGCGCCGGCCGAGCGCGGGCGCGGACACGACACCGACGACCGGCTGGAAGCCGCCCTCGCCCGCCTCCATCAGCGAGATGAGCGTGGCCCACACCGGGACCCCGCGGATGTAGTTCTTGGTGCCGTCGATCGGGTCGATCACCCAGCGGCGGGGGCCGGTGCCCTCGACGCCGTACTCCTCGCCGTGGATCGCGTCTCTCGGGCGGGCCCGCTGCAACTGCCCCCGGATCAGCTCCTCGGCCGCCCGGTCGGCCTCGCTCACCGGCGTCATGTCCGGCTTGGTCTCGACCTTGAGGTCGAGCGCCTTGAAGCGGTCCATGGTGGCGGCGTCGGCGGCGTCCGCGAGGACGTGGGCGAGGCGGAGATCGTCGAGGTAGTCCGGCATGGAACGAACCGTATCTGCCGTGATCGGTATGGGGCCACCACGCCCCCGCGCGGACCCGGCCCCGCGCGCCACCCGGGGCCCGGTCCCGGGTTCCGAACACCAGGCCGAAGGGCGCCCCGTACGCCGTCGCGAACCCTTGACAGTGCCCCCGCACCCGTCAAATCTGGGCGCTAAGCCGCTCGCCCCAGGAGGCGATGATGCCTGCAGCGCGGGATTCACTGCTCGACGCCGCCCACTCGGCGCTGGCGCGCCGGCCGTGGTCCGCCGTGCGGATGGTCGACGTGGCCGCGACGGCCGGGGTCTCCCGGCAGACGCTCTACAACGAGTTCGGCAGCAAGGAGGGGCTCGCCCGCGCGCTGGTCCGCCGGGAGGCCGACACCTACCTCGCGGGCGTCGAACGCGCCCTCGCCGCCCCCGGCGACGTCCGCGGCCGGCTGACCGCCACCGCCGAGTGGACCGCCCGCCTCGCCCGCGACAACGCCCTGGTCCGCGCCCTGCTCACCGGTTGCTGGAGCGAGCGCCTGCCGTCGCCGTCGCTGTCCGCCGTGCCGTCCTCCTCGGCCGTGCCCGCCCAGCGCAGGGCCGACGGGCCGCTGCCCGGGCCGGGCGACTTCGTGGCCATGGTGCGCGAGCGGGCCGTCTCGGTGCTCGCCGGGTCCGGCACCGCCCCGCCGGACCGGGCCGGCCTCGCCCGCGGCTGCGAACTCGCCCTGCGGCTCGCCCTGTCCTGTGTCGCCGCCCCGCCGCCCGGCGAGGACGGCGTCACCGAGCTCGTACGGGAGGCGCTGGACCGTCAGTTGACGGACACCCCCTAGTGGGCCGATCCGGACAGCTGGAGGCCGACCACGCCCAGGATGACCAGGGAGATCGACACGATCTTCAGCGTCGAGACGATGTCGCCGAGGAAGATCATCCCGTAGATCGCGGTGCCCGCCGCCCCGATGCCCGTCCACACCGCGTACGCCGGACCGACGTCCAGCTTCCGCAGGGACAGCGTCAGCAGGCCGAAACTGCCCAGCGCGAAGATGCAGAAGGCGACGGTCGGCCACAGCCGCGAGAAGCCGTGCGACAGTTTGAGACAGACGGCGAAGCCGGTTTCGAGCAGCCCCGCCACGATGACCAGCAGCCACGCCATGTGCTGTCCTCCCGTACGCCGTGTTTCGGTGACCGCTTCGTCAGAATCGTCAGCCTTTGGCCAGGCTTGGAGCTCGCTCGGTGCGATTATGCCCTTACCGCACTCGTGGGGGGACAAACAACGCGGAGGTCAGTCGCCCTCCGTGCGCTCCCGCGTGGCCAGCAGCCGCCGCAGCGAGTAGAGCCGCGCGGGATCGGCGTGCCCCTCCGCCACCCACGCGTCCAGCGCGCAGTCGGGCTCGTCGTGACTGCACGCGCGCGGACAGCCCTCGGTGCCCGGCTCCAGGTCGGGGAACGCGTGGATCACCCGGGACGGGTCGATGTGGGCGAGGCCGAACGACCGGACGCCCGGGGTGTCCACCACCCAGCCGTCCGCGCCGCCCAGCGGCAGCGCGAGCGCCGACGTCGTGGTGTGCCGGCCGCGCCCGGTCACCGCGTTGACGTGCCCGGTCGACCGCCGGCGGTCCTCCGGCACCAGCGCGTTCACCAGTGTCGTCTTGCCGACGCCGGAGTGGCCCACGAACGCCGTGACCCTGCCGTCCAGATGCTCGCGCACCCGGTCCGCGGCGGCCCCGTCGGCCAGCTCCTCACGGTTGGTGACGACATACGGGATGTCCAACGCGCCGTACAGCTCCAGCAGTTCGTCCGGCGATGCCAGGTCGGACTTCGTCAGCACCAGCAGCGGCTCCAGACCGCCGTCGAACGCCGCCACCAGGCAGCGGTCGATCAGCCGGGGCCGCGGCTCGGGGTCGGCGAGGGCGGTGACGATCGCGAGCTGGTCGGCGTTGGCCACCACGACCCGCTCGAACGGATCGTCGTCGTCGGCGGTGCGGCGCAGCACCGAGGTGCGGTCCTCGATGCGCACGATCCGCGCGAGGGTGTCCTTCTTGCCGGAGAGATCACCGACGAGGGCCACCCGGTCACCGACCACCGCGGCCTTGCGGCCCAGTTCGCGTGCCTTCATCGCCAGGACGACCCGGTCCTCCACGAGACAGGTCAGCCGGCCCCGGTCGACGGTGAGGACCATGCCCTCGGCGGCGTCCTCGTGCTTGGGCCGGATGTTGGTCCGGGGTCTGGTGTTCCGACGGCCGGGGCGCGTGCGGATGTCGTCCTCGTCGGTGTGCTTGCCGTAGCGGCGCATCGCTGTGTCCCCGAGCCCTACGCCCCGAGCATCCCGGTCCACAGAGCGGGGAAGTCCGGCAGGGTCTTCGCCGTCGTCGCCACGTTCTCGATGCGTACGCCCTCGACCGCGAGGCCGATGATCGCGCCGGCCGTCGCCATGCGGTGGTCCTCGTAGGTGTGGAAGACGCCGCTGTGCAGCGGGCGCGGGCGGATGTGCAGGCCGTCGGCGGTCTCGGTGACGTCACCGCCGAGTTCGTTGATCTCCTTGGTGAGCGCGGCCAGCCGGTCCGTCTCGTGCAGCCGCAGATGCGCCACCCCGCGCAGGGTGGAGGGGGAGTCCGCGAGGGCCGCGACCGCCGCGATGCCCGGGGTCAGCTCACCGACCTCGCCGAGGTCCACGTCGATACCGTGGATCGCACCCGAACCGGTGAACACCAGCCCGTACTCGGTGAGTTCGCAGGAGCCGCCCATCTCGGTGAAGATCTCGCGCAGCCGGTCGCCGGGCTGCGTGGTGCGGGCCGGCCAGTCCGGGATCAGGATCTTGCCGCCGGTCACCAGCGCCGCCGCGAGGAACGGCTGGGCGTTGGACAGGTCCGGCTCGACCGTCAGATCACGGCCGAGCAGCGCGCCCGGCGTGACCCGCCAGACGTTCGGCTCGCCGCCCGACTCCGGGGTGTCCACCTGGGCGCCGACCGCGCGCAGCATGTCGACGGTCATCCGGATGTGCGGCATCGACGGCAGTGTGGAGCCGGTGTGCCGGACCTCGACGCCCTGGTTGAACCGCGGACCCGACAGCAGTAGCGCCGACACGAACTGGGACGACGACGAGGCGTCGATCTCCACCAGGCCGCCCTCCAGCGCGCCCCCGCCGTGCACCGTCAGCGGCAGCGCGCCCCGGCCGTCGTCGTCGATCCGGGCACCGAGGACGCGCAGCGCGTCGATCACCCCGTGCAGCGGACGCTCGTACGACCGCGGGTCTCCGTCGAAGCGGACCGGGCCGTCGGCCAGCGCGGCCACCGGGGGCAGGAAGCGCATCACCGTGCCGGCGTTGCCCACGTCGACCGTGGCCGGGCCGCGCAGGCCCGCCGGCAGCACCCGCCACGCCTCGCCGGTGCCCTCCGGACCCACGCCCTCCTCGATGCCGACGCCCATCGTGCGCAGCGCGCCGGCCATCAGCAGCGTGTCGCGGGAGCGCAGCGGACGACGCAGCCAGCCCGGCTCGCTGGCCAGGGCGGCGAGGACGAGGGCGCGGTTGGTGACCGACTTGGACCCCGGCACGTGGACCGTCGCGTCGACGGCTCCGCTCGCGTGCGGGGCGGGCCAGAGGGCGGTGGATGCGTCGTTCGGGGCCATGGCCCCACTTTATAAGCAGGCGGTCCCGCCGGTGCCGCGCCGTGGGCCGCGCCCCGTGACACAGCGCGTCACAGGTCCAGCAGCCACCGGCCCCCGCCGAGGAGCGCGCACAGCGACACCGCGTGGAACAGGAACAGCCACAGCCCCGCCGGTACATGGGTGAGCCGCGACAGCTGGTCCGCGTCCGAGTCGCCCGCCCCACCGTGCGACCGCTTCGCCTGCAGCTCGAAGGCCGGCCGGACACCGCCCACGAGGAGGAACCACACCACCGCGTACGCGAACGCCGCCTGCACCTGCGGTCCCGTGAGCCACGAGACGACCACGAAGGTGCCGCCCGTGAGGAACACCGTGAGCGCCCCGTACGCGTTGCGGATCATCACCAGCATCGCCAGCAGCAGCAGCGTCGCCAGCCACAGCAGCAGCGTGATCCGCCCGGCGGACAGCAGCGCGGCCCCGCCGAGCCCCAGCAGCGGCGGGGCCGTGTAGCCCGCGGCCGCCGTGAGGATCATCCCGATGCCGTACGGCTTGCCGCGGCTGACGGTCAGGCCGCTGGTGTCGGAGTGCAGCCGTATCCCGGTCAGCGTCCGGCCGGTCAGCAGGGCGACCAGTCCGTGCCCGCCCTCGTGGGCGATGGTGATGGCGTTGCGCGACAGCCGCCACAGACCGGGCGGGACGACGACGGCGAGCGCCGCCACCAGGGTGGCGATCACCACCCACAGGTCCGGGTCGGTCTGGGTACCGGAGACCTCGCCCCACAGGGAGGCGAGCGAGGCGGATGCGGTGCGGTCCATGTGAGGCATCGGCTCCCTCGGGGTGGATGGAATCTGGCAGTGTGGCACGTATGTGCGGACGGTATGCGGCCAGTCGTGGGCCCGAGGATCTCGCGGCGATCTTCGGAATCGAGAAGTGGGAGCCCGAGGAGACCCTGGAGCCGGACTACAACGTGGCCCCGACGAAGGAGGTCCACGTCGTCCTCGACCGTCCCCTGAAAGACGCGGCCGACCCGCGCCCGGTTCGTCAGCTGCGCACGCTGAAGTGGGGACTGGTCCCGAGCTGGTCCAAGACGCCCGAGACCGCCTTCAAGATGATCAACGCACGCGCGGAGACCGTCCACGAGAAGCCGTCGTACCGGCGGGCCTTCACCTCCCGGCGCTGCATCGTCCCCGCCGACGGCTACTACGAGTGGGTCACCGGCCGCCAGGAGCTGGACCTGGAGCAGGAGGGGAAGCGCAAACGGCCGCGCAAGCAGCCCTACTTCGTGCTCCCCGCCGACGGCTCGGTGTTCGCGATGGCCGGACTGTACGAGTTCTGGCGGGACCGGACCCTGCCGGACGACCACCCGCGGGCCTGGTGGGTGACCTGCTCGGTGATCACGACGGAGGCGGAGACGGCCCCGCTGGCGGTCGCGCCCGAGGAGGGCCCGCGCTCCCTGGCCGACATCCACCCCCGGATGCCGCTGATGCTGACCCCCGACCGCTGGGACGCCTGGCTGGACCCCGCCCGCCAGGACCCGGAGGAGCTGCGGTCCCTGCTCGCGCCGCCGCCGTCCGGGCTGATGCGCGCCTACCCCGTCTCCACCCTCGTCAGCAACGTCCGCAACAACGGCCCGGAGCTGCTGAAGGAGCTCGACGGCGCCGAAGAGGGCACACTCTTCTGACGTGACGACCGAGATCATCGAGACCATCGCCACGGACGCGGGGGACGCCCGCGTCACCTGGCACCCCTCGCCCCGGCCCCGGCTCGTGCTGGCCGTGAGCCACGGCGCCGGCGGCGGCATCGGGGCCCGCGACCTCGTGGCGCTCGCCCGGACCCTCCCGGAGCACGGCGTGAGCGTCGCCCTCGTCGAGCAGCCCTGGCGGGTGGCCGGCAGGAAGGTGGCGCCCGCGCCGAAGACCCTGGACACCGGCTGGCGGGGGCTGTGGCCGGCGCTCGCCGCGCCGGGGCTGCCCGTGATCGCGGGCGGACGCAGCGCGGGCGCCCGCGTCGCCTGCCGCACGGCTCGTGAACTCGGGGCGCACGCCGTGCTGGCGCTCAGCTTCCCCCTGCACCCGCCGGGCAGGCCTGAGAAGTCCCGGGCGGACGAACTGCTCGGCGCCGGGGTGCCCACCCTCGTCGTCCAGGGCGGCAACGACCCCTTCGGCAGGCCGGAGGAGTTCCCCGACGGCCCGTACGAACTGGTCGAGGTGCCCCACGCCGATCACGGCCTCGCCGTGCCCAAGCGGGCGCCCCTCGGGCAGGACGGGGCCGTGGCCCTCGTCACGGACGCCGTGGCGGGGTGGGCCGGGTCACTGGGGTAAAGGTTCGGGAATGATGCGGGCCCGGCCTCTGTTGTGGCGGACATGCGGTGCTGAGCACCGGCACCGACGTCGTAGGAGAGGAAGTCCACCGCATGGGTTCGACCTTCTGCCCGAGTCGCAGCAGCCGTGCCGACCTGGACTGGACGGTGCTGCACGCGGCCAAGACCGCTCCCATTCGAGGGGCGGCAGGCACGGCAGGTCGTCTATCCTCCGATTCAGGCACGGCCGGATTCGGCCCTGCCCGCAATCTTGAGGAGGTGGGTCCGGTTCCCGGTACCGACGCAGGGACCGACAACGGCCAGGCGGAGCAGCCCGAGGGCCTGGGCACGGGCGTGGGCACGTCCCCGGAGACGACCGCGGAGCGCACCGCGCGCTTCGAACGGGACGCGCTGGAATTCCTCGACCAGATGTACTCGGCCGCCCTGCGCATGACGCGCAACCCGGCCGATGCCGAGGACCTGGTGCAGGAGACCTACGCCAAGGCGTACGCGTCCTTCCACCAGTTCCGCGAGGGCACCAACCTGAAGGCCTGGCTGTACCGGATCCTCACCAACACCTTCATCAACTCGTACCGCAAGAAGCAGCGCGAACCCCAGCGCTCCGCGGCCGAGGAGATCGAGGACTGGCAGCTGGCGCGCGCCGAGTCGCACATGTCGACGGGTCTGCGCTCCGCGGAGTCGCAGGCGCTCGACCACCTGCCGGACTCGGACGTGAAGGAAGCACTGCAGGCGATCCCCGAGGAATTCCGCATCGCCGTGTATCTGGCCGACGTAGAGGGCTTTGCGTACAAGGAGATCGCGGACATCATGGGGACACCCATCGGTACGGTGATGTCCCGGCTGCACCGGGGCCGCCGTCAACTGCGCGGCATGCTCGAGGACTACGCCCGCGAGCGCGGGCTGGTCCCGGCCGGCGCCGGAGAGTCGGACGAAGCGAAAGGCTCGGGCTCATGAGCTGCGGAGAGCCGCACGAGACGGACTGCTCCGAGGTACTCGACCACCTCTACGAGTTCCTCGACAGCGAGATGCCGGACGTCGACCGCGACAAGTTCAAGCAGCACTTCCAGGAGTGCTCGCCGTGCCTGGAGAAGTACGGGCTCGAAGAAGCGGTGAAGAAGCTCGTCAAGCGCTGCTGCGGCCACGACGACGTCCCCACGGACCTGCGCGCGAAGGTGCTGGGCCGGCTCGACCTGATCCGCTCAGGTCAGTCCGTGCCCGAGCACGACGTCGCCGCCGCGCCGCAGGAGACCTGACCGCCGCGTCACCCGAACGTGCGAATGGCGGGCGACACGCCCGCACCCGCCCCCCGGCCCACCTAGGCTCCGCGTGAGCTGAGCAGGTGACGGTTGGGGGAGGGGCCGGGCATGGAGACCTTGCCGGCACGGGCGCGCGTGTACGTCGCCTGTGCCGCCCTCGCGGCGGCGCTCTGCCTGCTGCCCGTGCCCTTCGCAAGTCCGCCCTGGTGGGCGGTGGCCCTCCTCGCCGCGCTGTACGCGGGCGGGGGACGCGTCGCCGCCCGCGGACGTCTGCCGGGCACCTTCTACCCCGTGCTGCTGGCCGGGGCGTTCCTGCTGCCGCCGCCCGCCGCCGCCCTCGTCGCGGTGCCGGGCGCGCTGCTCGGGCCCGTCGGGCGCCGGCCGCGCGGAATGCGCCGCCTGTGGCGGGCCTCCCAGCTCGTGCTCGCCGTGCGCGCGGCCGCCGAGGTCCATGCGGCACTGGGCGAGCCGGGCGCCGTGACCGCCGCCGAGTTCCCCGGCGCGCTCGCCGCCGCCGGGGCCGCCGTCGTCGCCTTCTGCCTGGTCCTCACCCTGCTCGACGGCGGCATCCTCGCGCTCGCCGAGCGCGTCCCCGCCCGCCGCGCCTGGCGCGGCCTCTTCCCGCGCTCCCTCGCGCCCATCGCCGTGCACGGACTCGCCGGGCTCATGATGGCCGTCCTGTGGCAGAGCCCGTACGGCCCGGTCGCGGCGCTGCTCGTGCTGCTCCCCATGTGCGTGTCGTGGTGGGTGTTCGCCCAGTACCACCGGGAGCACGCGGCCCACCAGGCCACCATCCGCGCCCTCGTCCAGGCCGTCGACATCAAGGACGGCTACACGCGGGGCCACAGCGAGCGCGTCGGGCACGCCTCCATGATGATCGCGCGCGAACTGGGCCTGGAGGACGAGCGGGTGGAGGTGCTGCGCTTCGCCGGCATCCTGCACGACGTCGGCAAACTCGGGGTGCCCACCCGGCTGCTCCGCAAGGACGGCCCGCTCACCCCCGAGGAACGCCGGATCATCGAGCTGCACCCCGAGTACGGGCACGAGATGGTCCGCGGCATCTCCTTCCTCGGCGAGGCCCGGGCCGCCGTCCTGCACCACCACGAACGCCTCGACGGCAGCGGCTACCCCTACGGGCTGAGGGGAAGCCAGATCCCGGAGCCCGCCCGGGTGGTGGCCGTGGCGGACGCCTTCGACGCGATGACGTCCACGCGGTCCTACTCCCGGGCCCGGCCCGTCCCCGTCGCGCTGCGCGAGCTGGAGCGGTGCGCCGGCTCGCAGTTCGACCCCCGGATGGTCACCGCGCTCGTCCGGGCCGTCCGCCGCTTCGGCTGGCACCCCGCCGTGACCGCCGACGAGACCGGCGCGCCCCCGCCCCGCCCGCCCGTCTCCAGCGCCCCCGGGGCCCACCGATGACCGCCCCGCGGCCCCCGCTCCTGCTCGGGTGCGTCCACACCGGCGCCGCCCTCCTCGCCGGCCTCTCCCTGCTCGACTGCCTGCGCGACGGCCTCGACGAACGCGGCACCGCGCTCGCCTTCGGCGCCCTCGTCGTCCTGGGCGAACTGACCCGCAGGCCCGGCGCCGAGGGCCGGGAGACCGCCCCCCTCGGCGCCGCGGCCGCCCTGTCGTACGCGCTGCTCGGGGAGGCCGGCGGGGAGGCCACCCACCACGGGGTGACCCAGGTGGTCGGCGTCGTGCTCGCCGCCTCGCTGCTCGGCAGCGTGCCGCACATCGCACAGGGCCGGCCCGTGCGGGACCACCTCGCGCGGCGCGTGCTCACCACCGGCTTCGCCGCCGTCTGTCTGCACCCCCTCTACAACCAGGGCGCCTTCCACGGCCGGGGCACCTCCTACGCCCTGCTCCTCGCGGCGGTCCTCACCCTCACCTTCCTGTGCGACGCCCTGCTCGCCGCGGCCCTCGCGCACTCCCGCACCGGCTGGCCGTTCGGCCCGCTGCTCCGGGACGAACTGCGGGCCACCCTCGGCATCGGCTCGGCGGTCTGCGCGACGGGCGCGGTCATGGCGCTCGCGGTCGCCGTGGTCGGGCTGTGGGCGCTGCCGGTCTTCTCCGTGCCGCTGCTGCTCACCCAGATGTCGTTCCGCAGATACGCCGCCGTGCGGACCACCTACCGGCAGACCATCGCCTCCCTCGCCCGGGCCACCGAGATCGCCGGCTACACCCCGGCCGGGCACGCCCGCCGGGTGGCCGCCCTCAGCCGGGAGGTCGGCCGGGACCTCGGGCTGTCCGAGGCGGAGCTCACGATCCTGGAGTACGCGGCGCTCATGCACGACATCGGACAGCTCAGCCTCGTCGACCCGGTGCCGGCCGGGGCCACGGCCCGGCTGCCCGCCGAGGAGCAGCGGCGGATCGCGCTGCTCGGCGGGGCCGTCGTCCGGCAGACCGGGGTGAGCCCCCAGGTGGCCCTGGTCGTGGAGCGCCTGGCGGACCCCTGCGCCGAGCAGCCGGTCGCCGCCCGGATCGTGCGCGCGGTGAACGCCTACGAGGAGAAGGCCCGCGACGCCGGGCCCGGCGGTGCACTGAAAGCCCTGGAGGAGCTGCGCCTGGGGACGGCGGGGGAGTACGCCCCCGAGGTCGTCGGATCGCTGGCGCGGGTCCTGTCCAGGGACGGTCTGAGCATGCCCGTGGCTGGGTAACCCATGGGTAATGAGCGCCCTTCCAGCCGTACGTGGTTGGATGCGAAGGAAAGGGTGTCCGGGGGCAGCACTAGCCAGCCCACTCCACGGAACTGGCAGGCGGGAATCGTGAGGATCTTCGGCAAGGGACGGCACCGGCCCTCCGCCTCCTGGCGGCAGGCCACCGACCGGGCGTTCACTCTCATCGGCGACGGCCGGTACGAGGACGCCGGCGCGCTGCTGACGCGGGCCGCCGATCTGGAGCCGTGGCTGTCCGAGTCCTGGTTCAACCTCGCCCTGCTGCACAAGTTCCGGCACGACTGGGAGCAGGCCCGCGCCGCAGGCCTGCGGGCCGTCGCCCTGCTCGACCGGGAGACCGGCGCCCCCGACTGGTGGAACGTCGGCATCGCCGCCACCGCCCTCCAGGACTGGCCGCTGGCCCGGCGCGCCTGGCAGGCGTACGGCCTGCGGGTGCCCGGCGGGGCCACCGAGTCCGGTGAGCCGGCCGGGATGGACCTGGGCAGCGCGGCCGTACGGCTCTCCCCGGAAGGTGAGGCCGAGGTCGTGTGGGGGCGGCGGCTGGACCCCGCCCGGATCGAGGTGCTGTCGATCCCGCTGCCGTCGTCCGGGCGCCGCTGGGGCGAGGTCGTGCTGCACGACGGCGTCCCCCACGGGGAGCGCACCACGTCGTCCGGTCACTCCTTCCCGGTCTTCGACGAGATCGAGCTGTGGGCGCCCTCTCCGGTGCCGACCTGGGTGGTGCTCCTCGAGGCGGCCACCGAGGCCGACCGGGACGCCCTGGAGCAGCTCGCCGCCGACGCCGGGTTCGCCGCGGAGGACTGGTCGTCGTCCGTCCGACTGCTGTGCCGGATGTGCTCCGAGTCGCGGATGCCGTCCGACGAGGGCGACGGGGAGCATCTGGACCCGCACGACCACAGTGAGCCGGGCCACCCCGGTCCGCTCGGGCACCGCACCGACGGGCAGCTGTGGGTGCCGGAGCGCGAGTGCGGGGTCGCCGCGCCGGCCGCGCTGGTCCGGGGGCTGCTCGACGGCTGGGTCGCGGACAGCCCGGACAGCCGTGACTGGCGTGATCTCGAAGAGGTCTGCTGAGCATTCGCCGTACCCTGTATCAGCATCACCGTCCGTCCGATCCCCGGTTTGTGCAGGAAAGGCTTACGTCTGTCATGGCCCAGCAGGACACCGAACAGCAGCACGCGGGCGTGCTCCCCGTCGACGACGAGGGCTTCGTCATCGACTCGGAGGACTGCGAGGAGCGCGAGCAGGCGTACCGCGAGCGCGGCACCTCCCGGCCCATCACGGTCGTCGGCAACCCGGTCCTGCACAAGGAGTGCAAGGACGTCACCGAGTTCGACGACGAGCTGCAGAAGCTGGTCGACGACATGTTCGCCTCGCAGCGGACCGCCGAGGGCGTCGGCCTGGCCGCCAACCAGATCGGCGTCGACCTGAAGGTCTTCGTCTACGACTGCCCCGACGACGAGGGCGTGCGGCATGTCGGTGTCGTCTGCAACCCCAAGCTCGTGGAGCTGCCCGCGGACCGGCGCCGCCTGGACGACAGCAACGAGGGCTGCCTGTCCGTGCCGACCGCGTACGCCCCGCTCGCCCGCCCCGACTACGCCGAGGTGACCGGCCAGGACGAGAAGGGCAACCCGATCCGGGTGCGCGGCACCGGCTACTTCGCCCGCTGCCTCCAGCACGAGACGGACCATCTGTACGGCTACCTCTACATCGACCGCCTCTCCAAGCGGGAGCGCAAGGACGCGCTGCGGCAGATGGCCGAGAACGAGCCGCGCTACCCGGTCGTCGCCAACGACTGACACCCCCGCACGCCCCACAGGCACCTTCCGTACGGCGCCCCCCCGTGACCTCTGTCTTGGGCGGGCGCCGTTCGTATGCCCGTCACCTGTTCGACCGCGTTCTCCCGGTGACAGCGGGACGGCGGTCCTGTAGGGGTAGTGAATGATGCAAATCCGTTCCCAGAACGGTCAGTTGTGGTGCTGAATGGAAGAGCGGGGATACACGACGGTGCACGCCCGGCGCAGTGGGGGGCGTGACCGACTGGCGGCCTGAGAGGGGTTTGTTCGTGCATGCTTTCTCACGCGGCACCACATCGACACCGACGGCGGTACAGGTTCCGCCATCGCTCTCCCTTCCGGTGATCGAGGAAGCGTTTCCCAGGCAACTCCATCCCTATTGGCCCCGGCTCCAGGAGAAGACCCGCACCTGGCTCCTGGAAAAGCGGCTCATGCCGGCCGACAAGGTCGAAGAGCATGCCGACGGCCTGTGCTACACGGACCTCATGGCGGGGTACTACACCGAGGCCCCCGAGGACGTCCTGCAGGCGATAGCCGACTACAGCGCGTGGTTCTTCGTCTGGGACGACCGGCACGACCGGGACATCGTCCACCGCCGCCCGGCCGACTGGCGGCGCCTGCGGATGCGGCTGCACGCCGCCCTCGACGCGCCCGAGAGCCACCTCCGGCACGCCGATCCGCTGGTCGCGGGCCTCGCCGACAGCCTGGTGCGGCTCTACTCGTTCCTGTCCCCCACCTGGAACACCCGCTTCGCCCGCCACTTCCACGCGGTGATCGAGGCGTACGACCGGGAATTCGCGAACCGCACCGAGGGCCGCATTCCCACCGTCGAGGAATACCTCGCGCTGCGCCGTCTCACCTTCGCCCACCGGATCTGGACCGATCTGCTGGAGCCGAGCGCTCAGCTGGAACTCCCGGACCCGGTACGGAAACATCCCGCCTATGCGCGGGCCGCATTACTGAGTCAGGATTTCGCCGCCTGGTACAACGACCTCTGCTCGCTGCCGAAGGAAATAGCGGGCGACGAGGTCCACAATCTCGGCATCAGTCTCGTCACCCATGAACGGCTGACCCTGGAGGAGGCGGTCGCGGAAATGCGGCGACGCGTCGACACCTGTGTCTCCGAATTCCTCGTCGCCGAACGCGAGGCCCTGGAATTCGCCGACTCCCTCTCCGACGGCACCCGGCACGGAAAGGAACTCGGTGCCGCCGTGCGCACCTGCGTCGGCGACATGCGCAACTGGTTCAGCTCCGTCTACTGGTTCCACCACGAGTCCGGCCGGTACAAGGTCGACAGCTGGGACGACCGGTCCACGCCCCCGTACGTCAGCAACGAAGCGGCAGGTGAGAAATGACCGTCGAGTCCACGCAGCCCACGACAGACTCCCGTCCCTCCTCCGAACTGCGGGAGCCGCCCCTCGCCGGCGGCGGGATCCCCGTGCTGCGCCACGCCTGGCGGATGGTCCGCGACCCGCTCGCCTTCATGTCCGGGCTGCGGGACCACGGCGACGTCGTCCGGATCAAGCTCGGCCCGAAGACGCTGTACGCCGTCACCACCCCCGAGCTGACCGGCGCGCTGGCGCTGAGCACCGACTTCGAGATCGCCGGGCCGCTGTGGGAGTCGCTGGAGGACCTGCTCGGCAAGGAGGGCGTGGCCACCGCGAACGGCCCCCGCCACCGCCGTCAGCGCCGCACCATGCAACCCGCCTTCCGGCTCGACGCCATCCCCGGCTACGCGCCGGTCATGGAGGAGGAGGCCCACGCGCTCACCGGGCGCTGGACGGCCGGCGAGATCATCGACTGCACCACCGAGGCGTTCCGGATCGCCGTGCGCGTCGCCGCCCGCTGCCTGCTGCGCGGGGCGTACATGGACGAGCGCGCCGAACGGCTGTCCGCGGCGCTCGACACGCTCTTCCGGGGCATGTACCGGCGGATGGTGATCCCGCTCGGGCCGCTTTACAGGCTGCCCCTTCCGGCCAACCGCCGATTCAACGGCGCCCTGGCCGACTTCCATCTCATCGTCGACGAGATCGTCGCCGAACGCCGGGCATCCGGTCAAAAGCCGAACGATTTGCTGACGGCATTGCTGGAGGCCACGGACGGGAATGGCGACCCGATTGGGGAGCAGGAGATCCACGATCAGGTCGTGGCCATTCTCACCGCGGGCGCCGAAACCGTGGGATCCACGATCATGTGGCTGCTCCACGTCCTCGCCGAGCACCCGGAACACGCCGACAAGGTGCGGGCGGAAGTTGAATCCATGACCAAGGGACGGCCGGTGGCATTCGAGGACGTCCGCGGCCTGCGGCACACCAACAATGTCGTCGTGGAGGCAATGCGGCTGCGGCCCGCGATCTGGATTCTCACCCGGCGCGCGGTCACGGACACGGAACTCGGTGGCTATCGCATTCCGGCCGGGTCCGACATCGTCTACAGCCCGTACGCGGTCCAGCGCGATCCGCGGTCGTACGCCGACCACCTCCGGTTCGACCCGGACCGCTGGCTCCCGGAGCGGGCGAAGGAGGTGCCGAAGCACGCCATGGCCCCGTTCGGCGTCGGCAACCGCAAGTGCCCGAGCGACCACTTCTCGATGGCGCTGCTGACCCTCGTCACGGCGGCCCTGGCGACGTCGTACCGCTTCGAGCAGGCCCCCGGCTCCAAGGACGGCACCCGGGTCGGCATCACCCTCCACCCGCACGACCTCAGGCTGCGGACGATGCCCCGCGGCTAGGCGGCCTCGGGGCCCTGGAACGTCCGCCGGTACGCCTGGGGGGTCGTCCCGAGGGCCCGTACGAACTGGTGGCGCAGCGCTGCCGCCGTGCCGAACCCGGTCCGGCCGGCGATCGCGTCCACCGTCTCGTCCGTCGCCTCCAGCAACTGCTGGGCCAGCAGGACCCGTTGCCGCAGGATCCAGCGGTAGGGGGTGGTGCCGGTCTCCTGCTGGAAGCGGCGGGCGAAGGTCCGTGGGGACATCAGCGCGCGTTCGGCGAGCTGCTCCACGGTGACGTCCTCGTCGAGGTGCCGTTCCATCCAGGCCAGCACCTCGCCGACCGTGTCGCACGAGGAGACGGGCAGCGGCCGCTCGATGTACTGGGCCTGGCCGCCGTCCCGGTGCGGCGGCACGACCATGCGCCGGGCGATCTTGTTGGCGATCTCCGTGCCCTGTTCCTGCCGCACCAGGTGCAGACAGGCGTCGATCCCGGCGGCGGTGCCGGCGCTGGTGATCACCGGCCCCTCGTCGACGTACAGCACGTCGGGCTCGACCGTCGTGCGGGGGTGCCGCCGGGCCAGCTCCTCGGCGTGCCGCCAGTGCACGCTGCACCGCCGCCCGTCGAGCAGCCCCGCCGCCCCCAGCAGGAAGACGCCGGAGCAGACGCTGAGCACCCGGGCGCCCCGGTCGACCGCTCTGACCAGGGCGTCCAGCAGCTCGGGCGGGAAGTCACGGGTGACGTAGTCGTCGCCCGCGGGCACCGCGATCAGGTCCGCCTCCTCCAGCCGCTCCAGTCCGTACGGTGTGGAGAGGGTCAGCCCACCGGTGTGGGTGCCCAGCGTCGGCCCCTCGGCCGAGGCGACCGCGAAGTCGTACGTGGGCAGGCCCTCGTCGCTGCGGTCGATGCCGAACACCTCGCAGACCACGCCGAGTTCGAAGGGGTGTACGCCGTCCAGCAGGACGGCCGCCACGTTCTTCAGCATGCTGCCATTGTGCCGCGCGGATGGCAGTAAATCGAGGGTGCGCGGCAGTCCTGCCACTGTTCGACAGGAGTGTCCGGCGCGACAGTGGTGTCATGACTACGGAACAGACACAGACACTGCTCGCCATGGCCGTCGTGCTCGGGATGTTCGTCCTCCTGGTCCTCCCGTCGGTGATCGGGATCGTGCACGACCGCCGCATCGACCGTCAGATCAGGGAGGCCCAGGAGCGCGACGCGGTCCGGACTCAGAAGTCCTCGTCCAGGTCGACGGTGCCCTCCACCGCCACCTGGTACGCCGAGGGACGCCGCTCGAAGAAGTTGGTCAACTCCTGAACCCCCTGCAGCTCCATGAAGGAGAAGGGGTTCTCGGAGCCGTACACCGGAGCGAAGCCGAGGCGGGTCAGCCGCTGGTCGGCGACACACTCCAGGTACTGCCGCATCGAGTCGGTGTTCATGCCCGGGAGGCCGTCCCCGCACAGGTCGCGCGCGAACTGCAGCTCGGCCTCGACGGCCTCCCTGAGCATGTCGGTGACCTGCTCCCCGAGCCGGTCGTCGAATAGCTCCGGCTCCTCCTTGCGGACGGTGTCGACCACGTCGAACGCGAACGACATGTGCATGGTCTCGT
Organism: Streptomyces sp. NPDC059852; assembly: GCF_042731455.1. Classification (NCBI taxonomy): domain Bacteria; kingdom Bacillati; phylum Actinomycetota; class Actinomycetes; order Kitasatosporales; family Streptomycetaceae; genus Streptomyces; species Streptomyces sp. NPDC059852. The sequence goes on along the minus strand of NZ_JBHWJK010000033.1, from coordinate 11,719 downwards.
CCCGGAACACCCAGTTGGTGCCGGTCGCGAGGCCGTGCAGCAGGCCCCGGCTGCGGAACCAGTAGACGTAGGCGAAGGCGCCGTAGAAGAACAGACCCTCGATGCAGGCCGCGAAGCAGATCAGGTTGAGCAGGAACCGCCGGCGGTCGGCCTGTGACTCCAGGCGGTCCAGCTTCTCCACCTCGTTGATCCACTTGAAGCAGAAGCCGGCCTTCTCACGGATCGACGGGATGTTCTCCACCGCCGCGAACGCCGCCGCCCGGTCCTCCGGATCGGGGAGGTAGGTGTCGAGCAGCGTCAGATAGAACTGGACGTGCACGGCCTCCTCGAACAGCTGGCGCGAGAGGTACAGCCGCGCCTCGGGGGAGTTGATGTGCTTGTACAGCGTCAGCACCAGGTTGTTCGCGACGATCGAGTCACCGGTCGCGAAGAACGCCACCAGCCGCCCGATCAGGTGCTGTTCGGCCGGGGTCAGCTTCGCCAGGTCGGCCACGTCCGAGTGGAGGTCGACCTCCTCCACGGTCCAGGTGTTCTTGATGGCGTCCCGGTAGCGCTCGTAGAAGTCCGGGTAGCGCATGGGGCGCAGGGTCAGCTCGAAGCCGGGGTCGAGAAGGTTCTGGGTACGGGTCATCACTGGCAGGCCTCGCAGGACTCGGGGTTCTCAAGGGAGCAGGCGACCGCGTCGGGGTCGGTGACCTGCTGGACGGGGACGGTGGCGCGGGCCGCGCGGGCGATCCTCGTCGCCGGGCGTGAGCGCAGGTAGTACGTCGTCTTCAGTCCCTGCTTCCAGGCGTACGCGTACATCGAGGAGAGCTTGCCGATGGTCGGCGTCTCCAGGAACAGGTTCAGGGACTGCGACTGGTCGAGGAACGGGGTGCGTGCCGCCGCCATGTCGATCAGGCCGCGCTGCGGGATCTCCCAGGCCGTGCGGTAGAGCGCCCGTACGTCCGCCGGGATCCAGGCGAAGTCCTGCACCGAGCCGTTGGCCTCGCGCAGCGCCTCGCGGGTGCGGGCGTCCCACACGCCGAGCCGCTTCAGCTCCTCGACCAGATAGGAGTTGACCTGCAGGAACTCTCCGGACAGGGTCTCGCGCTTGAACAGGTTGGAGACCTGTGGCTCGATGCACTCGTAGACACCGGCGATCGACGCGATCGTGGCGGTGGGCGCGATCGCCAGCAGCAGGGAGTTGCGCAGCCCGGTCCCGGCGATCCGCTCGCGCAGCGCGGCCCAGCGCTCGGGCCAGGCGAGCTCGACGTCGTAGTGGTCGGGGTGCAGCACGCCCCGCGCGGTCCGCGTCTTCTCCCAGGCCGGCAGCGGGCCCTCGCGCTCGGCGAGGCCGGCGGACGCCTCGTACGCGGCGAGCATGATCCGCTCGGCGATCCGGGTGGACAGCGCTTTGGCCTCGGCGGAGTCGAAGGGCAGCCGCAGCTGGAAGAAGACGTCCTGGAGGCCCATCGCGCCCAGGCCCACCGGACGCCACCGGGCGTTGGAGCGGCCGGCCTGCTCGGTCGGGTAGTAGTTGATGTCCACGACCCGGTCGAGGAACGTGACGGCCGTGTGGACCGTCTCGTCCAGGCGCTCCCAGTCGATGTCCCCGTCCCGCACGAAGGCGCCGAGGTTGACCGAGCCCAGGTTGCAGACCGCCGTCTCCCCGTCGTCCGTGACCTCCAGGATCTCGGTGCACAGGTTGGAGGAGTGCACGACGTGGCCGGGCAGGGCGGTCTGGTTGGCGGTGCGGTTGGCGGCGTCCTTGAAGGTCATCCAGCCGTTGCCGGTCTGCGCGAGGGTGCGCATCATGCGGCCGTACAGCTCCCGGGCCGGGAGGGTCTTGCGGGCCAGCCCCGCGCGCTCCGCCTCGCGGTACGCGGCGTCGAACTCCTCGCCCCACAGGTCGACCAGTTCGGGCACGTCGGCGGGGGAGAACAGGCTCCAGGACCCGTCGGCCTCCACCCGGCGCATGAACTCGTCCGGCACCCAGTGCGCGAGGTTCAGGTTGTGCGTACGGCGGGCGTCCTCACCGGTGTTGTCCCGCAGCTCCAGGAACTCCTCGATGTCGGAGTGCCAGGTCTCCAGGTAGACCGCGGCGGCGCCCTTGCGCCGGCCGCCCTGGTTCACGGCGGCGACCGAGGCGTCCAGCGTCTTCAGGAACGGCACGATGCCGTTGGAGTGCCCGTTGGTGCCCCGGATCAGCGAACCCCGGGCGCGGACGCGGGAGTACGACAGACCGATGCCGCCCGCGTGCTTGGAGAGGCGCGCGACCTGGTGGTAGCGGTCGTAGATCGAGTCCAGCTCGTCCTTGGGGGAGTCCAGGAGGTAGCAGGACGACATCTGGGGGTGCCGGGTACCGGAGTTGAAGAGCGTGGGGGAGGACGGCAGGTACTCCAGGCGGCTCATCAGCCGGTAGAGCGCGGCGACCTCGTCCACCGCCCCGGCGGTGTCGTCCGCGGCGAGACCGGCGGCGACGCGCAGCAGGAAGTGCTGGGGCGTCTCGATCACCTTGCGGGTGAGCGGGTGCCGCAGCAGATAGCGGCTGTGCAGGGTGCGCAGCCCGAAGTAGCCGAACCGGTCGTCGGCGGCGGGGTCGACGAGCGCGTCGAGCCGGGTGGCGTGCGTCCGGGCGAACGCGGCGGTCCGGTCGGCGACGAGGCCCTCGCGGTGGCCGGTCGCGACAGACTCGGTGAAGGTCGTGACGCCCTGCGAGGCCGCCTCGGCGGCGATGGAGAGGGTGAGCAGCCGCGCGGCCAGCCGGCTGTACGCGGGGTCCTCGGAGATGAGCCCGGCCGCCGCATCGGTGGCGAGCTCGCGCAGCTCGGTCTCGTCGGCCCGGGCGGACCGGCCGCGCAGCGCGGCGGCGGCGACCCGGCCGGGGTCGGCGTCGGGGAGGTCGGCGGTCAGCTCGGTCAGGGTCCGCAGCAGCGCGGCACCGGGACCGTCGTTGCCCGGTTCGGCCGCCGCTGAGGCCGGTTCGGCTGGCGCGATCGTCACGTGAGGCTCTCCCTCGCTCGGCACAGGGCCTTGCGGAGGGCAGGGGGCAGCTCACGAGCGCACGGGGCGTCGCGTCCACCGGCCCATTCCACGAGGCCCGGACGTCGGAGCGCACCGGCCGGGTGGCCGGGACGCACTGTCGGCAGGTCCTCGGACTGACGAAGCGCATGAGACATGCACAAGTACACCGTTGCGGGACAGTTCCGGATTCGCACCGGATTCCCCTGCGGCGACAGCGAGCATGAGCATACATCTTGTGCTCGCCTGCCGCGCCACCCCTAGATGTTGTGGCGTACTGGTGTCAGAGCGTCAACTCATAGGTGATGAGCGTGAGGTCGGTCAGCTCCGGCAGCGGGTTCCAGTCCCGTTCCGGTGTGCGGACGAAGCCCAGGCGCTCGTAGAGGCGATGGGCGCCGTGCATGGCGCGCTGGGAGGAGAGGATCACGCGCACACAGCCCGCCGTGGCCCGGGCGCGCTCCACGCAGGCGCGCACGAGCGCCTCGCCGGCGCCACGGCCCCGGGCCGCGTGGTCGACGGCGAGCATACGGATCTCCGCCTCGCCGGGGCCCGCCAGATCGGCCATCGGGCCGCCGTCGGGGACGAAGGTCACACCGCCGAGGACGCGGCCGTGCTCGACGGCCACGAGCACCTGGGCGGCCGCCGCGCGCTTGGCCACGTCCTTCAGCTCGCCGAGATAGGCGTCGTCCTCGCCGAAGTCGAGGAGGCCGTCCTGGAGGTAGGCCCGTGCGGTGATCTCGCCCAGAAGGCCGTACTCGCCGGGGTCCGCCGGCCGGATCACGATGTCCATGCCGCCGAGTCTGCCGTAGGCACAGGGCGGCGGGCCGCCGGATTTCTCCGACGGCCCGCCGCTTCCCGCTGGTTCAGTGGGAGGTGCCCGCCGTGGCCGGCGGCAGCTCCACCTGGACGCCGGGGTCGCCCGCGTCCGCCGTGTAGTCCTCCGGCTTCGTCTCGTCGACGCCGTCGGGGGCCTTCGCGGCCCTCAGGACGAACGTCAGGACGACGGTGACCAGCACGTTGAGCACGAACGCGGTCAGGCCGATGTAGCCGATCTCGCCGATGCCCGGGATCTCCTTGGAGGAGCCGCCGAAGTGCTTCTGCGCCGGGGTCGCCACCCCGTACGCGGCGAGCGTGCCGTAGACCATGCCGACCGCCCAGCCGGCCAGCAGGGCCCAGCGGTGGAACCAGCGGGTGAACAGGCCGCCGACCAGGGCCGGGAAGGTCTGGAGGATCCAGATGCCGCCCAGCAGCTGGAAGTTGATGGCGACCGTCTTGTCCATGGTGAGGACGAAGACCAGGGCGCCCACCTTCACCAGCAGCGACACGATCTTGGAGACCGCGGTTTCCTGCTTGGGTGTCGCGTCGGGCTTGATGAAGTCCTTGTAGATGTTGCGGGTGAACAGGTTCGCCGCCGCGATGGACATGATCGCCGCCGGCACCAGCGCGCCGATGCCGATCGCCGCGAAGGCCACACCCGCGAACCAGGCCGGGAACATGGTCTCGAACAGCTGCGGGATCGCCAGCTGCCCGTTCTGCACCTTGATCCCGGCCGCGATCGCCATGAAGCCCAGCAGGGCCAGCAGGCCCAGCATCAGGGAGTACAGCGGCAGGATCGTGGTGTTGCGCCGGATCACCTCACGGCTGCGCGAGGACAGCGTCGCGGTGATCGAGTGCGGGTACATGAACAGCGCGAGCGCGGAGCCCAGCGCCAGCGTGGCGTACGTCCACTGGGTGGCGTCGGGCGGGGTGAGCGCCCCGCGCGGGGCGCCCGTGGCCGGGTTCGGCTCCGCGAAGGCGTCGCCGGCCTTGGCGAAGATCTCGTCGAAGCCGCCGAGCTTGATCGGGATGTAGATGATCGCCACCGCGATGACGATGTAGATCAGCGTGTCCTTCACGAAGGCGATCAGCGCGGGGGCGCGCAGTCCCGACGAGTAGGTGTACGCGGCCAGCACGCCGAAGGCGATGAGCAGCGGCAGGTCCTTGACGAACCAGTTGGTGCTCTCCCCGCCGCCGACGCCCATCACGTCCAGGACGGCCTGGATGCCGACCAGCTGGAGCGCGATGTAGGGCATCGTCGCCAGGATGCCGGTGACCGCCACGGCCAGCGACAGGCTCTTGGAGCCGAACCGTCCGCGCACGAAGTCCGAGGTCGTCACATAGCCGTGCTTGTGCGAGACCGACCACAGCCGCGGCAGGAACGTGAAGATCAGCGGGTAGACCAGGATGGTGTACGGCACCGCGAAGAAGCCCGCCGCGCCGGCCGCGTAGATCGCCGCCGGGACCGCGACGAAGGTGTACGCGGTGTACAGGTCGCCGCCGAGCAGGAACCAGGTCACCCAGGTGCCGAACGACCGGCCGCCCAGGCCCCATTCGTCGAGGCTGTGCTCGTTGTCGGCCTTGCGCCAGCGCGCGGCCAGGAAGCCCATGACCGTGACGGCCAGGAAGAAGAAGATGAAGACGCCGAGCGCGACGCCGTTCACGCCGTCGTTCATTCCGCCGCACCGCCCTTCCGCGGGGCGCGGGCGCGCTGGTCACGCTGCCACAGCTTGTACGCCGTCATCGTCAGCAGCGTCGAGAGCAGCACCCACAGCATCTGGTACCAGTAGAAGAAGGGGATGCCGATGAACTGCGGGTCGGTCTTGGCGTACGAACCCACCCACAGCATCGCCACGAAGGGCGCGGCCAGGCAGAGACCGATGACCACCCGGGTCGGCGTCACCACGCCTCTGCTCACTTCTGGGGCATCTGACATCTGACGGCTCCGTCCCCTTGTTGATCGCCTGTGAAATGCCCGGGCAATCTAGGTGACGGCGCGACCGCAGCGGAAGGCCTTGGCCACGGTTCGGATGTGGAGGAATCGTGTGCGTGGCACAGGGCCGTTGAGCAGCGGTGTTGTCGTCTCAGTCCTGCGGCCGCTTCAGTCGCGCGACGAACTTGTACCGGTCGCCGCGGTAGACCGAGCGCACCCACTCCACCGGCTGGCCGGCACGGTCCAGGGAGTGCCGGGACAGCATGAGCATCGGCAGGCCCACGTCGGTGCCGAGCAGGCCGGCCTCGCGGGGGGTGGCCAGGGAGGTCTCGATGGTCTCCTCGGCCTCGGCGAGGTGGACGTCGTAGACCTCGGCGAGCGCGGTGTAGAGCGAGGTGTACTTGACCAGCGACCGGCGCAGGGCGGGGAAGCGCTTGGCCGACAGGTGCGTGGTCTCGATGGCCATCGGCTCGCCGTTCGCCATGCGCAGCCGCTCGATGCGCAGCACCCGGCCGCCGGCCGTGATGTCGAGCAGGCCGGCCAGGCGGTCGTCGGCGGTGATGTACCCGATGTCCAGCAGCTGGGAGGTCGGCTCCAGACCCTGGGCGCGCATGTCCTCGGTGTACGAGGTGAGTTGCAGCGCCTGCGACACCTTCGGCTTGGCGACGAACGTGCCCTTGCCCTGGATGCGCTCCAGCCGGCCCTCGACGACGAGTTCCTGCAGGGCCTGGCGCACGGTCGTGCGCGAGGTGTCGAACTCGGCGGCGAGCGTGCGCTCGGGCGGCACCGGGGTGCCGGGCGCCTGGGTCTCCGTCATGTCGAGGAGGTGCTTCTTCAGGCGGTAGTACTTGGGCACGCGGGCGGTACGGACGGGGACGCCGCTCTCGTTCTCCGCACTGCTGACGTCGGTGCTCATGCTCCGCCTTCCCGGCTCCGGCTGCGGCTCACATCGTGGCACGCGCGTGTGGGGCCTGTCCCCGTACGCTCCGTGATCTGTTCTGTATACCGTCGCCGCGTCGTTTGGTCTAGTCCACAGAATTCAGTGGTATAGCGACTGATGGCGGCTGTGAGCCGCATTTTCGAGGGTTTCTTACTTAAAGGTTCCTGCATATGTAGGTCGCATAACGGCTGGTCGGAGCGTATTCCACCACCCTTGACACCCTTTCTGGTCTGGTCCAAGCTCCGGGTACTGGTCTACACCATTGGTCCAGGTCCCGGCCCATCGCTAGTGCGGGGAGGCAGGGGGGTTTGTGGCATCCCTGAGGAGGGTGGCGTGAAGCGCAGGCTGATATCCGCGATCGGTGTCGCGGGCATGATGATCTCCCTGGCGGCGTGCGGGGGCGACGACGGCGACGGCGACGGCAAGGCCGGGGCGGACGGCTACGCGGGCCAGACGCTCACGGTGTGGGTGATGGACGGTTCCTCGCCCGACCAGTGGCAGAAGGACGTCGCCGCGGCTTTCGAGAAGAAGACCAAGGCCAAGGTCAAGTTCGAGATCCAGCAGTGGAACGGCATCCAGCAGAAGCTGACCACCGCGCTCTCCGAGGAGAACCCGCCGGACGTCTTCGAGATCGGCAACACCCAGACCCCGGCGTACGCCAAGACCGGCGGCCTCGCCGACCTGGCGGACCTCAAGAACGAGATCGGCGGCGAGTGGACGGCGTCCCTCAACGAGTCCTCGATCTTCGAGGGCAAGCAGTACGCGGCGCCCTGGTACTTCGCCAACCGTGTCGTGCTCTACAACAAGAAGATCTGGGCCGACGCCGGCATCAAGGACACGCCCAAGACCCGCGACGAGTTCTACGCCGACCTCAAGCAGATCGGCGAGAAGACCGACGCCGAGCCGATCTACCTGCCCGGCCAGAACTGGTACCACTTCGTCGGCCTCACCATCGGTGAGGGCGTCCAGCTCGTGAAGGAGCAGGACGGCAAGTACGTCTCCAACCTCGCCGACCCCAAGGTCGCCGCCGCGATGGAGACCTACAAGAAGTTCCAGGCCCTGTCCAAGGCCCCCAAGGACAAGGACGAGGCCACCCCGCAGCAGGGCGAGGTCTTCGGCAAGGGCAACGTCGGCGCCTTCATCGGCATGGGCTGGGAGGCCGGCATCGCCACCAAGGCGAACCCGAAGATCGAGAAGGAGATCGGCTACTTCACCATCCCCGGTGCCACGGCCGACAAGCCCGAGGGCGTCTTCCTCGGCGGTTCCAACCTCGCGGTCGCCGCGGGCAGCAAGAAGCAGGAGCTGGCCAAGGAGTTCCTGAAGATCGCCCTGTCCGACACCTACGAGGGCGAGCTCGCCAAGCTCAACGGCGTCATCCCCAACAAGGAGTCGCTGCAGAGCAACCTGAAGGGCAACGAGGTCGCCGAGGCCGCCGCGCCGGCCGCCGCGGGCGGCGGCACCACGCCGCTGATCCCCGAGTGGGCCGCCGTGGAGAACGCGCCGAACCCGGTGAAGACGTACATGACCGCCGTGCTGAACGGCAAGTCCCCGGCCGCCGCCGCCAAGCAGGTCGAGGACGAGTTCAACAAGCGCCTCGCGCAGCAGCAGTAAGGGCACCGGGTGCGGGGGCCGGCCGTCGGGCCGCCCCCGCACCCTCGTTCCGGTAGGTCGAGAAGAGAGATCGCGAGCATGACCGTGCAGACCGAACGGCCGCCCTCCGGTCCGGTGGACGTGGCGAAGACGACGCCGGGCCCCGGCGGGCGCAGACCCGCGACGGGGAAGCGCGCGGGCGCGTTCGTCCCCTACCTCCTGCTGCTGCCGGCCTGCGCGGCCACCGTGCTGCTGCTCGGCTGGCCGCTGCTGAAGGACGTGCTGCTGTCGTTCCAGAACCTCAACATGGCGCAGCTCATCCAGCACGTCACCGAGTGGAACGGCGTCGAGAACTACAAGCAGGTCCTCACCGGCGAGGACTTCTGGCGCGTCACCCTGCGCTCGATCCTGTTCACGGCGGTCAACGTCGTCCTGATCATGGTGGCGGGGACGCTGATCGGCCTGCTGCTCGCCCGTCTCGGCAAGCGGATGCGGCTGACGCTCATGATGGGGCTCGTGCTGGCCTGGGCGATGCCCGTGGTCGCCGCGAGCACCGTCTACCAGTGGCTGTTCGCCCAGCGCTTCGGCGTCGTCAACTGGGTGCTCGACAAGCTGGGCTGGCACTCGATGGCCGACTACAGCTGGACCAGCAGCCAGATGTCCACGTTCTTCGTGGTCACCCTGCTGATCGTGTGGATGTCCATCCCGTTCGTCGCGATCAACCTCTACGCGGCCACGACCACCATCCCCAGCGAGCTGTACGAGGCCGCGTCCCTGGACGGCGCGGGCGTCTGGAAGAGCTTCACCACGGTGACCATGCCGTTCCTGCGGCCCTTCCTGTACGCCACGACCTTCCTCGAGGTCATCTGGGTCTTCAAGGCGTTCGTGCAGGTCTTCACCATCAACGGCGGCGGCCCCGACCGGCTCACCGAGATCCTGCCCGTCTACGCCTACATCGAGGGCGTCGGCAACCAGCACTACGGCATGGGTGCCGCGATCGCCGTCCTGACCATCCTGATCCTGCTCGGCTTGACCGCGTACTACCTCAGGATCGTGCTCAAGCAAGAGGAGGACGAGCTGTGAAGCGCTCATTCTTCGGCCGCCTGTGGCCCAACGTCACGGCCGTCGTCCTGTTCATCGGCTTCGTCTTCCCCGTGTACTGGATGTTCGCCACGGCCTTCAAGCCGACCGGCGACATCATCTCCGAGGACCCGGTCTGGTTCCCGACCGACGTCACCTTCGAGCACTTCAAGCGGGCCACCGGCGTCGACCACTTCTGGACCTACGTCACCAACTCGCTGATCGTCACCGTCTGCGCGGTCGCCTTCGCCCTGGTCGTCGCGCTGGCCGGCGCGTTCGCCCTCGCCCGGATGCGGTTCAAGGGGCGGCGCGGGTTCGTCATCGGCTTCATGCTGGCCCAGATGGCGCCCTGGGAGGTCATGATCATCGCGATGTACATGATCGTCCGGGACGCGTCGATGCTCAACAGCCTGCTGCCGCTGACGGTCTTCTACATGATGATGATCCTGCCCTTCACCATCCTGACGCTGCGGGGCTTCGTCGCCGCGGTGCCCCGGGAACTGGAGGAGGCGGCGATGGTCGACGGCTGCACCCGCTCCCAGGCCTTCCTCAAGGTCATCCTGCCGCTGCTCGCGCCGGGGCTGATGTCCACGTCCCTGTTCGGCTTCATCACCGCGTGGAACGAGTTCCCGCTGGTCCTGGTGCTGAACAAGGAGGCGGAGTCGCAGACCCTGCCGCTGTGGCTGTCCAGCTTCCAGACCGCGTTCGGCAACGACTGGGGCGCGACCATGGCCGCGTCCTCCCTCTTCGCCATCCCGATCCTGATCCTCTTCGTCTTCCTGCAGCGCAGGGCAGTCAGCGGCCTGACGGCCGGCGCCGTGAAGGGATAACGCCACCCGATGACGACAATCGCCAGCGGCACCGACACGCTCACGCGCGATGCCCTGACCGTCCTCCAGCCGGGCTTCACCGGCACCACCGCCCCGGACTGGCTGCTGCGCCGGCTCGGGGAGGGCCTCGCCTCCGTCGGACTGTTCGGCCGCAACATCGCCTCGCCCGAGCAGTTGGCGGCCCTCACCGCCCAGCTGCGCGCCGAGCGCGACGACGTCCTCGTGGCGATCGACGAGGAGGGTGGTGACGTGACGCGGCTCGAGGTGCGCTCCGGCTCCAGCTTCCCCGGCAACCACGCCCTCGGCGCCGTCGACGACGTGGAGCTCACCCGGCAGGTCGCGGCCGAACTGGGCCGGCGCCTCGCCGCCTGCGGGGTCAACCTCAACTGGGCCCCGTCGGCCGACATCAACTCCAACCCGGCCAACCCGGTGATCGGCGTGCGCTCCTTCGGCGCCGGCACCGCCCTGGCCGCCCGGCACACCGCCGCCTATGTCACCGGCCTCCAGTCGGCGGGCGTCGCGGCCTGCACCAAGCACTTCCCCGGCCACGGCGACACCGCCGTCGACTCCCACCACGCCCTGCCCCGCATCGACGCCGGCGCCTCGGTGCTGACGGAGCGTGAACTCGCCCCGTTCCGCGCGGCGATCGCGGCCGGCACCCGGGCGATGATGAGCGCGCACATCCTGGTCCCCGCCCTGGACCCGGACCGCCCGGCGACCCTGTCCCGCGCCGTCCTGTCCGAGCTGCTGCGCGGCGAACTCGGCTACACCGGCCTCATCGTCACCGACGGCATGGAGATGCAGGCCATCGCCGCCACCTACGGCATCGAGCGCGGCAGCGTCCTCGCGATCGCGGCCGGCGCCGACGCGATCTGCGTGGGCGGCGGCCTCGCCGACGACGAGACGGTACGGCGGCTGCGCGACGCCCTCGTCACGGCCGTCCGCTCGGGCGAGCTCCCCGAGGCACGGCTCGCGGAGGCCGCCGAACGCGTCCGCGAGCTGGCCCGCTGGACGGCCACCGCCACCGCGGACCCGGCCGAGGCCCGCCCCGACATCGGCCTGGTCGCCGCCCGCCGCGCCCTGCGGCTGACGGGCGCCGCGTCCTTCACCCCGCTCACCGAGGCGCCGTACGTCGCGGCCTTCACACCGGTCGCCAACATCGCCGTGGGCGACGAGACCCCGTGGGGCGTGGCGGCGGACCTGGGCCGTCTCCTGCCCGGCACCCGCACGGGCAGCCACACCGGCGAGGACGCCGGCCGCGAGGCGCTGGCGGCGGCGGGCGGCAGCCGTCTGGTGGCGGTCGTGCGCGACGAGCACCGCCATCCCTGGATGGCGACGGCCCTGGACGACCTGCTCACGGCCCGCCCCGACACGATCGTGGTCGAGATGGGCGTCCCCCAGGCCGCCCCGCGCGGCGCCCTGCACATCGCCACCCACGGCGCGGCCCGCGTCTGCGGCCGCGCGGCGGCCGAGGTCATCGCGGGCGTCCAGGCACCATGACGAAGGCGCCGGCCCCCTCCGAGGGGG
>NZ_JBHWJK010000032.1:0-79763 GCF_042731455.1 Streptomyces sp. NPDC059852 | reverse complement strand
GCGTTGTCGTCGGTCTCCCCCACGCTCGAACGAGCTCCCGCGGGGGCACCCCCACCGCACCGCATCGACTCCCTCCTCCGCCTTGCGATGCACGGTGCCGGACGCCGCTCGCTGATCCGGCCTGATCGACAAGACACCCCCTAGCGGTCGCCGGCGACGGCCGCGTATGACGCCTCCCGGGTGACACGCACGGGATGCCCGGTGCCGCTCCCTGTGGTGGAGTGACCCCATATGCACCATGAGTCCGCCGCCTCCACGAGAGGCGGGACTTAATCTGCTGTTAACTGTGCGTAGCCTGATCGTACTTGACTGTAATCGTCAGGGAGCGATTGACTGCTGATCCACCCTTCCGCCGACGCGAGGCAAGCCATTGACTTCCGACCTGCTCGCACCCCTCGACCTTGCGTTCTGGAACATCGAGTCCGCCGAACACCCGATGCACCTGGGGGCGCTCGGCGTGTTCGCGGCGCACACCCCGACCGCGGGCGCCCACGCGGCCGACCTGCTCGCGGCGCGGGCCGCCGCCGTACCGGGGCTGCGCATGCGCATCCGCGACGCCTGGCGCCCGCGCGGTCTGCTGCGGTCGCCGTTCTCGTTCGGCGGCGCGGCCCGCGAGCCCGCCCCCGACTTCGACCCCTCGGACCACGTCCGGCTGCACGCGCCGGCCGCCGACTTCCAGGCGGCGGCCGGACGGCTCATGGAGCGCCCCCTGGAGCGCGGCCGGCCCCCGTGGGAGGCGCATGTGCTGCCCGGCGAGGACGGGGTGTCGTTCGCCGTGCTGTTCAAGTTCCACCACGCCCTCGCCGACGGCCTGCGGGCCCTGACGCTGGCCGCCGCCGTCCTCGACCCGATGGACCTGCCCGCCCGCCGGCCCCGCCCCGAGGAGCCCGCGCGCGGCCGGCTGCCCGATGTGCGCCGGCTCCCCGACGTCGTGCGCGGCGCCGTGTCCGACGTGGGCCGGGCCCTGGACATCGGGACCTCCGTCGCCGTGTCCACCCTGGCCACCCGCTCCACGCCCGCGCTCACCGCCGAGCCGAGCGGCACCCGCCGTACCGCCGGGGTCGTCCTCGACATCGACGACGTGCACCGCGTCCGCAAGGCCGTCGGCGGCACCGTCAACGACGTCCTGATCGCGGTCGTCGCCGGCGCGCTGCGCCGCTGGCTCGACGAGCGCGGCGACGGCAGCGAGGGCGTCGCGCCCCGCGCCCTCATCCCGGTCTCCCGGCGCCGCCCGCGCACCGCGCACCCGCAGGGCAACCGTCTCTCCGGCTATCTGATGCGGCTCCCGGTGGACGACCCCGACCCGCTGCGCCGCCTCGCCGCGGTCCGCTCGGCCATGGACCGCAACAAGGACGCGGGCCCCCACCGGGGCGCCGGGGCCGTCGCCCTGCTCGCCGACCACGTGCCGGCGCTCGGGCACCGCTTCGCCGGGCCGCTGGTCGCCCAGGCCGCCCGGCTCTGGTTCGACATCCTCGTCACCAGCGTGCCGCTGCCCGGCATCCCGCTGAAGCTCGGCGGCCACCCCGTGGCCGAGGTCTACCCCTTCGCCCCGCTGGCCCGCGGCCAGTCCCTGGCCGTCGCGATCTCGACGTACCGGGGCGGTGTGCACTTCGGACTCGTCGCCGACGCCCGGGCCGTACCGGACCTCGACGTCCTCGCCCGGGCGATCACCGAGGAGGTCGCCGGACTGATCACCGCCTGCGACCCCTGACCCGCCCGCCCCGGGCCCTTCCGCCGGATTTTGGAGGAGGGGCCCGGCGTTTCGTAGAATTCCGCGTTCGAAAGCGAGCGCGACCGGAGCGCCGCGGGTGATCAGGGAACGGCAGCGGCGATGACGGTGACAGACGACGGTTCGACGGCGATCAGGACCGAGGCCGGACAGGAGCCCGCCGACGACGTCGTGTACGGCCCCGGCATCGACCCCGAGCGGCTGGCCGTCTGCCTCGGCGTGCTCGAGGAGCTCGACAGGCTGGAGGTCGACCACCCCGACGCGATCGCCGTGCGCCGGGCCACCGCGGGCGTCTACCGCACCGTGAAGCAGCGCCGCCGTCAGGAGCGCCGGGCGGCGAAGACCGCGCACGACAAGGCGGTCACGGAGGCCACCGCGACCGGCTCGGCCCAGCGCATCGACGACGAGACCGAGGGCCTGCTGCCGTCCTCCCGTACCGAGGAGGGCCGGATCGCGGGGATACTCCAGCGCCCGCGCTCCTGCTACACCTGCAAGACCCGGTACGTCGAGGTCGACTACTTCTACCACCAGCTCTGCCAGGACTGCGCCAAGCTGAACCGGGACAAGCGCGACGTACGCGCCGACCTCACCGGCAAGCGCGCCCTGCTCACCGGCGGCCGCGCCAAGATCGGCATGTACATCGCCCTCAGGCTGCTGCGGGACGGCGCCCACACCACGATCACCACGCGCTTCCCGAAGGACGCCATCCGCCGCTTCAAGGCGATGGACGACTCGGGTGACTGGATCCACCGCCTGGAGGTCGTCGGCATCGACCTGCGCGACCCCGCCCAGGCCGTGGCCCTCGCCGAGCGGGTCGCCGAGGCGGGCCCGCTCGACATCCTCGTGAACAACGCGACGCAGACCGTGCGCCGGCTGCCCTCCGCCTACGCCGCGCTGGTCGAGGGCGAGAGCGCCCCGCTGCCCGCCGGCGAGCTGCCCGCCCACCAGGTGATCGGCGCCTTCAACTCCGGCGCGGTCGACGGTCTCACCGCGCTGCCGGTGGGCGCGAGCGGCCTGGACGCCCAGAAGGTCGCCGACCTCGCCCTCGTCGCGGGCAACGCCAGCGTCGCCCGGCACCTGGACGGCACGGCCATCGACGCCGGCGGTCTGGTCCCCGACGTCGTGGAGTCCAACACCTGGGTGCAGACCATCGACCAGATCTCCCCGATCGAGCTGCTGGAGACCCAGCTCTGCAACTACACCTCGCCCTTCATCCTGATCAGCGCCCTGCGCCCGAGCATGGCCGAGGCCGCGAAGAAGGCGGTGAGCGGACGGGCGTACGTGGTGAACGTCTCCGCGATGGAGGGTGTCTTCGGCCGCGGCTACAAGGGCGCCGGACACCCCAACACCAACGCCGCCAAGGCCGCGATGAACATGGTGACCCGCACCAGCGCCCAGGAGATGTTCGAGACCGACGGCATCCTGATGACGTCCGTCGACACCGGCTGGATCACCGACGAGCGCCCGCACTACGACAAGCTGCGGCTCGCCGAGGCCGGTTTCCACGCCCCGCTCGACCTGGTCGACGGTGCCGCCCGGGTCTACGACCCGATCGTGCGCGGCGAGGCGGGCGAGGACCTGTACGGCGTCTTCCTGAAGGACTACGCGCCCGGCAAGTGGTGACGCGGCACGCCCCGAATCGCGGTGATTCGGGGCGTGTTGGCCGGATCCGGCCGGGCGTGGCACCGGTCCGGGGTGAGTTGGATCGCGAACCAGGGTCCTGCTACGCCGAACGAGTGACGCACAAAAGTCGCGTCCAGGAGCAGAACAGGCGATTCCTGGCGGGTGGTTACCGGTCGACTCCGGAGATTTACACGTTGTTTGCAGCCCCATCGAGCAGGCATGCGCTCATTTGGTTAATCTGGAGCGGACGGACAGCGCCACAGGGTCCCAACCCACACCCATGGTCCGTCCCGGGACAAGCCGGTGCACAACGGCCTGCTTGCACACCAGTTACCGACGCCACCGCGTCCGCATCGACGTTGAGCTGGACCCGAAGGGGCGTCAGGTACCGGACCGCAGACTGGCCGGCTCCGCCCCCCGAGGGTGATCCGACACAGAAGGAGTGCGCGGTGACACCTGAGAAGACGAACGGCGAGCAGCGTTCCAAGGAACGCGCGGAGCGCGCGGGCCGCGGGTCGAAGGAGATCGGCAGTCTCGACGTGTGGGCCCGGTCCGCCCCCATCCGGCTGGCGGGCTACGAGGAGGACCTCGCCGAGCCCCACATCCTGCCCAGCGTCGACTGACGGGGCCGGACCACCCACCGAACGCGGAGAGCCGCGGCCGACGACCGGCCGCGGCTCCGGCATGTCCGGCGCCGGATCACAGCCCTTGTCCCGCTCCCTGGCACTTCCTTGATCACTCGCTCGTTTGCCTAAAGGCTTTAGGTGGAGTCATACTCCATTAAGGCAAGCGGAAGGATCGTTGTGGCACGCGTGGGACTCACCCCGGACCGACTGGTCCGCGCCGGCGCCGAGCTGGCCGACGAGATCGGCTTCGAGCAGGTCACGGCGTCGGAGCTGGCGCGGCGCTTCGGCGTCAAGGTCGCGAGCCTGTACTCGCACGTGAGGAACACCCAGGACCTGCGGACGAGGATCGCCCTGTTCGCGCTGGAGGAGATGGCCGACCGGGCCGCCGACGCCGTCGCCGGACGGGCCGGCAAGGACGCCCTGGTCGCCTTCGCCAACGTCTACCGCGACTACGAGCGCGAGCATCCCGGCCGGGCCGCCGCCGCCCGCATGCCGCTCGACCCCGAGACGGCCGCCCGCAGCGCCGGGCCCCGGCACGCCCAGATGACCCGCGCGATCCTGCGCGGCTACGACCTGGCCGAACCGGACGCCACCCACGCGGTCCGGCTGCTCGGAAGCGTTTTCCACGGGTACTCCAGCCTGGAGTCGGCGGGCGGCTTCCGGCACAGCGCACCCGACTCCGAGGAGACCTGGAACCGGATCCTGGACGCCCTGGACTCCTTGCTGCGCAACTGGCCCACCGAGCCCACCTCCTGATCGACAGGCTGAGGACATGAACACCGAGCACGACTGGATCACCACCACGGTCACCGCGGACCTGCTGCGCGGCGCCCTCGACACCGAGCGGACCGAGCACGGGCTGCTGCCGCACCGGCTGCCCGCCCGGGCCCGTGCGCAGAACACCGACGGGCAGCTGGCCATGGCCGAGTCGCATCCGTCCGGCGTACGGCTCGTCTTCCGCACCCGGGCCACCACGGTCGAGCTCGGCGCCCTGCCTACCCGCCGCAGCTACGTCGGCGTGCCCGAGCGCCCCGCCGGCGTGTACGACCTGCTCGCCGACGGGCGCCTGGTGGCGCAGGGCAGCGTCGACGGCGGCAACGTCGTGACCGTCGACATGGCGGCGGGCACCGAGGAGTTCCGCTCGGGGCCGCCCGGCACCGTGCGCTTCGACGGGCTGCCCGAGGGCGACAAGGACGTCGAGATCTGGCTCCCGCACAACGAGACGACCGAGCTGATCGCCCTGCGCACCGACGCCCCGGTCGAGCCCGCCGGCGACCCCGGCCGCAAGGTGTGGCTGCACCACGGCAGTTCCATCAGCCACGGCTCCGACGCCGCGAGCCCCACCGGCATCTGGCCCGCCGCCGCGGCCGCCCTCGGCGACGTGGAGCTGATCAACCTGGGCCTGGCCGGCAGCGCCCTGCTCGACCCGTTCACCGCCCGCGCCCTGCGCGACACCGCCGCCGACTACATCAGCGTCAAGATCGGGATCAACCTGGTCAACCTCGACCTCATGCGGCTGCGCGCCTTCGGACCCGCCGTCCACGGCTTCCTCGACACCGTCCGCGAAGGCCACCCGACGACACCGCTGCTGGTGGTCTCGCCCATCCTGTGCCCGATCCACGAGGACACCCCCGGGCCCTGCGCCCCGGACTTCACGGGTCTGCGCGAGGGCCGGCTGCGGTTCGCGGCGATGGGTGACCCGGCCGAGCGCGCGGCCGGCAAGCTGACGCTGAACGTCATCCGCGACGAGCTGTCCCGGATCGTGCGGGAGCGGGCCGCCGACGACCCGCACCTGCACTACCTCGACGGCCGCGAACTCTACGGCGAGGCGGACTTCGAGGAGCTGCCGCTCCCCGACGGCCTGCACCCCGACGCGGCGACCCACCGCCGCATGGGGGAGCGGTTCGCGAAGCTGGCCTTCGGCGTCGACGGGCCGTTCGCGCGGGAGCTGTGAGCCGGGCGGGGCGGACCGCTCAGTCGAGCGGCGCCGTCCTGCGCCACGGCCGCAGCCGCTCGACGTGCTCCGCGAGGGCCAGCAGCGCCGCCTCGGAGCCGGGGCGTCCCACCAGCTGCACGGCGGTGGGCGCTCCGGACGGCAGCGTGCCGAACGGCACCGCCATCGCCGGCCACCCCGTGAGGTTCCACGGCGGGGTCAGCGGCGAGTAGCTGGTGTTGGCCAGCACGTTGCGCAGCCAGCCCCGCTCGTGCCACGGCACGGACCGGGGCGAGCGGCGCGCGAGGGCCGGGGTGAGCAGCACGTCGTACTCGGCGAAGAACGGCTCCAGCCGGGTCCGCAGCCGCTCCCGGTCCCCGCCGGTGCGGGCCCGGCCGACGAACCGGCGGCCCACGGCCGCGTGCACCCGTGTCCGGCGGGTGAGGAGGGCGGTGTCCAGGCCCCGGGCGTCCACCGACGTGCCCGCCGTCCAGTGCGTCAGCGAGGTGACGCCCAGCGACATCGGGTACGGCGGATCGGCCCGGCGCACCTGGTGACCGGCCTTCATCAGCAGCGCCGCGGCCTCCCGAGCGGCACTCGCGTACGGCTTGCTGATCGTGACGCCGGCGATGGGGCTGCGCAGCGACACCGCGATCCGGTACGTGTCCGGTGCCGCCGGCGCCGCGACCTCGGTGCCGGCGAGGACCGACAGCATCAGCCGGGTGTCCTCGACGGTCGTGGCGAGCGGGCCGTTCTCCGACATCCCGAACCAGTCGCCGTCGCCGATGCCGGCCGGGACCACCCCGCTGCCGGGCTTGATCGTGATCAGGCCGCAGTTGGCCGCGGGGATGCGCAGGGACCCCATGCCGTCGTTGCCGAGGGCGAGCGGCACCAGGCCCGCCGCGACCGCGGCCGCGCTGCCGCCGGACGAACCGCCCGCCGTGCGGGAGGTGTCCCAGGGATTGCGGGCCGTGCCGTGCACGCCCTCGGTGGTGCCGAAGACGCACAGCTCCGGCACGTTCGTCAGGCCCACCACCACCGCTCCGGCGGCGCGCAGCCGCGCCACCGTGACATGGTCCTCGGCGGCCGGGGCGTCCGGCGTCGCCGCCGAGCCGACCCGCGTCGACTCGCCGCGCACGGCCAGGTTGTCCTTGACGGCCACCGGCACCCCGGCGAGGGGCAGTCCGGCGAGATCCCCCCGCGAGGCCACCTCGTCGGCCTCGGCGAGCGCCGCCTCGGCGCGGACCACGCGGAAGGCACCCACATGCCCGTCCAGCCGCTCGATCCTGGCGAGGTGCTCGGCCACCACCTCCCGGGGCGTGGCCCGCTTCTCGCGTACGGCGGCGGCGATCTCGGCGGCGGTCCGGCCGACCCAGTTGGTCACGGGCGCTCCTTCTGCGTACTGGCGGGTATGCAGGAGAACTCTGCCCCGCGCCGGGCCCCGAGTCGAGGGGGCGCCGGGCCCGGATGTCCGGGTGTGGCTTCCGGCGCCACCGGCCGCGGGGCCGAGGCCGTGTCACACCCGGGTGTAGCCGCCGTCCGCGAAGAGCTCGGCGCCGGTGACGAACGAGGAGGCGTCCGACGCCAGGAAGAGGGCCGCCTCGGCGATCTCCTCGGCGTCGGCCAGCCTCCCCAGCGGCACGAAGGTCTCGGCGAACCGGTCGACGTCCGCGCCCGCCGCGCCCAGCAGGCCGGGGGTCCGCGTCGGCCCGGGGCTGAGCAGGTTGACGCGGAACCGGCGCTCCCGTGACTGCCGGGCCCAGTTGTGCACGAGGTTGGTCAGCGCCGCCTTCGAGGCGCTGTAGACCTCCAGGTGCTCGTTGGGCCGCACGCTGTTGCTCGACCCGACGACCAGGACGGAGGCGTTCTCCGACAGCAGCGGCAGCGCCTTCTGCACGGTGAACAGGGGACCCTTGACGTTGACGGCGAGCGTCAGGTCGACGTTCGCCTCGGTGTGCGCGCCGAGCGTGGCGTCCGCGACGATGCCCGCGTTGGCCACCAGCACGTCGATGCGTCCGGCCTCCTCGCGGACGCGGTCGTAGAGCGCGTCCAGGTCGGCCAGGACCGAGACGTCGGAGCGCACGCCGATGGCCGCCGGCCCCAGCTCCCTCACCGCCGCGTCGAGGCGGTCGGCGTCCCGGCCGGTCACGAAGACCCGCGCGCCCTCTCGGACGAACCGGTGGGCGACGGCCAGCCCGATCCCGCTCGTCCCCCCGGTGATCACGGCCACCTTCTCCTGCAGTACGCCGGACATGGCGAACCCCTTCAGTTGTGGAATGGATCGTCCACAACGTAGAGGGTTATGGACGATCGGGTCAAGAATCGGTACGCTGAAGGCATGGCGAGACCACGCGCATTCGACGAACGCCGGGTCCTGGAGCAGGCCCGGGAGCAGTTCTGGGCCACGGGCTACGCGGGCACCCGGATGGACGACATCGCCCGGGTGACCGGCCTCGGCAAGGGCAGCCTGTACGGCGCGTTCGGCGACAAGGGCAAGCTGTTCCACCGGGTGTTCGGGGACTGGTGCGCGGCGGTCGTCGAGGTGGCCGAGGAGCATCTGTCGGGCGGCCCGGACGCGGGGGCCATGGCCCGACTGGCGGGCTATGTGCGGATGATGGCGGAGAACGCCGCGTCCGACACCGAGCGGCGCGGATGCCTGCTGGCGAAGGGGACCGCCGAACTGGCCGAGCAGGACCCGGCGGTGGCCGCCCGGTCGGCCGAGACCATGGCGGCGCTGCTCGCGCTGCTGCGGACGGAGATCGCCGCCGCCCAGCGCCACGGCGACATCGACGCGGCCGCCGATCCGCAGGACCTGGCGGCGCTGCTGCTGACGGTGGTCCGTGGGATGGAGGCGGTCGGCAAGGCCGGTCTGGATCCACGGGTGCTGCGGGGAGTCGCGGACACCGCCCTGGCGGTGCTGCCCGGGCCCGGTGCCGGCTCCGCGGGCTGACCGGGAGCGCGGTCCCGGGCGGTCACCAGGGCCGGGGTCTCGTTTGGATCAGGCCGGATCCGAACGAAAGACCCTGGGCCCCGGTGAGCGCCCTTCGGCGTGTCAGTGCCGCCCGGTGCCGTGGTAGCGCTGGGCGAGCCGGGCCAGGGCGACCGCGCCGAGCAGCAGGCCGAAGTCGCGCAGGGCGATGTCGTAGTGGCCGGGGATCGTCAGCAGGTCGACGATGATCCCCGCGAGCCAGCCGGCGACCAGCCAGGCCCCGAAGCGGGGGGCCACGGCCACGACCAGCCCGGCGACGATCTCGACGACGCCGACGGCGTACATGGCGGCCTGCGCGCTGCCGGGGACGACGTCGTCGATCCACGGGGCGAGATAGCCCGGCCAGTCGACGAGCAGATTGGCGAACTTGTCCAGTCCGAACAGCACGGGAGCGACCGTGAATCCGACGCGCAGGATCCAGAAGGCCTGGTAGCCGGGGTCCGAGGTGAGGGCCTGCCGCGTGGTGCCGGACGTGGCGGGTGCGGAAGCGGGTGCGGACGACATGACGTCCTCCTTCTATGAGCAATGTCTCTTGATGATAGAAGCGCAGCCCGTCTCTTTAGTCAATGCCGATTGGTTTTACACTGGTGTTCGTGGATCACTCGAAGGAAGCACCCCGCGACGACCTCTCCGCCCTGGCGGCGCTGGACGAGCCGACGCGCCGCCGGCTGTACGACCTCGTGGCCCGCAGCGCCGGTCCCGTCGGCCGGGACGAGGCCGCCCAGACCCTGGGCCTGGCCCGGCAGACCGCCGCGTTCCATCTGGACCGCCTCGCCGGGGAGGGGCTGCTGGACGTCGTCTACGAGCGGCGCAGCGGGCGGACCGGACCGGGCGCCGGACGGCCCGCCAAGCTGTACCGCCGCTCCGGGCGCGAGGTCGGCGTGAGCGTGCCCGCCCGGCAGTACGAGCTGGCCGGGCAACTGCTGGCCGAGGCCGTGGAGGAGTCCGACGCCACCGGCGAACCCGTCCGCGCGGTGCTGAACCGCAAGGCGTCCGAACTGGGCGAGCGGATGGGCGCCGAGGCCGCGGCGGGCGTCGTGGACCTGCTGGAGCGGTACGGCTTCGAGCCGCGCCGCGAGGGGGACACCGTCGTCCTGGGCAACTGCCCCTTCCATCTCCTGGCGCGCAAGCACGTCGAGACGGTGTGCGGGATGAACCTGCATCTGCTGCGCGGCGCGCTCGCCACCTCGGGTGACACCGCCTACCAGGCGTGTCTGGCACCGGCTCCGGGCCGCTGCTGCGTGGTCCTGGAGCCCGCTTCCTGAACCCGTCGACCGGTGCGCGATCCGGTCGACGGCCCCGCCCCGGGGCCGGCCGGACCCCCAGGCCCGCTCCACGGGTACGCGTCCGGGACGGCGACAGCCCGGCCGGGCCTCACGCGCCCCGCGCCAGCCCCGTGCTCCCGCGCTCGACCAGCCGGGGCACCGGCACCCGCACCGCCCGTGCCGATCCCCCGTCCAGCAGGGCGATCAGTTCACGGGCCGCCGTACGGCCGAACTCCGCGCTGTCCCTGGACAGGGCCGACAGCCACGGCTTGACCATGCGGCACAGGGCCGAGTCCTCCCAGGAGACCACGGAGACGTCCGCCGGTACGGAGAAGCCGAGTTCGGTCGCGGCGGCGGCCCCCGCCACCGCCATCACGTCGTTGTCGTAGATGAGCGCCGTCGGGGGAGCGGTGCCCTCCAGGACCCGGCGGGTGACGGCCGCGGCCTCGGCGTCCGAGTAGTCCGTCGTCACCGACCGCACCTCGGCCAGGCCCCGCCGCCCCGCCTCGGCCCGCAGCGTGCGGATCCGGCGCTCGGTGTGGGCCAGCCCCGGCAGCCCGGCGATATGGACGATCCGCCGGTGACCGAGCGCGTACAGGCCCTCCACCACGGACGCCATCGCGCCCGCGTCGTCCGCCCACACCGTCGACAGACCGGGGTGCCGGTCGTCCGGTGCGCCGCCGATCACGACCGCGGGCAGGCCGAGTTCGTCCAGCAGGTCCGGGCGGGGGTCGTCGGTGCGCGGGTCGACCACCAGGACACCGTCGACCCGGTGCTCGGCCCACCAGCGCCGGTACACCGCGCACTCGTCGGCGACGTCCTCCACGACCTGGAACAGCAGCCCCAGATGCCGCTCCGCCAGCACCTGCTGGATGCCGGAGACCAGTTGGAGGAAGAACGAGTCGACCCCCAGCGTGTCGGCGGGACGCGCCAGCACGAAGCCGACCGTCGCCGCCCCCTCCCCGGACAGGGCGCGCGCCGCCGTGCTGGGCCGCCAGCCCAGGTCCTCCGCGACCCGCCGCACCCGCTCACGGGTGTCCTCGGACACCCCGGGCCGGCCGTTCAGCGCGAAGGAGACGGCGCTCTGCGAGACCCCGGCGTGCCGTGCGATGTCCTTCATCGTCGGCCGCCGGGCCGGTGAGCGTCGGCCCGGAGTCGCCGTCATCGTCATCCCCCCGTCCAGGACGCATGCGCGCGGCATGCGCACTAATGCGGTTCAGTGCCGTGATCCTAATGCGCTTCAGCTGCAATCGTCTAATGCGCATTAGTCACTAATGCAATTAGCTGTGCGAGAGCCATTGACGCTTCCGCGTGACGGCGTGCAGGGTCTGCCTCGTCCCACCAACCCGCCCATCAAGGAGGCCGGTTCACGGTGCCCCTCTCCCGTAGAGCCCTCGCTGCCGCATTCGCCGTCTGTGTCGCGCTCCCCCTCAGTGCCTGCGGTTCGTCAGGGGGCGACAGCGCCGGCGCCGACGCCTCCGGCAAGGTCGAAGGGGACATCACGTTCCAGACCTGGAACCTGCGCGCCAACTTCAAGGACTACTTCGAAGGCGTGATCGCCGGCTTCGAGAAGAAGTACCCCGGCACCGAGGTGAAGTGGATCGACCAGCCCGCCGAGGGATACGCCGACAAGATCAGCGCCGACGCGGCGGGCGGCACGCTCCCCGACGTCGTCAACGTCTCGCCCGACCTCGTCGCGCCGCTCGCCAAGGCGGGCCTCGCCCTCGACCTGGACAAGGTCGCGGGCACGTACAAGAAGGAGTACCTGGACGGCGCCTGGGCCAGCCACCAGGTGCCGGGCCTGCAGGGCACGTACGCCTTCCCCTGGTACCTCAACACCGGCCCGCTCTTCTACAACAAGACCCTCTTCAAGGAGGCGGGCCTCGACCCGGAGAAGCCGCCGAAGACGTACGACGAGGTCTTCGACGCCGCCCTCACCATGGCGCAGAAGACGGACGGCAAGGTCGCCACCCTCGCCAACGTCCCCACCATCGAGGACTTCGGCCGCTACGGCGTCCCGCTGATGAACAAGGAGGGCACCGCCTTCGCGTTCAACGACACCAAGGGCGTCGAACTCCTCACGAAGTACAAGGAGCTGTACGACGCCAAGGCGCTCGACCCGCAGGCGCTCACCGCCACCCCCGAGTCCTCCGGCAAGAAGTTCCTCACCGGGGCCGTCGCCATGAACCCCGGCAGCGCCCTCGACCTCGGCAACTTCAAGAAGCAGGCGCCGAACCTGTACAAGAACATCGGCATCACCGACCAGATCACCTCCACCGGGCACGTCAACATGTACGTGATGGGCGTGATGGTCAACGCGCAGACCAAGCGCACCCCGGCCGCCGTCGCGTTCGCGCACTACGTCACCGACGCCGAGCACCAGATGTCCTTCGCCAAGAAGGTCGCCATCTTCCCCAGCACCGCCGGCTCCCTCGACGACCCGTACTTCACGAAGGAGGACGGCACCGACGAGACCCGGGTGCGGGTCGCCGCGGCCAAGTCGCTGAAGAACGCCGTGAACTACACGCCCGTGCTGTTCAGCGAGCAGATGAAGACCGCGCTGCGCAACGAGGTCGCCAAGGCGCTGCAGGGCAAGGAGAGCCCGAAGGAAGCGCTCGACAACGCTGTCGCGGCCTGCGACCGCCTTCTCCAGCAGCAGGGCTAGCCGACGATGGCCAGCTCCACCGTGTCCCGGGTGCGGCGCCAACTGCCGTCCAGCCCCTGGCTGTTCGCCGCCCCGGGCCTGCTGATCACCGGCGCGTTCATCCTGTACCCGTTCGTCTCCACCCTGGTCAACGCCTTCACCGACCGGCGCACGCTCGTCCCGGGCGAGTTCGTCGGGCTCGCCAACTTCCGCGAGCTGCTCCACGACGACATGTTCTGGATCGGGCTGCGCAACAGCACGCTGTACGTCCTCGGCGTCGTCCCCGCCCTGGTCGTCCTGCCCCTGCTGCTCGCGCTGCTCGTGCAGAAGAACATCCCCGGCATCACCTTCTTCCGGTCCGCCTTCTACACCCCGGTCGTCGCCTCGATCGTCGTCGTGGGACTGATCTGGGTGTGGCTGCTCGACGAACGCGGCCTGGTGAACTCCCTGCTGGAGGCCATCGGCGTGGGCCGGGTCGGCTTCCTCAGCGACCAGTGGCTGCTCCTGCTGAGCGCCATGGCCGTGACGGTGTGGAAGGGCCTCGGCTACTACATGATCATCTACTTGGCCGCGCTCGCCAATGTGCCGCGCGAGCTGCACGAGGCCGCCGCCGTCGACGGGGCGGGCGCCGTCCGCCGCTTCCTCACCGTCACCGTGCCGGCCGTCCGCTCCACCATGGTCCTGGTCGGCGCGCTGTCCTCGGTCGCCGCGTTCAAGGTGTTCTCCGAGGTGTACCTGATGGCCGGCCCGAGCGGCGGCCCGGCGGGCGAGGACACCACCCTCGTCATGCTCGTCCAGCGCACCGGCACCGGCCTGACCGGCCGGGTCGGCTACGCCTCGGCGATCTCGGTCGTCGTCTTCGTGGTCACCGTCGCCCTGATGCTGCTCGTGCTGCGGGCCGACCGGAAGGACGCGTCATGAGCGTCATCGACAAGGCGCCACCCGCCCCCGCGCGGCCGGCCGCCCCGCGCGAACCCCGGATCACCGACGAACACGGCCGCCGGGTCCGCGTCTGGGAACTCGCCCTGCGCTACCTGCTCCTGCTGGGGGTGCTCGCCCTCACCGTCGGCCCGTTCCTGTGGCAGCTGTCGACGTCCCTCAAGGGGCCCACCGAGGACATCTTCAGCTCCCCGCCCCGCTTCCTGCCCGCCGACCCCACCCTGCACAACTACGAACGGGTCGCCGACACCATCCCGGTCTGGGACTACGCCCTCAACTCGCTGAAGGTCGCCGCCGCCAACGTCGTCACCAACTGCGTCGGCGCGGCCCTCGCCGGGTACGCCCTGGCCCGTCTGCGCTACCGGGGCCGTACGGCCGCCACGCTTGTCTTCATCCTCGCGATGCTCGTCCCGGTGGAGGGCATCATCATCGCCCAGTTCACCACCATGCGGGAGCTCGGGCTGAACAACACCCTGATCGGGGTCGTCCTGCCCGGCTGCGTCAGCGCCCTCAACGTGCTGCTGATGCGCAACGCCTTCCTCAATCTGCCGTACGAGATCGAGGAGGCGGCCTTCGTCGACGGCGCGAACGTCTGGCAGCGCTTCCTGCGCGTCGCCGTGCCGTCCGTGAAGGGCACCCTCGCGGTCGTCGCGATCTTCGCCTTCATGGGCGCCTGGGACGACTTCCTGTGGCCGCTCATCGTGCTCAGCGACCCGTCCAGGTTCACCCTGACCATCGGCCTGAACTATCTGCACGGCACCTTCGCCAACGACGAACGCCTCGTCGCCGCCGGCACGATCATCGCCGTCGCCCCGCTGATCGCCCTGTTCGCCTGCCTCCAGCGGTACTTCTTCCGCGGGGTCGGCGAGGGCGCCGTCAAGGGCTGAACACGACCCCCCTCGCACCTCCGTCACAAGGACACGCATGCCTCCTGCCGTGCGCTTCGGCGTCAACTACACCCCGAGCGAAGGGTGGTTCCACCACTGGCTGGACTTCGACCCGGACTCCGTGCGCGCCGACCTCGACTCCATCGCCGCGCTCGGCCTGGACCACATCCGGGTCTTCCCGCTGTGGCCGTACTTCCAGCCCAACCGCACCCTGATCCGCGGCCGGGCCGTCGAGCACCTGGTCCAGCTCGTCGACGCCGCCGCCGAACGCGGCCTCGACGTGAACGTCGACGGCCTGCAGGGCCACCTCAGCAGCTTCGACTTCCTGCCGGCCTGGACCCGCACCTGGCACCGCCGCAACCTCTTCACCGACCCGGACGTCCTCGACGGCCAGGCCGCCTACCTCCGCGCCCTCGCCGCCGCCCTCGCCGACCGGCCGAACTTCCTCGGCATGACCCTCGGCAACGAGGTCAACCAGTTCTCCGCGGACCCCCACCCCGACCCCGACCGGGCCACCGAGGCCGACATCGACCGCTGGCTCACCCGGATGCTCGCCGCCTGCGAGGAGGGCGCCCCCGGCCGGCTGCACCTGCACGCCGAGTACGACGCCACCTGGTACCAGGACGACCAGCCGTTCACCCCCGGCCAGGCCGCCCGGCACGGCGCCGTCACCGCCGTCCACTCCTGGGTGTTCAACGGCACCGCCCAGCGGCACGGCCGCGCCTCCGTCCCGTCCGAGCACCACGCCGCCTACCTGATCGAACTCAGCAAGGCGTGGGCCGACGACCCGCACCGCCCGGTGTGGCTGCAGGAGGTCGGCGCACCCGCGCCCCTCGTGCCGCCCGAGCACGCCGCCGCGTTCACCGAGGCGACCGTCACCCACGCCCTGGACTGCCCCGGCCTGTGGGGGATCACCTGGTGGTGCTCCCACGACGTGTCCCGCGACCTCGCCGACTTCCCGGAACTCGAGTACGGGCTCGGCCTGCTGACCAACGACCGCACCCCGAAGGACACCGCCCGGGTGCTGGAGCGGGCGGCCCGCGCGACACCCCGCACACCCGAGCCCCGTACGACGGCCCTGATCGTCCCCGCCGATCCGGCCCGCCGCTCCCTCTGCGCCCCGGGCGGCCCCGTGTTCGACGCCTTCTTCCGGCTCACCGCCGACGGCGCCCGCCCCACCACCGTCCTCGACAGCCGCGCGGACGACCCCGCCCACCTCCTCGCACGCGGCATCACCGAGGTCGTCGCTCCCGACCAGGTACTCCCCACCCCCCAAGGAGGCACCCGCTCGTGAACCCCACCAGACGCACCGTCCTCATCGCCGGCGCCACGGCCGCACTCCTGCCGTCGCTCCCCGCGCACGCCGCCGCCAAGGCACCGGCGGGCCCGCCGTACGCGTCCTACTGGTACCCGGACTCCCTGCCCGCCGGGACGCCGGACCCCGGCATCACCTGGCGCAGCCTGAAGTCCTGGCGCCCGGCCGCCGATCCCGACCTCGCCTTCAATGCCTCCACCGTCCCCCTCGCCCCCCGCTTCACCCCGACCCCGGCCAACCCGGCCGCACGCGCGGACCAGGCCCGCGTCCAGTCCCTGGTGTCCTTCGGCCCCACCGCGAGCAACCCGTCCCAGGGCTCGGCCACCGCGGACTACTACGCCCTCACCCACTGGGCGTACATCGACGAGCTGGTGTTCTGGGGCGGCTCCTCCGGCGAGGGGCTGATCCTCGCGCCGAACGCGCCGATCGTGGACGCCGCCCACCGGCACGGCGTGCGCGTCCTCGGCAACGTCTTCCTGCCGCCCGCCGCCTACGGGGGGCAACTGCGGTGGACCCGGGACCTGGTGCAGCGGGACGCGGCGGGCCGGTACCCGCTGGCCGCGAAGCTGGTCGAGGTCGCGAAGGCGTACGGCTTCGACGGCTGGTTCGTGAACGCCGAGACCGGCGGTGGCGACGCGGCGCTCGGCGCGGACATGCTCGGCTTCCTGCGGGAGCTGGGAACACGCGCCCGGGCCGAGGGACAGCGGGTCACCTGGTACGACGCGATGACCGTGAACGGCTCCGTGAGCTGGCAGGGCGCGCTGAACGCCCGGAACGAGCCCTTCTTCCAGGCGGCCGACGACATGTTCGTCGACTTCCGCTGGACGGCGGCGACCCTGGCCTCCTCCGGGCAGCGGGCGGAGCGACTGGGCCGCGACCGGCACGAGTTGTGGGCGGGTGTCGACGTCGAGTCCAACGGCTGGAACACGTCCGTCGACTGGGACGCCATCGTGCCCCGCGACCGCTCCCACGTGGTGTCCCTCGGCTTCTACCGGCCCGAGTGGACCCGCAACCACCTGCCCGCCGACCGCAGGACGCCCGGCGACTTCCACGCCGCCGACGACCGCTTCTGGACCGGCCGGTCCCTCGACCCGTCACACCCGGACGCCGGCGACGGCTGGCGGGCCCCGGCCGTCTCCGTCGCCGACCGGTCCACGGTGACCCGGCTGCCGTTCGCCAGCGTCTTCAACACCGGGCACGGGCTGCGCTGGTACGAGAAGGGGGCGGTCACCTCGGACACGCCGTGGAACCACCTCGGACTCCAGGACCGGCTGCCCTCGCGCCGCTGGGTCGTCCGCACGGAGGGGCAACGGCCCACGGTGGCCTTCGACTTCGAGGACGCCTGGCACGGCGGGTCCAGCGTGCTCGTCGCCGGGGACCTCGACCGGCCCGCCGTCCTCGACCTGTACGCGGCCCGGCTGCCGCTCACCCGGGACACCGTCGTCGAGCTGACCCACCGCACCGACGCCGGACGCGTCGACGTGGAGCTGGCCGTCGCCACCGCCGACCCGGCCGCCCCGGGCGAGGCCCCGCCGTACACCTACCACCCCGTGGCCACGGCCGACGGCTGGACGACCACGACCGTACGGCTCACCGGCCTCACCGGCACCGTGCACGCCCTCGGGGTGCGGCTCACCCCGGCCGGCGGCGGTCCCGTGCGCTGGCGGCTCGGCGGCATCGCCGTCCACGACGCGGCCCCCACGCCCGCCGCCCCCTCGGGCTTCCGCGTCACCGGCGCGTCCGGCGGCGACCTGCGCTTCGCGTGGCACCCCGCGCCCGGCGCGACCCGCCACCACACCCTGCACCGCGTGCTGCCCGACGGCACCCGGCGCTTCCTCGGCGGCACCTGCCAGCACGCCTTCTTCACCGGCGGGCTGCGCCCCGCTCCGGGCGAGACGGCGGCACGGTTCGAACTGCGCGCCGTAGGGGAGCTGTACACCACGTCGGCCCCCGTGACCGTGACCCACCGCTGGTGACCACCGCCCGGACGACCTACCGATGGAGCATCCCGCATGCATGACGACCGCACCCTGGTCGAAGCCCGCCTGAAGCGCGTCCTCGACGAACGCGTCCGTCCCGCCGTGTACCCGGAGTCGGTGCCGCTCGACGTGGCCGTGTGGCACGCGCCGGACGAGCCGGTACCGGTCGCCGAAGGGCTCGCCGCCGCGCCCGAGCCGATCGAGGTCGGCGCCCGCTGGGGCGCGCCCTGGGGCACCAGCTGGTTCCGGGTCACCGGGACCGTCCCCGAGGCGTGGGCCGGACGGACCGTCGAGGCGCTGCTCGACCTCGGCTTCGACGAGAACATGCCCGGCTTCCAGTGCGAGGGCCTGGTGTACCGGCCCGACGGCACCCCGGTGAAGGGACTCAACCCCCGCAACCAGTGGGTGCGTGTCGCCGCGCCCGCTGAGGGCGGTGAGGAGGTGCGGCTGCACATCGAGGCGGCCTCCAACCCCGTCATCCTCGACTACCACCCGTTCCTGCCGACGAAGCTGGGCGACAAGGAGACCGCGGGCAGCGAGCCGCAGTACACCCTGACCCGGATGGACCTCGCCGTGTTCGACGAGGAGGTCTGGCAGCTGGTCGTCGACCTGGAGGTGCTCGGCGAGCTGATGGCCGAGCTGCCCGTCGAGTCGGCCCGCCGCTGGGACCTCCTGCGGGCCGTGGAACGCGCCCTGGACGCCCTCGACCTCCAGGACGTCAACGGCACCGCGGCCGCCGCCCGCTCCCGCCTCACCGACGTCCTCGCCGCGCCCGCCGTGCCGTCCGCCCACCGCGTCAGCGCCGTCGGGCACGCGCACATCGACTCGGCGTGGCTGTGGCCGCTGCGCGAGACCGTGCGCAAGGTGGCCCGCACCACCTCCAACATGACCGCCCTCGTCGAGGACGAACCCGACTTCGTCTTCGCCATGTCCCAGGCGCAGCAGTGGGCCTGGGTGAAGGAGCACCGGCCCGAGGTGTGGGCCCGGGTGAAGAAGGCCGTCGCCGACGGGCGGTTCGTCCCGGCGGGCGGGATGTGGGTGGAGTCCGACACCAACATGCCCGGTTCGGAGGCGATGGCCCGGCAGTTCGTGCACGGGAAGCGGTTCTTCCTCGACGAGTTCGGCATCGAGAACGACGAGGCGTGGCTGCCCGACACCTTCGGGTTCGCCGCCGGACTGCCCCAGATCATCAAGGCGGCCGGATCCAAGTGGCTGCTGACGCAGAAGATCTCCTGGAGCCAGACCAACAAGTTCCCCCACCACACCTTCTGGTGGGAGGGCATCGACGGCACCCGGATCTTCACCCACTTCCCGCCCGTCGACACCTACAACTGCTCGATGAAGGGCGCCGAGATCGCCCACGCGGCCCGCAACTTCAAGGACAAGGGCCGCGCCCGGCACTCCCTCGCGCCGACCGGCTGGGGCGACGGTGGCGGCGGCACGACCCGTGAGATGATCGCCAAGGCGGCCCGGCTGCGGGATCTGGAGGGCTCGGCGACCGTCGTCTGGGAGACCCCGGACGCGTTCTTCCGCAAGGCCGAGGCCGAGTACCCGGACGCCCCGGTCTGGGTCGGCGAGCTGTATCTGGAGCTGCACCGGGCCACCCTCACCAGCCAGGCGGGGACCAAGCAGGGCAACCGGCGCAGCGAGCACCTGCTGCGCGAGGCCGAGCTGTGGGCGGCGACGGCCGCGGTGCGTACCGGCTTCCCCTACCCCCACGAGGAGCTGGACCGGATCTGGAAGACGGTGCTGCTGCACCAGTTCCACGACATCCTGCCCGGCTCCTCCATCGCCTGGGTGCACCGCGAGGCCCGCGCCACCTACGCGCGCCTCGCCGGTGAGCTGGAGGCGATCATCGACGCCGCCCAGCGGGCCCTGGCGGGGGAGGGGACGACCGAGCTCGTCTTCAACGCCGCGCCGCATCCCCGCGGCGGGGTGCCGGCGGGCGGTGCGCGGACACCGGTGACGCAGGGCCGCACGGCCCTCACGCCCCGCCCGGACGGCGGGTTCGTCCTCGACAACGGCCTGCTGCGCGTGGAGATCGACGCGCGCGGACTCGTCGTGTCCGCGTACGACGTCGAGGCCGACCGGGAGACGGTCGCGCCGGGCGGGGCCGCCGGTCTCCTCCAGCTCCACCCGGACTTCCCGAACATGTGGGACGCCTGGGACGTCGACGCGTTCTACCGGCACACCGTCACCGACCTCACCGACGTGGACGAGATCACCGCCGTCGACGGCGAGGTGCGGATCGTGCGGTCCTTCGGCGACTCCCGGGTCACCCAGCGGCTGTCGCTGGCTCCGGGAGAGCGGCGGGTGCTGTTCGACACCGAGGTCGACTGGCACGAGACGGAGAAGTTCCTGAAGCTGGCGTTCCCGCTCGACGTGCACGCCGAACGCTACGCGTCCGAGACGCAGTTCGGGCACTTCCACCGGCCCACCCACACCAACACCAGCTGGGAGGCCGCCAAGTTCGAGGCGTGCAACCACCGGTTCGTGCACGTGGAGGAGCCCGGCTGGGGCGCCGCCGTGGTCAACGACTCGACGTACGGGCACGACGTGACCCGGACGGTCCGCACCGACGGCGACCAGGGCACGACCACCACGGTCCGCGTCTCGCTGCTGCGGGCCCCGCGCTTCCCGGACCCGGAGACCGACCAGGGCGTGCACCGCTTCCGGCACGCGCTGGTGCCCGGCGCGGGGATCGGGGACGCGGTGCGGGAGGGCTGGCGGATCAACCTGCCCGAGCGGCGTCTCGCCGGAGCCCGTGAGGTGGCCCCGCTGGTGACCGTCGACCGGGACGCCGTGGTGGTCACGGCCGTGAAGCTGGCCGACGACGGCAGCGGGGACGTGGTGGTCCGTCTGCACGAGGCGCACGGCGGCCGGGTCCGGGCCACGCTGACGGCCGGCTTCGAGGTGGCGGACGTGACGGCGACCGACCTGCTGGAACGCCCGCTGCCCCGGACGCCGGAGCACACGGGCCGGGAGGTCGCGCTGCGGCTGCGGCCGTTCGAGCTGGTGACGCTGCGGCTGCGGCGCGGCTGAGCCGGGCGGGGCGGGCGCGCCCACGCGCCCGCCCCCCCCCGCGTGGATGCCCGATCCGTGCCGTGCCTGCAGGACGACGTAGCGGTCCAGCCACGGTGGATACAGTGCCGGACAGCAGGTGTCCGGCGGCGACGGGAGGAACGGCGTGGACGACGAGACGGCGCCGCGGAACATCACAGGGCACCCACCGCCCGGCCGGCGCCTGGGGCAGACCGCCCCGGTGAACCGGCTCGGCCGCACCGGCGTGCACGTCAGCCCTCTCGGCTTCGGCGGGGCCGCCATCGGCAACCTCTACCGCGAGGTCGGCGACGAACAGGCCCACCAGGCGGTGAAGGCCGCCTGGCAGGCGGGCATCCGCTACTTCGACACCGCCCCCCACTACGGACTCGGCCTGTCCGAACGCCGCCTCGGCGCCGCCCTGCGGCAGTACCCGCGGGACGCGTACACGATCTCCACCAAGGTCGGCCGCCGGCTGGAGCCGGTGCCCGGCGCCACGGGCGACGACCTGGCTGACGGGTTCGCCGTCCCCGCCGACCGGCGCCGCGTGTGGGACTTCAGCGCCGACGGCGTACGCCGCACCCTGGAGGCGAGCCTGGAGCGGCTCGGCCTCGACCGCGTCGACGTCGTCTACCTCCACGACCCCGACGACCACGGCGAACAGGCCTTCCGCGAGGGCTATCCGGCGCTGGAGAGGCTGCGCTCCGAGGGCGTCGTGGGCGCCATCGGAGCCGGGATGAACCAGACCGCCATGCTGACCCGCTTCGTCATGGACACCGACGTCGACGTGGTCCTGTGCGCCGGCCGCTACACGCTGCTGGACCAGAGCGCCCTGGACGACCTGCTGCCGCTCGCCGTCGAGTGCCGCACGTCCGTCGTCGTGGGCGGCGCCTTCAACTCCGGCCTGCTGGCCGACCCGCGGCCCGGCGCGACCTACGACTACGCGCAGGCGCCACCGCCCCTGGTGGAACGGGCACTGCGCGTCAAGGCGCTCGCCGAACGCCACGGCATCACCGTGCGGGCCGCCGCCCTGGCCTTCAGCGCCGCCCACCCGGCCGTCGCGAGCGTCCTCGTCGGCGCCCGGTCCGCCGCCGAAGTCACGGACTGCGCCGAGCAGTTCGCGACGCCCGTGCCGACGGCGTTCTGGCAGGACCTGCTCGCCTCCGGTCTGCTCTCCGAGGAGGCATCGCCGTGAGACCCGCTCCGCACGCCCGGGTAGCGCCGCTGACCGACGTGATCCGGGTGGCCGGGGCGACCGCCCCGCCGACCACCGGCTGATCCTCGAGCGCACGGCGCTGCGGAGCTACGGCCTCTGAGAGCCGCTCGCCAGCCGCGTCGGCGGCAGGTACTCGCGGACATACGTCCGCTCCCAGCACGCGCCGGTCTCCCGCAGCTCCCGCCACGTCGTGTACCGGTACCGGAAGAGACGGGCCCGGACGAAGCGCGGCGGCCCGTCCGCCGGGAACGGCGAGCGGCGCAGCAGCCTCAGTGTGGCGCGGTCGTTCTCCAGGAGCCGCTCCACCAGCGTCCCGAACCACGACCCGGCGTACGACGGCGACAGCGCGGCGAACCACATCAGCCAGTCCAGCCGCAGATGGTAGGGGGCGAACGGGCGGGGCCAGCGCCGGGGATCACCGGGCTTGCCCTTGAACTCGTACTCCCGCCAGTCCGAGTCCTCGCGCGGTGCCGTGTCCGTGGTGCCCTCGATCACGACCTCGTACCGGACCCGGCTGACACTGCCGAAGGCACCGTACGTGTTGACCAGGTGCAGCGGGTCGAAGGACCGGTTCATGACTTGGCGGCGGGAGATCATGTTGGCGACCGGGCGGTGGCTGAGAGCGACCAGCAGGGCGACCACCGCGAGGACCGTGACCTCGTACCACAGCGGTGCGTCCGGCCGGTGGGGCGGATCGGCGGGGAACGCGACCGCCGACAGGGCCAGCACGATGGTGATCCAGTTCAGCCACGCGAAGTTGCCGGACAGCACCAGCCACAGCTGGGTGGCGATCATCAGGGCCGCCGCGGCCGTCGCGACCGGCTGCGGGGCGAAGAGGAGGAAGGGCACCACCAGCTGGGTGACGTGGTTGGCGGCCACCTCGACCCGGTGCAGCGGCTTCGGCAGATGGTGGAAGAACCAGCTCAGCGGCCCCGGCATCGGCTGCGTCTCGTGATGGTGGTCCAGACAGGTCAGCTTCCGCCAGCACGCGTCGCCCCGCATCTTGATCAGCCCGGCGCCGAACTCCACGCGGAACAGGATCCAGCGCAGCAGGAACAGCACCACGACCGGGGGTGCCACCTCGTCGTTGCCCAGCCAGACCGCCGCGAAGCCGACCTCCAGCAGAAGGGACTCCCAGCCGAAGGAGTACCAGGTCTGGCCGACGTTCACGATCGACAGATACAGCGCCCACGGCACCAGCCACAGCAGCAGCGCCGCCCACAGCGGCACCAGCGAGTCCACGCCGGCCAGCAGCGCCGCCGACACCGCGCACCCCGACCAGGCGCAGCCGGCGAAGAAGCGGTCCGAGTAGTGCAGTTGGAACAGGCTCGGCGCGGCCCGGAACGGCACCCGCGCCACGAACCGCGGCACGGGCAGCAGACCCCGCGACCCCATCAGGGCCCGGAACTGCAGGGCCGCCGTCAGGAACGCGACGAGATAGACACCCGCCAGGGCCCGCTGGAACACCAGCCGGCTCGTCTCGTACCCCGGTGCGACGAACCAGTCCACGGCCCTGCCCTCCTCTCCCCGGTGCCCGCGCCCGTCATGCTCTCGCCCTGCCATGGTCGCGCCCCGCGCACACCCGCCGCCCCGCCTGTCACTCCTTCGCGCGTCACACGGGCACCCGCCCGCCGCCCCGGTCGAATAATCGGGCAAATACTGGCAAGGTGGCCCCATGGTTGATCGGGGAGCGAGCGCCCTGTCACTCCCGGACGACTGGCCCACCCACCCGGAACCGATCCTGGCGCTCAACCGCATGGGCAGCTTCGACTGGGACCTGGACAGCGGGCTGTTCCACATGGACGCCCAGGCCCACGAGGTCTTCGACGTGCGCCCCGACGAGTACGACGGCCGCCCCGAGAGCCTGTCCGTGCGGGTCCCGCCGCCCGAGGCCTTCCGCCTGGATGGGCTGGTCTCCCAGGCACTGAAGGACGGCAGCGAGAACTACGGCGCCTACTTCCGCATCCGCACCCGCTCCGGCGAACTGCGCTGGACGCACACCCAGGGCTACATCCGGCGGGACGAGACCGGCCGGCCGCGCCGCATCATCGGCATCGTCCGCGACGCCACCGACGAACTCGCCGAGAGCGAGCAACGGCTCGAACAGGCCGCCGAGGACGAGGCGCGCCGGCAGCAGACCAACGTCGTGCAGCTCACCACGGCCGCCCTCGCCCACGCCCGCACCGTCCAGGACGTCATCGACATCCTCAAGGACGTCCAGGGCCTCACCCACCTCGGCGCCAAGAGCCTCGTCATGGGGCTCGTCGAGGCCGGCAGCCGTATCCGGCTCGTCGCCGAGGGCCCCGCCGGCAGCTTCGTCCCGGGCACCCTGGTGACCCGGATCGACGAGCAGTACCCGATGAGCGAGGTCGTCCGCACCCTCACCCCCCGCTTCATCGAGTCACCGGAGGAGTTCGCCGAGAGCTACCCGATCCTGTGGCCGCACATCACCGGCCTGCACATCACCGCCGCCGCCTACATGCCGCTGATCGCGCAGGCCCGCCCGATCGGCGCCATCGGCCTCCTCTACAGCGACCGGGGCGCGTTCTCCACCGAGGACCGCAACGTCCTCGTCGCCCTCGGCAGCAGCATCGCGCAGAGCCTCCAGCGGGCCATGCTCTACGAACAGGAGAAGGACCTCGCCACCGGCCTCCAGCAGGCCATGCTGCCGCGCACCATCCCGAGCGTGCCCGGCGCCGAGGTCGCCGTCCGCTACCGCGCCGCCGGAGCCGCTGGCACCCTCGGCCGGGACATCGGCGGCGACTGGTACGACCTGATCCCGCTGCCCGGCGGCCGGGTCGGCGCCGTCATCGGCGACGTCCAGGGCCACGACACCCACGCCGCCGCCGTCATGGGCCAGCTCCGCATCGTGCTGCGCGCCTACGCCGCCGAGGGCCACACCCCGGCCACCGTGATGGCCCGCGCCTCCGTCTTCCTGCACGAACTCGACACCGACCGCTTCGCCACCTGCCTCTACGCCGAGGCCGACCTGTCCACCGGGGTCGTCCAGGTCGTCCGCGCCGGGCACATCGAGCCCATGCTGCGCGCACCCGACGGCACCTGCCGCCGCGTCGCCGTCGAGGGCGGTCTGCCGCTCGGCCTGTCCGCCGAGTTCGGCAGCCTCGAGTACCCCGTCGGCACCCTGGAGCTCGACGCCGACCACACGCTCCTGCTCTGCACCGACGGGCTGGTCGAACTGCCGGGCGCCGACCTCGACGACGGCATGCGCACCCTCACCGGGCTCGTCAGCGCCGGGCCCCTGGACGTACGGGAGCTCGCCGACCGGCTCATCGACGTCGCCGAGGAGCGTGGCGGCGACGACGACGTGGCCCTGCTCCTGCTGCGCCGCCGCGTCCTCGACACCCCGCAGTCCGGCGGCCGTCTCCAGCAGCACGTCGCCCCCGGCGACCCGGAGGCGCTGACCGGCGCCCGGCACATGATCCGCGCCGCCGTGCGCGCCTGGAGCGCCGGTGACCGCGCCGACGAGATCGAACTGGTCGCCGACGAACTGATCACCAACGCCCTCATGCACACCGAGGGAGCCGCCGTGGTCACCCTGCGCGTCCTCGCCGGTCACGACCGCCGGCTGCGCGTCGAGGTGGAGGACTCCTCCAGCGCCCTGCCGCGGCGTCGCGAGGCGGGGGAGTCCGGGGTGTCCGGCCGGGGTCTGCTCCTGGTCGACCTGCTGACCGACGCGTGGGGCGTGGAGGCACGCGGCGGCGGCAAGGCCGTGTGGTGCGAGTTCGTGGTGCCGGAGCGGGACTGATGGCGTTGTCGGCGGCGGATGGCACTCTGGACGTATGCCGGAACTCCCCGAGGTGGAAGCGCTCAAGGACTTCCTCACCGAGCACCTGGTCGGCCATGAGATCGTCCGGGTGCTGCCCGTCGCCATCAGTGTCCTGAAGACGTACGACCCGCCCGTCGGCGCGCTGGAGGGGCACCGGGTCTCCGCCGTGCACCGCTACGGCAAGTTCCTCGACCTGGAGACGGAGGGCGGGCCCCGCCTCGTCACCCACCTGGCGCGGGCGGGCTGGCTGCACTGGAAGGACGAGCTGCCGAGCGGCCCGCCCCGCCCCGGCAAGGGCCCCCTCGCGCTGCGGGTGGCCCTGGAGACCGGCGCCGGGTTCGACCTGACGGAGGCCGGTACCCAGAAGCGGCTCGCGGTGTACGTCGTGTCGGACCCGCGGGAGGTGCCGGGCATCGGCCGCCTCGGCCCCGACCCGCTCGCCGACGACTTCGACGAGGCGCGCTTCGCCGCCCTGCTCGAGGGCGAACGCCGTCAGATCAAGGGCGCCCTGCGCGACCAGAGCCTGATCGCCGGCGTCGGCAACGCCTACAGCGACGAGATCCTGCACGCCGCGAAGATGTCGCCGTTCAAGCTGGCGGCGTCGCTGACCCCGGAGGAGGTCACCCGTCTGTACGAGGCGCTGCGGACCACGCTCACCGAGGCGGTCGAGCGCTCGCGCGGGATCGCGGCCGGGCGGCTGAAGGCCGAGAAGAAGAGCGGCCTGCGGGTGCACGGCCGCACGGGCGAGCCCTGCCCGGTGTGCGGCGACACGATCCGCGAGGTCTCCTTCAGCGACTCCTCGCTCCAGTACTGCCCGACCTGCCAGACGGGCGGCAAGCCGCTGGCGGACCGCCGACTGTCCCGGCTGCTGAAGTAGCCCCTCAGGTCAGGCCGCGCGTGGCCAGCCAGGCGATGAACACCAGGACGGCGAGGAACAGGGCCGGGATCGCCAGACAGCGCGTCAGCGTGGTCAGGGCCGTCGTGGAGGTGGCCGCCCCGCGTGTGTACCGCTCCGGACGGGCCCGCAGCTCATGACGGGCGACCGCGCCGAGGACGAGCGCGACGGCCGCGGTGACGACGGAGGCGACGAGTGAGGGCACCGTGCCCGTCCCGTCGACGAAGGAGCCGAGGCTCCGCGAGTCCCCGCTGCCGGCGTCGGCGAAGTCCCGCACGGCCGGCACCCCGGCCACGACGGCCGCCACGAACGTGGCCACGGAGGCCACGGCCGCCACCAGCGCGGCGCCGGCGACGACGGGCGCCCGACGGGAGCGCGCGGCCCCCTCACCGGACGCCCTGCCGGCCCGGGGCGCCGCCGCCGGCCGGCTGCCGCCCTGCACGACCCGCGTCTCGGCGTCGCGGCGATCCGCGCTCTCGGAGGGGGCGGGCCGTGTCCGCTCCGGGTGCCGTGGCGGGGTCCCCGGGGTCGCGGCGAGCCGTGTCTCGTCGGCGGAGCGGGGAGGGGTCTCGGGCGGGTGCCGTGGCGGGGCTTCCGGGGAGGCGGCGAGCCGGGTCTCGTCGGCCGAGCGGTCCCGGGTCCCGGCCCCCGCCGAGGCGACGCGCGCCGGGGTGGCACGCCCCTCGTCGTCCGGGTGCCGCCGTGCCTGTTGCGGGTCAGGGACCCCGTTCGCCCGCGTGTGCTCCTGCCGGTGGGCGCCCGTGTCGCCGGGAGGGGGCGCGAAGGCGGGGCGGGGAGACGTCCCCGTGCTCCGCGCGGCGGACCGCGCCTGCGGCTCCCTCTCGGCCTCCACATGGATCACCGCCTCGTCGGCCACCCCCTTCAGCAGGATGTCCGCGCTCAGCCGGCCCTCGGCCGCCGGGTCGAGCGTGACGTCCAGGCCGTCGGTCACCTCCGTGACCCGCAGCCAGGACTCCGTCGGCTGCGGCACGCACGCGCGGGCGAGCGGGAGGCCGCCGAGCGTCACCGTCCTGTGCGGCACCGGCGCGTCCCCGCGCAGCAGGCCGAAGTCGAGCCGGGACGTCGACGGCTGGAGCCGTGTCTCCCGCAGATGGGCGCGCGCGGTGTCCGCGATCTGGCGCATGTCGTTGTCGGCGACGTCCAGGAGGGCCTGCCGCGCGCCCTCGGCGACGGGCAGGGACTCGCTCGCCAGCCGGTAGCGCAGCTCCGCGACCGCTCCCATCCGGGTGAAGTGGTTCTTGCTGCGCAGTGCCGCCCGCCAGGACTCGGGGACGGGCTCGGCCGCGATCTCCACCCGGCGGTGGCGCCGGCTGTGCGCGAGGTGCAGGTCGCCCTGCATCTCCACGGTCTTGCCCGGCGTCTGATGGGGGTTCTGTCCCCGCACCCGGTCGTAGACGTAGTCGTACAGATCGTCCAGGGAGATCTCGCCGTCCGCGTCGAGGTCCGCCTCCCCGGTGTCGAGGCCCCGCACCACGGCACCGGTGAACACGGAGGGGCGCGGGGCGCGGTCCTCGGTGAGGTCGCCCCCCTCGACGGCGTACTCCATGGAGCTGGACGCGGTGATGACGGCCCAGCCGCGCCCGCCGGCCGGCTTGTCCGTGGCGAAGGAGTCGAGGACGTTCACGTCACCGGTGGCCCGCACCCCGGACGAACTGCGGGAGAAGGCCCCGCCGTAGCAGCAGTCCAGGAACAGCACGGTCCGGCCCGCCCGGCTGCGCGACATGCACCGGCGCACGAACTGCGCCGGCACCGCGGTCGCCTCCAGCAGCTGCGGCTCGGTGTCGCTGGCGGCGAAGTACAGCTCGCCGGACTCGCTCATGATGCCGTGGCAGGAGAAGTGCACCACGAGGGTGTCGTCGCGGCGCCGGTCGGAGAAGAAGTGCTCGATGCGCCGGCGCAGCACGTACGAGGGCTGGTTGCTGACGACGTCCACGTCGAAGTCGCCGATCCGGGGGTCGCTCAGCACCTCGGCGAGCGCGTCGGCGTCGTGCCCGGGCGCCTTGAGCTGCTTCAGCGCCCGGTCGTCGTACCGTTCGTTGGCGATGATCAGCGCGTGCCGGGTGTCCGTCATGGCCGGGCCTCCGTCGTGGCGGAGTGGCGCTCGACGAAGGCCCGCAGCGCCTCGGTCACCTGCTCGTCGGACGCCTCCGAGATCTCCAGGACGTCGTCGTCCATGACGAGCCGCAGCGCCGGGCGGCTGTCCTCGCGGGTGCGGCGGACCCGGCCGAACCAGTCCCGCAGGACGGTGACCACCTGGTTGAGCGCGGTGACGGAGGTGCCGAGCGTGACCAGCAGGGCGCCGAGCTGGGCGGGGTCCACGGCCCGCGCGCCGGGCGGTGCCGGTGCGCCGGGGACGGCCGTCACCCGGTCCACATCGAGCTGGAGGAGTTCCTGGCGCAGATAGCCGGTCAGCTCCGCCACCCGTTCGGGGTCGGCTTCCGCGTCGCTGAGGAGAATGCGCACGGTGCGTTCCACGGGATCAGCCCCTTCGCGGTGTTCCTGCGAACGGTGGCTCCACGTCCTTCTTCCAGTTTCCGCTGCTCACAGGGGTGGGGCAACTGCACGCACGGGCCCCCGGGCTGATGGAACTTCACGGTTCAACCGTGCCGTCCGTGTCATCCGGGCTTGATCGTCACCAGGTGCTCGCCGTCCGAGGTGCGCACCTCGTAGCGCGCGATCTCGTCGGTGTGCATCGCCGAGGCGCCCTTCATGGTGTTCTCGCGGGCGTCGTGGTGGGCGGCCGACCAGCTGGTCACCGTCTCCTCGGCGCCGTCCCGGCCGACGGCGATCAGATGGCAGGCGCGCGGTCCGGCGCCGTCCTTCACCTTGAGCTCGACCTGGGTGCCGTAGACCTCGTTCTCGGTCCTGACCTGCGCCCACACCCCCGAGCGCGCGTCTGTGGCCTCGACGACCTGGAGGGTGTGTTCCTCACCGGTCGTCATGAGCGCCACGCCGGGGCCGGCCAGGGCGATCACCACCGAGGCGGCCAGGGCGTACAGCGTGCGCCGGCGGCCGGCGCGGTGCCGAGCGGCGACCGCGTCGAGCAGCCGGTTCAGCAGCTGCGGGCCCGGCTGGGCCATGGGGTGCACGAAACGGGGCGTGGACCGCCGGTACAGCATCAACTGGCGGGTGACGGGCCCGAACTCGGTCACGTGTGCGCTGCACCGCGCGCACTCCATGAGGTGGTCCTCGAAGCGGAACGCCTCCGCCTCGCTGAGCACGCCGAGCGCGTACGCGGCGACGTCGCGATGCCTCTCCAGGGACCTCATGCCGAATCCTCGTGCCGTTGGGTGTGGGGTGTGTTACTCCGTGCGCCCATTGGTACGCACCGGACGGCCGAAACACTCAAGCCACCCACAGAATCGCAACCAAGGGATTCGGAGCGCTCGGCGCCGAGGATTGGTCCCGGGGGAGAAGTTCTCAGAAAAGATGGATGGCCAGGTGTCCGAGGGGCAGTCCGAGCTGCCACGCGGGCGTCCAGACCTTGGGTCCCTCGTCCTCGCCGGCCGACGTGCCACCCCCCGGCACCGCGTTCAGATCGGGAGCGAGCAGCTCCGTCTCCTGCAGCCAGCGCCAGGCCGCCTCGGCCAGCCGCAGATCGGGGGCCGGCCCGCCCGA
Organism: Streptomyces sp. NPDC059852; assembly: GCF_042731455.1. NCBI lineage: Bacteria > Bacillati > Actinomycetota > Actinomycetes > Kitasatosporales > Streptomycetaceae > Streptomyces > Streptomyces sp. NPDC059852. The sequence goes on along the minus strand of NZ_JBHWJK010000032.1, from coordinate 49,258 downwards.
CGCGGCGGCCCGCGCCGCGAGGTCCGCCATCGTCTCGCGCACCCAGTGCTGCCACGGCTGGTCGTAGGCGGTCAGGGACAGCCAGGTCTCCAGCTGGGTGACGACCCGGATGCCGGACAGCTCGCCGTCGGTGTCGGACAGGAAGATGGTCAGCGCCAGCGCGTCCCGGCCCGCGCGGAACTCGAAGGACGTCGGTGGCATCAGATCACCGGTGCGCAGCAGCTCGTCGGCGATGTACTCGGCGTACAACCACGCCATGGGGACGGTGAGTTCACCGCCGCCTGTGCCGTCCGTGCTCTCCTGACCTGTGTGCAGCATCCCTTCCTGCCTTCCTCCGGTGGGTGCGTCGCCCCACCCCGGGGTCGTGGGCCGTTGCCCTATCCGGAACACGGATGGGAACAGCCGATTACTCAACCGGGGTGTTCAGCAAGGCGCTTTACGGAGGTTTGACTCGGCCGTCGGTTTCACCGCAGGTCGGGCGCGTATCCCGGAAGCACCCTGCGCAGGGCGCGGAGCGCGTAGTAGGCGCGCGACTTCACCGTACCGGGCGGAATCCCGAGGGTCCGGGCCGCTTCCGCCACACTCGCCCCCTGGAAGTACACCAGCACCAGGACGTCACGGTGCTCGCGAGTGAGAGTCTTCACAGCCTCGCGGACGTCGAGCGCCTCGGCGGCCCGCTCGGCGTGATCGGACATCACGCGGGCGTTCTCCAGGATCGCGTCCCCGACCTCGGCCGGCCGCGCCTGCCGGGCCCGCCGCGCGTCGATCGCGAGCCGCCGTGCGACGGTCATCAGCCAGGGGCGGACGGAGTCGAAGTCGTCGGCGCGCAGGGCCTCGGGATGCTGCCAGGCGCGCACCAGCGTCTCCTGCACCAGATCCTCGGCGCGCTGCCGGTCTCCGTCGCAGAGCCGGAGGAGGAGCGCGAAGAGGGGCCGGCCGTGCTCCCGCTGCAGTGCGGCGAGCTCGTGCTCGGCGGTCGTCCTGTTCGTGAGGGTGGTTCCGGCCGTCATGGCCGTATCGCAACGCAAGCCCGGACCGGGGGACAGGGCGCGCGCAACGGCCTGCGGCGGACGGTCGATCGCGTCGGTGAACGGTGCGGTGAACGGTCCCTTCCGCCTGCGGCGGGTGCGCGGACGGGCTAATCGGAGTGGCCGAATTGTTTGCGATGGTGTCCCGCTTCGTACCTATTTGATGCGTATATACGACCACAAGGGGTGAGCTGATGATCGCACGCAGTCGGCTTGTGGCCATCGCTGTCACAGCCGTCCTCGCCGCAGGCGCCGCCTGCCAGGCCCACAACCGCGAGGTCGCGGCCCGGCCGGGTCCGTCCTCCGGTCCCCGCGGCTTCACGCTCGTCGCCACCGGCGACGTGCTGCCGCACACGTCCGTCATCGACCGCGCGCGCTTCGACGCCGGGGGCAAGGGGTACGACTTCCGTCCGATGTTCGCCGGGGTCAAACCCGTTGTCTCCGCCGCCGACCTGGCGCTGTGTCACATGGAGACCGTGTACGGCGAGAACGGCGAGTACACCGGTTACCCCCTGTTCAAGTCGCCGCCCGAGGTCGCCCGGGGTCTCGCGGCCACCGGCTACGACGGCTGCTCGACGGCCTCCAACCACAGCCTCGACGACGGGGCCGCCGGCATCCTGCGCACCCTGAACGCCCTCGACCGGGCGAAGGTGAAGCACGCGGGCACCGCGCGGGCCGAGGGCGAGTCGCGCACCGCGACCGTGCTGCGGGCGGGCCCGGCCACGGTGGCGCACCTGGCGTACACCTACGGCGTCAACGACCTCCCGCTGCCCGCCGGTCAGCCCTGGGCGGTCAACCTGATCGACCAGGAGAAGATCGTGGCGGACGCCCGCGCCGCCCGGAAGGCAGGCGCCGACGTCGTGGTGGTGTCCCTGCACTGGGGCACCGAGTGGCAGGACGCGCCGGACGACGAGCAGTTGACCCTGGCCCGCGACCTCACCGCCTCACGCAGTGGCGACCGCCCCGACATCGACCTGATCCTCGGCACCCACGCCCATGTCCCGCAGGCCTACGAGAAGGTCAACGGCACCTGGGTGGTCTACGGCATGGGCGACCAGATCGCCGGCGCGATGTACAACGACCAGGGCGTGCAGGACCCGCGTGGCAACGAGTCCACCCTCGGCCGCTTCACCTTCGCCCCGCCCGGGAAGAAGGGCGGACGCTGGGAGGTGACCAGGGCGGAGTTCCTGCCGCAGGTCTTCGACGTCGACGCCGGCCGGGTGGTCGATCTCAACCGGGCCATCGCCGACGGCGCGGACCTGAAGGGCGTGCGCGACCGCATCCGGGACGTCGTCCTGAGCCGGGGCGGGGCCGAGGACGGTCTGCGGATGGCCGAATAGTGGCGGTCAGCCGCCGTCGGCGCGCTCCATCAGCCGCAGCAGCTCGCCGAGCACCCGCACGCACGCCGTCACGTCGGCGTCGGTCAGATCGCCGCCGGTCCCGCGCAGCGCGCGGTGCTCGCGCGCGAGCACGGCCGTGATCGCCCGCCGTCCGGCGCCCGTGAGCCGGATCAGGGAGGACCGCCGGTGGGCCGGGTTCGGGACGCTCTCCACCAGTCCCCGCTCCGCGGCCTCGTTCACCGTGCGCTGCACGAACTGACGGCTCACCGCCAGGGCGCGGCCCATCGATGGCACGGTCAGCGGCCCGCGCCGGTGGAGCAGGTCCAGGACCGCCCGGACCGTGACGGACAGGCCCTGGGCGGCCGCGCCCCGCTCGACGCTGTGCTGCGTGAGCCGGTACAGCGGGCCCACCAGGTCGAAGACCTCGGTCAGCCGGTGGGCCAGCTCGTCGGGGGGAAGGGGCTCGGCGGTGTCGTTCACCCCGCCATCATGACACCTCGGTTGTCAAAACGGCGACGGGATGACACCTTGGTTGTCATGACAGCTGCTGCGGAACCCAGCTCCTTCGCCTCGGCCGACGGCGACCTCGCCTACCTCGACACCGGCTCCGGCGACCCCGTGGTCCTCGTCCACCCCGGTTACGTGGACCACCGCGCCTTCGCCGACCAGATACCGGCGCTCGCCGCCCACCACCGGGTGATCGCCCCCGACGTACGCGGCCACGGCCTCTCCGCCAACGCCACGAAGCCCTTCCGCTGGGCCGACGACCTCGCCGCCCTGCTGCGCCACCTCGACGCCGGCCCCGCCGTCCTCGTCGGCGTCTCCATGGGCGGCGTCATCGCCACCGACACCGCCCTGGAACACCCGGAACTGGTCCGCGCGGTGGTCACCTGCGGCGCCGCCACGGGCGACTTCACCTACACCGACCCGTGGACCAAGGGCATCCAGGCCGAGTACGCGCGCACCCTCGGCGCCGGCGACATCGAGGGCTGGCTGCGGGCCTTCCTGCGGGTGATCCCCGGCGAACACCGCGACCCCGACGACGTCGACCCGCAGATCGCCCGGCGCCTGCGCGAGATGGCCCTCCACACCATCTCCAAGCACACCCCGGACGAGAAGGACTGGCTCGTGCCGGTGACCGGCTCCTGGGCCCGGCTGCCGAAGCTCGACGTCCCGCTCCTGGCCCTCAACGGCTCCCTGGAACCCGCCGACATGCTCGACGCCGCCGAACGGCTCGCACGGGCCGTCCCGCAGGGCCGCACCGCCACCATCGACGGCGTGGGCCACTACCTGAACATGGAGAAGCCGGACGACTTCAACGCGATCGTGCTCGACTTCCTGCGCACCCTCTGACCGCGGCCCGGCACGGCGGCTACGGCACCACGGTCACCGGCCAGCGCCCGGCCTTGACCAGCCGTACCGCCACCGACCCGACGATCCGGTGCCCGGCCTGCTCCGACGCGCCCACCACCACCGCGTCCGCCTTCAGCTCGTCGGCCGCCTTCACCAGGCCGCCGTAGGGGTCGCCGCGGAAGGTGTGGAACTCCCAGCGCAGATCGAATATCCCCTTCACCCGCTCGGTCGCCTCCCGCACATAGGCGATCAGCTCCTCGGCGATCTCGTCCGTCGTCTCCCCGACCGGCGCGCCGAGCGCGACCCCCGCCGTCACCACCGGCTGCACGTACACCAGGGCGAGCAGCGCCCCCTGCCGGCGCGCCAGCCCGGCGGCGTAGGCCGTCGCGCGCAGCGACGACTCCGAGCCGTCCACGCCGACCACGATGACCTTGGGCCCGTCGGTACCCCGCTCGAACCGCTGCGCGTCCTGTTCCGTCACGGCACGGAGGTTATCGGAAGTACCTGCTCCGGCCGCCGGGCAGGCCGCTCGACGGGCGGGACGGCCACCGCCTCAGGGGTCGTCCGCCGCCGCTGACCGGGGGAGGTGGGTGTCCCGGACTCGGCCGCCCGGGTGCTTCGATGCCGCCGTCCCGGTGCCGCACTGGTGCGCCGGTCACCGGCCGGGCGACCCATGAGTCATGACGAAGGATCAGCTGCCCCCGCGTCTGCTCACCCGCCGCCGTCTGCTGTTCGCGGGAGCCGCCGCCGTCTCGGCCGCCGGCACCGCCGGAGTCCTCGCCGCGGTCACGGGCGGCGACGAGCCGGTCCGGGCCCCCGCCCCGGCCGCGGGCCCACCGGCGCGCGCCGCCCAGAAGCCGAACTCCTACCGCCTGCAGCCCCTGACCGGATACGGCCCGCCCCGGGCGGCCCCCCACCGGGCCCTGGTGCGGCACGCGCCGCTGCTGCGGATGCCGGCCCGCGGCCGCACCATGCTGCTGACCTTCGACGACGGCCCCGACCCCCGCTACACCCCGCGGGTCCTGGACACCCTGCGCGCCTACGACGTGCGCGCCACGTTCTTCGTGTGCGGCGAGATGGCCGACTACAACAAGGACCTCGTGGCCCGCATGGCCGACGAGGGCCACGTCGTCGGCAACCACACCTGGTCGCACCCGCTGCTGACCCGGCTCAGCCGCCGCCGGATGCGCGAGGAGATGGAACGCACCAGTGATGTCGTGGAGGACGCCTGCGGCGAGCGCCCCGCCTGGTTCCGCGCCCCCTACGGCGCCTGGAACCGGACCGCCTTCCAGCTCGGCGCCGACCTGGGCATGGAGCCCCTGGCGTGGACCGTGGACACCCTCGACTGGACCACGCCGGGCACCCGGAGGATCGTCCACGCGGTCCGGGACGGCGCCGCCCCCGGTGTCGTGGTGCTCTCGCACGACGCCGGGGGCGACCGTTCGCAGAGCGTCGCGGCCCTGCGGACCTATCTGCCGGAGCTGCTGGACGCCGGGTACCACCTGACCGTCCCCGACCCGCGGCTCGTCTGACGCCGCCGGCCCGCCGGCCGGCCGGGGCCCCTCAGCGGACCTCGACCAGGCCGGCGAAGACGACCACGTTCCCGTCGTAGCCGCTCTGCTTGGAGAAGCCGCCGCCGCAGGTGATGACCCGCAGCTCGGCGGTGCCCTTCGAGGCGTACACCCGGTCGCCGGGGAAGTCGTTCTTCTCGAACACCTCGATGCCGTAGATCTGGAAGACGGCCGTCTTGCCGTCCTCGCGGGCGATCTCGATCCGCTTGCCCTTCTCCAGCGACCCCAGCCCGTAGAACACGGCCGGCCCCTGCGTGTTGTCGACATGGCCGACGACGACGGCCGTGCCCTTCTCGCCCGGCGTCACCGAACCGGTGAACCAGCCCGCGAGGTTCGGGTCCTCCGGCGGCGGCGCGGCGACCCAGCCGTCCGCGTCCAGCCCCACGGGGATGATCGGCGCGTCCACCTGGATCCCGGGGATCCGCACCCGGTTCGGCATGGCGTACGGCAGGGGCCGTACGGAGTCGGCGAGCCGGCCGGGCAGACGGCTGTCGGCCGCCGCCGCCGACGCCGGCTGGGGCGGGCCGACGTCGAACTCGCCGGACCCGTTGCGGATGAGCGCGAGACCGGTCAGCAGCACCAGCGCTATCACGCCCCAGGGAGCGCGCGTCCTGCGCCGCTCCTCCGCTTGCTCCAGCTCGGACCCAGACATTCGGTTACCCCTCTCGACCCGGCCGTCGCCGTGTCTTTCGCGCATAACGGCACGCTAAGTCCCCCGCGGTCGGGCGGCGACGGGGCAGAGACGAACGGGTGGCGCGGCGATTTTCGGTGCGCCATACGAGGTGCGGTCCCCCGAGAAATTCTGACGGTACGTGACCTGCGGTGATCGTTCTCCCGGGGCGATCGCCCGGCGTGTCCCCTCACCAGGACGGACCAGCGCCGAAATGCGGCCCCGGGCACGGCATCTGAGGGTCTTTCTGGGAGGCGCTTTCTCGCCGATCGGACCGGGGACGGGACCCGGGGCGTCTTCCGCGGAGGATCACATGCGTACCACACGTACCCTGGCGGCCGCTGCCACCGCGGTTGCCGCTCTCGGCGTCGCCGCCCCGGCGGCCGTCGCGCGGGACGGCATGCCCGGCCCCAGCAACATCGTGGCGCTGCCCAGCGTCATCGCCCGCGGCGGGCAGCTCACCATCACCGTCGACGGCTGCCACTCGGGCGGCACCGCGACCTCGGACGCGTTCCGGCCCACGACGCTGTCGCCGACCGGTGGCAGCACCGCCCGGGGCACCGCGACCGTCGACCACAAGGCCCGTCCGGGCGCGCACAGCATCACCGTCAACTGCGGCGGGCGGACCCTGACGAACCCCGCCGCCTTCACCGTCGTCGGCGGTGTCCGCGGCGGCCTCGGCGGCAGCTCGTCGACGGGGGCGACGCCGACCGACATGGCCATCGGCGGCGGCCTGATCGCCGCGGCGCTCGCGGGCGGCGGCGTGTTCTGGATGCGCCGCCGGGCGGAGAGGACGATCTGACCGGCCGCCCCTTCGACCGCCGCACGCACGTCCACGGACCTTCGCCCCGGCCCCCTTTCGTGGGGGCCGGGGCGAAGGTCCGTGCGGGGGAGGGCTGCGTCAGGCGTCGCTCTCGTCGGTGCGCCGCCGGGAGAGGTGGTACGCGGTGCCGATCGCGCCGGTGACGAGGGCGGCGCCCAGCCCGATCTCCTCGAGGTCGAATCCGGCGAACGTCCCGCCCGCGCCGGCCTTGACGCCCTTGTCCGTCACGGGCCGGTGCCACGGCTCGGGCCGGCCCCCGGCGATCCGGAGGTCGGCGCTCTGCCAGAACGTGCCGCAGTAGAACGACACCTCGTACACCGCGCCCCGCTTCGCGTCCCGGTCGACGGTGACCCGTGCCGTGGTCCGCCACCGGGGGATCACGACCGTGTCGAAGACCCCGGACGAGACGGTCACGCTCTGCTCGCAGCCGTTGGCGTGCAGCCTCACCTGTCCGCCGGGCTCCACCGTGCCGGGCACCACCCTGGCCCAGAATCCCGAGTCGTCGCCGCTCGCGTGGGCGGCCGGCGCGGCCGCGGCGAGGGCGCCGAAGCCCAGTAGCGCGGCCGACGCGACACGTATCGCTCGCATGCTGTTCCTCCCGGTCCCCGAGGAGCGGCGGCGGACCTTCTTCCGCCTGCGCCGGACACGCACCTCGATGTCCGGAACGCTAGGAACGGGCGCACACCTGCGCGATCGCTGTCGTACGAATGGGGCAACCGTGTGGGCCGCCCAGGGGAACGCGTTGCTGCGGCCGGGCGACGCGGCCCGCGTGGCGGCGTGCGTCCCCCGGCGCGGCGGCGGGGTGAGGGCGCGTCAGTGCTTGGCGCTCGGGAACAGGTCGAGGAACGGCTGCGCCGCGTCGGCTGCCCCGTGGTTGTAGGGAGAGTCGAAGTCCCAGATCAGGAAGAGCAGGAACGCGATCAGCGCGGAGAACAGCCCGGCGAGGACCAGCTCACGGGGAGTGCGCCGGATCTGCAGGGCGAACACCATGCCGATGGTGATCACCGCCCCGGCCAGCAGCCCGAACCACACCACGCCCGGCATGGTGGCGCCGGTGGAGTCGCCGCGGGCGATGCGCGCCTGGTCGGCCGCGGTCACCTGGTCGACGAGCGGCTGGTACGCCTGGGCCTCGAAGTCCGTCCTCGGCTCGTAGTCGGTGACGTCCTCCCGCAGGCGCTGGAACAGCGCGGTGCCGCGGTCGGTGAGTTCGCCGTCGTCCGCCATGGCCTTCCACTCGGTGGTGACGACGTGTCCGACATAGGCGTTGACATCCTCCCGAATGCGGTCGCGGACCTCGGGCGGATAGACGCGGACGCGCTCGGTGATCTCGTGCAGCGCCACGGCCTCCGCCTGGACGTGGTCCTGGGCGGCGCTGCGGCCCTCCCAGACGCCCGCGATGGCCAGGCCCAGGACGATGGCGTACACCACGCCGATCCACATCGTCATGTACTCGATGACGTCCGGGGTCTCGGAGGGGTCCTCGTCCTCGGGGGCGGTCCTGTGCCGCACAAGGGTGATGATCACCACCACACCGCAGGCGGCCAGCATCGCGAGGGTGAGAACAAGCCATTCCGGCAAGGGGATCCTCCAGGGGGTCAGCGGGGGCGCAGGGCGGCGACCGCGGCGATGGCGGGGGCCGCGATCAGCAGGACGAAGGTCAGGGGTGACGGGGCGCTGTGCGCCGCCTGCCGCTGCGGGGTGGCGCGGTGCGGCGGGTAGTGGACGCGGGTCGGCCTGGGTTCGGGCGCGGGCGGCGGCGGTTTCGGCCGGGGCTTCGGCGGGGGTGCCGGGACCGGGGCGGCCTTGGGCGCCGGCGGCGGCGCGGGGGCCGGCGGGGGCGGGGGCGGTGTGGGCCGGGGTGCCGGGGGCTTGGGCTCTGGTTCGGGCGTGGGCTTCGGCGTGGGCGTGGGCTTCGGCGTGGGGGTCGGCGGGGGCGGGGGCGGTGGCGGCGGTTCGGGTGTCGGTGTCGGCGTCGGGGTGGGCGTCGGGGTCGGCGGGGGACAGTGCGGCGGGGTGGGCCAGGTGAGGCTCCCGGCGACCGCCACGGCCTGGACCCCGCCGGGTCCCGTGTCCGCGTAGGCGCAGGCGTCGGCCACCGCGGCCCCGGCCGGTGCCGTCACCAGCAGCCAGGTCAGCACCGCCACGGCCAACAGCCGTGCAGTGAGGGTGGATTGTGTGGGTTCGGGTCCGTGCACGACGAAGATCTTGATTCCCTGCCGATCGCCACACGCCGAGGATCGGGTGGATTGCCCCGAACGGGGGACGGGCCGCGGCACGCGTGTGACCAGACGTACGGGTGGGACGAGAGGGGTCTCACAGGTTCCCGAAAGAATTTCGGCCGCCCGTTGAACACGCAGGGGGTCTCCCTGCGTACTCCTCGTCGTGCGGCGGCGCAGCAGGGCGCTGCGACACCCGTGTGATTCTGGGGAGTTGACGATGAAGACCTCGTGGCGGAGCGCCTCGCTCGCGGTGAGCGCCGTGGCGCTGCTGGCGCTGACGACGGCATGCGGGCAGGAGACGACCCCGCCGGCGAGCAGCCAGAACGTGGGAGCCACGGCAGCCACGGGCGGCGGCTACGGATCCGCGGGCACCGGTCTGGGCGGTGCCGACGCCGGCGCGCCGGGCGAGGAGGGCATCGGCGCGCAGACGTCCACCGCCGGTGAGCTGTCCGTCTCCACCAACGCGGAGCTCGGCAAGGTGCTGACCGACAGCGGCGGTCTGACGCTCTACCGCTTCGACAAGGACACCGCCGAGCCGGCCAAGTCCAACTGCGACGGCGAGTGCGCCAAGAAGTGGCCGCCGGTCCCCGCCGACGACGCCGAGGCCGGCGCCGGCATCGACAAGGCCCTGCTCGGCTCGGTCGCCCGGTCCGACGGCACCAAGCAGCTCACCGTCGCGGGCTGGCCGGCGTACCGCTTCGCCAAGGACATCAACGCCGGTGACGTCAACGGCCAGGGAGTCGGCGGCACCTGGTACGCGCTCGCCCCCGACGGCAAGAAGGCGCAGGGCGGTGCCGGCGCGCAGACCAGCGACCTGCCGGGCCTGTCCACCCGCAAGGACCCCAAGCTCGGCGAGATCGTCATCGACGGCAACGGGCACACGGTGTACCGCTTCATGAAGGACTCGCCCTGGCCGATGAAGACGGCCTGCACCGGCGAGTGCCTGAAGAAGTGGCCGGTCATCAAGCCCGTGGACGCCAAGGACACCAAGGGCATCGACCTCAAGGGATCCGGCCCCCGCGGCCAGGGCTACGTGGTCTTCGACCGGCCCGACGGGATCAGGCAGCAGACCATCGACTGCGTGCCGATCTACACCTTCGCCGGGGACAAGAAGCCCGGTGACACCAACGGTCAGGGCGTGGGCGGCACCTGGTTCGCCATCCGCCCCGACGGCAAGCCGGTCGGCGCGTCGGAGTAGTGAGGATCAGACCTCCCCAGGGTCGATCCACGCGCACGGCCCCGGTCCGCCCCCTGAACCCACCGCTCAGGGGGCGGACCCGTGTGCTGTCACGGGCCTTTGCGCGTTCTCCCGGATTCCTCCGCTTCGCGGCCCTGTGGAATGCTTCGGCGGTTTTCCCGGGAAGTGCGGGGGTTCCGGCGCGGCACGTGCCACCGGCAGTGACCGGGAACGGATGGTCAATTTCCGTTTCCGCTCGCTCCATTGGCGGGCGATCAGTAGCCTCAGCTCGAACACCGGATCGCCTACGCGTTGGAGAGTCAGATGGAGCGTCCCGCCTGGGCCCCACGGAACATCGACATCTCGGTCCCCAGCGTCTCGCGCATCTACGACTACTACCTGGGCGGTTCGTACAACTTCGAGGTCGACCGGGAAGCGGCCCGCAAGGCCATGGAGTTCATGCCGGGCCTGCCCAAGATCATGCAGGCCAACCGGGCGTTCATGCGGCGCGCGGTGCGCTTCGCCGCCGGTGAGGGCGTCACCCAGTTCCTCGACATCGGCTCCGGCATCCCGACGTTCGGCAGCGTCCACGAGGTGGCCCGCGCGGCCGACCCCCGGGCCCGTGTGGTGTACGTCGACCACGACCCGGTGGCCGTCGCCCACAGCGAGGCCGTCCTCGCCGGTGACGAGGGCACGGGCGTCGTCGCCGCGGACCTGCGCAAGCCCCAGGAGATCCTGACCAGTTCCGAGGTCGAGCGCCTCATCGACCTGAACCGGCCGGTCGCCGTGCTCCTCGTTGCCATACTGCACTTCGTGGAGGACGAGGACGACCCGTACGGAGCGGTGGCCGAACTGCGCGACGCGCTCCCGCCCGGCAGCATGCTGGTGCTCACGCACGCCTCGTACGAGGGCATCCCGCTGTCCGAGGAGAGGGCCAAGGGCGCGGTGGACGTGTACGAGGACATCCGCAACCCGCTGATCATGCGTTCGCGCGAAGGGATCGCGCGGTTCTTCGAGGGGTACGACATGGTGGAACCCGGACTGGTGCCGATGCCGCTCTGGCGCCCGGACACCGCACCGGAGGACGACGACCGATGGGCCTTCTCCGGGTTCGCCGGCGTGGGGCGTACGGCGTGAGCGGGGGTCTCGACGAGCCGGAGGACAGACTGCGCCGGTTCGCGACGATCTGGAGCCGGGCCGTCTTCCCGGTGACCGCGACGTCGTCGACCCGGCCGGAGTTCGAGGCGCAACTGCTGCCGCTCGCCCGGCGGTTGAGCGACGCCCTCAAGGCACGGGCGTTCGACGCCGACGAGGGCAAGGCGGTCGGCGCGGCCCTGGTCGGCGTCCACTGCACCGACCCGGAGGCGCTCAGCCGCTCACTGGACTGCGTCGACGCCTACCTGGTGCTCTACTGCGGCGGCGACGGCGACCAGGAGGACCTGCGGGCCCGCTCGGCACGGCTCCAGCACGCCATGGCCGCCGGGTACGCCCAGGCGCTGCGCGCCCGCACCCTCGCCGAGCAGGAGGCGATCTCCGCGGCCGCGCTCACGGCCCAGGGCGTGGTCGCCCAGGCCCTGCACGCCACCGAGGCACGGTTCCGCGCGGTCTTCGAGGGCGCGGCCATAGGCATCGGCATCGCCGACCTGGACGGCAACATCCTCCAGGTGAACGGCGCCCTGCTGCGGATGTTCGGCGTCTCCGGGCAGACCATGCAGACCCGCAACGTCCTGGACTGGACCCACCCCGAGGACGCCCCCCAGACCTGGAAGCTCTACGAGGAGCTGGTCCGCGGCGAGCGCGAGCACTACCACCTCGAGAAGGCGTTCTACCGCCCCGACGGGACCGTCCTGTGGACCAACCTCACGGTGTCCCTGCTGCGGGACGCCGACGGGGCCCCGCAGTACCAGCTGGCCCTGATGGAGGACACCACCGAGCGCCGGCTGCTCAATCTGCGGCTGCGCTACGAGGCCACCCACGACGCGCTGACCGGCCTGCCCAACCGCACCTTCTTCTTCGAGCGGCTGGAGAAGGCGCTGGCCGCCGGCGAGGGGCAGCGCTTCGGCCTGTGCTACCTCGACCTGGACGGCTTCAAGACCGTCAACGACAGCCTCGGCCACGCGGCCGGCGACCGGCTGCTCGTCGAGGTCGCCGACCGGCTCCAGTCCTGCGCCACCCGGCCCGGCGAGATGGTCGCCCGGCTCGGCGGCGACGAGTTCGTGGCCCTCACCACCGGCCCCGACACCGAGCGAGAGGTCGACGAGCTCGCCTCCCGCATCATGAACGCGCTGCTCGCGCCGATCAGCGTCGACGGCCGGGAGCTGACCGTGCGCGGCAGCATCGGCGTCGTGGAGGGGCCGGCCGGGGAGCGCAGCGCGGCGGAGGTGCTGCGCAGCGCCGACATCACCATGTACCGGGCCAAGTCGGCGGGCGGCAACCGCTTCGAGCTGGCCGACCCGGAGGCCGACGCCCGCGCCATCACCCGGCACGGCCTGACCACGGCACTGCCGACCGCCCTGGACCGGGGCGAGTTCTTCATCGAGTACCAGCCGCTGGTCCACCTCGGCGACGGCAGTGTGCGCGGCGCGGAGGCCCTGGTGCGCTGGCTGCACCCGCAGCACGGCATCCTCGGCCCGGACCGGTTCATCCCGCTCGCCGAGCACACGGGCCTCATCGTGCCGCTCGGGCGGTGGGTGCTGGAGCAGTCGGTCCGTCAAGCGCGCGCCTGGCGGGAGCGGTACGACGACGGCGGCCCGCTCCGCATCAACGTCAACCTCTCGCCCTGCCAGCTCACCCACCCCGGGCTGGTCCAGGACACCGTCGACATCCTGGAACGCGCGGGCGTGCAACCCGACGCGCTCTGCCTGGAGGTGACCGAGTCGGCCCTCATCGGCGCCGACGACGCCCTGCTCAAGCCGCTGCGCCGGCTGGCCGAGATGGGCGTCGACATCGCCCTGGACGACTTCGGCACCGGCTACTCCAACCTCGCCAATCTGCGCCGGCTGCCGGTGAGCGTCCTCAAGCTGGACCGGTCGTTCACCCAGAGCATGCAGCGGTTCCCCGCCGACCCCGTCGACCTCAAGATCGTCGAGGGGATCGTCTCCCTGGCGCACAGCCTGGACCTGGCGGTGACCGTGGAGGGCGTGGAGACCGGCGCCCAGGCCGAGCAGCTGCGGATACTGGGCTGTGACACCGCGCAGGGCTGGTACTACGCCCGCCCGGGCCCGCCGGACCGGCTGCACGAACTGGCGCTGGTCGACGCGACGGGGTGAGCGGCGCCGGGCCGTGGGGTGCCCGGCGGCCCGGCCCCGCGCGGTCGGATAGCGTGACGAGGAAGACGGCGGCGCCGCGTCCGTACAGGCCGCCGGGAAGGCGGGTCCGGCCATGCGCGACAGGCCGATCGATCTGGACCTGCGCAAGGTGCGCTACTTCGTGGCGGTCGCCGAGCGCCGGCACTTCGGGCAGGCGGCCGTCGCCCTGCACGTCACCCAGCCCGCCCTGTCCCGCCAGGTGCGCCAGCTGGAACACGAGCTGCGTGTCGAGCTGTTCACCCGCAGCACCCGCGAGGTCGCGCTGACCCCGGCCGGTGAGCAGTTCCTGCGCGACGCCAAGGCCCTCCTCGCCGCCTCCGAGGCCGCCCAGGAGCGCGCCCGCCGCATCGGCGCCGGCGAGGACGCGCTGGTCGTCGGCTTCATGCTCGGCACGGACGTCGGCCCGGCCCTCAACGCGTTCTCCGCGCGCTTCCCCCACGTCTCCGTCGAACTGGTGCGTCTGCGCTGGTGGAGCCAGGCGCGGGCCCTGCTGGACGGGAGCGTCGACGTGGGGTTCGTCCGGCCGCCGCTGGAGACCGACGGCGTGGACCTCCTCCCGCTCTACACCGAGCGCCTGAGCGCGGTCCTGCCCGCCGGCCACCCACGGGCACGCGACGGCGAGGTCGCCCTCGCGGACCTCACCGGGGAGCCCGTTCTGGAGTACGCCGAGGCGAGCGAGGCGTGGTCGGCCGTCTGGAACGCCGACCCCCGGCCCGACGGCACCCGCCCGGACCACGGCCCGGCCTTCCACGACATGGAGGAGCTGCTGGGCTACGTCCGGGGCGGGCGCGGGATCGCCTTCGTCCCCGGGTCCGCCGCGGCCGCGTTCCCCCGGTCCGACATCGCCTACGTGCCCGTCACCGGCGTACCGCCCGGACAGGTCTCCCTGGCCTGGCACGCCCGGCGTCCCTCGCCGGCCGTGACCGGCTTCGTCGAGACGGCCCGCGCCGCCGTCGCCGGCCGGGACGGCGCGTAGACCTGGGGTGATGCCGGCTGGGCATCAATGGCACCGGGACCGGCATTGGACGGGAGGGTGACGGGGCCCAAGACTCGGAAGGGCCGGGACCGGGGCGAACCCACCGGCGTCCTTCCCCCAAGCCCCCTTGGAGCCCGCCATGCGTGCTGCCGTAGCCACCGGCGCCAACCTGCCGCTCACCCTCGACGACCACGACATCCCGCAGCCCGCCGCCGGCGAGGTCCTCGTCAAGGTCACCGCCTGCGGGGTCTGCTTCTCCGACCTGAGCCTGCTGCGCGGCCACTACCCCTTCGCCCGGTACCCGGTGATCCCCGGGCACGAGATCACCGGCGTGGTCACCGCCGTCGGGGAGGGCGTCACCTTCCCCGAGGTCGGCACGGCCGTCGGCGGCCAGTTCCTGTACGACTCCTGCGGTCACTGCGACTACTGCGTGCGCGGCGACCAGATCCTGTGCCCGTGCAAGCGGATCACCGGGGTGGTGACCGACGGCGGCTACGCCGAGTATGTCCTGCTCAAGGCCGGGTTCGCGACCCCGCTGCCGGACGGCCTCGACCCGGTCGCCGCGGCCCCGCTGATGTGCGCGGGCCTGACCGCCTTCAACGGGCTGCGGCAGGCCGGGGCGACGGCGGGCTCCCGCGTCGCGGTCGTCGGCCTCGGCGGTGTGGGCGCGCTCGCCGTGCGCTACGCCGTCGCGATGGGCGCGAGCGTCGCCGTGATCGGCCGCTCCCGGCGCGGCGAGGACCAGGCGAAGGCGCTGGGCGCCGACCTGTTCGTCGCCACCGGCGAGTCCGACCCGGCGGAGGCCCTGAAGACGTGGGGCGGCGCCGACGTCGTCCTCAACGCCGCCCCCTCCACCGAGGCGGCCGCCGCCACCCTCGGCGGCCTCGCGCCCGACGGCACCCTGCTGCTCCTCGGCTACGGCCCCGACCCGCTGACCCTGCCGACCCAGCCCCTGATCCTCAACCGGCTGCACGTGGTCGCCTCGCCGTCCGGCTCCCCGCACGACCTGCGCGACACCCTCGCCTTCTCGGCGGCCCACGGCATCCTCCCCGAGGTCACCCCGATCACCCTCGACCAGGCGCCCGGCGTCCTCGACGCGATGGCCGACGGCTCGGCGCACGGCCGCAGCGTGATCACCTTCGCCTGACCAGCACTCCACTTCCCAAGGATCGAGCCATGCCCTCCACCATCCTCGTCACCGGTGCCTCCAGCGGCTTCGGCGCCCTGACCGCCCGCGCCCTCGCCGACGCCGGCCACACCGTCCACGCCGGCATCCGGCAGACCACCGGCCGCAACGCCCCGGCCGTCGCCGACGCCCGCGCCTACGCCGAACGGCACGGCGTCGACCTGCGCCCCCTCGAACTCGACGTGTCGAGCCAGGAGTCCGTGGACGCGGCCGTCGCCGAGGCGGGGCGGATCGACGTCGTCGTCCACAACGCCGGGCACATGGTGCTCGGCCCGGCCGAGTCCTTCACCCCGGAGCAGATCGCGGAGATCTACGACACCAACGTCGTGTCCACCCAGCGCGTCAACCGGGCCGTGCTCCCGGGGATGCGGGAACGGCGGGACGGCCTGCTGGTGTGGGTGGGCTCGTCCAGCACCTACGGCGGCACCCCGCCGTACCTCGGCCCCTACTTCGGGGCCAAGGCCGCCATGGACCACCTGGCCAAGAGCTACGCCGTCGAACTGAGCCGCTTCGGCATCGACACGGCCCTCGTCGTCCCCGGCTCCTTCACCTCCGGCACCAACCACTTCGCGCACGCCATGCACCCGGAGGACACCGCCACCGCCGAGGCGTACGACGCCCTGTACGGCGGCCTCATGGACGACGTGGGCAGGGCCCTCGCGGCCCTGGCACCGGACGACGCCGACGTCCGGGACGTCGCCCGCGCCATCGTCCGTGTCGTCGGCACCCCGAAGGGCGAGCGGCCGTTCAGGACCACCATCGACCCGGCCGACGACGGCTCCGAGCGGGTCAGCGACGTCGCCGACGCCGTCCGTGCCGAGTTCTACCAGCGCATCGGCATGCCGGACCTGCTGTCCGTCCGCGGCTGACGCGGCGTACGACGGCCGTCGGGCGGGCCGGCCCCGCAGGGGGCAGCATGAGCGCAGGGGGTACTCACGTCCGATCGGAGTGGGGCAGCATGAGTACGGAACTGCAGGGCAGGACCGCCGTCGTCACCGGAGCGAGCAAGGGCATCGGACTGGCGGTCGTGGAGGCTCTCGCGCACGCCGGGGCGAAGGTCGTGGCGGGGTCGCGCACCCCCTCCGACCGGCTGGAGGAGCTGGTGAAGGAGGGCTCGGTGACCTGGGTGCCGGTCGACCTCGCCGAGCCCCGGGCCGCCGAGGAGCTCGTCGCCGCGGCGGGCGGACGCGTCGACGTGCTGGTCAACAACGTCGGCACGGCACCCGCCCGCACCGACGGCTTCCTGTCGGTCACCGACGAGGAGTGGACGCGCACGATCGACCTCAACCTGCTCGCGGCCGTACGGGTCACCCGGGCCGCGCTGCCCGTGATGCTGGACGCCGGTGACGGCTCGGTGATCACGGTCGGCTCCGTCAACGCCACCCTCCCGGACCCGCTGGTCATCGACTACAGCGCGGGCAAGGCCGCCCTGGTCGCGTTCTCCAAGGCGCTGTCGAAGGAGGTCGGCCCGAAGGGCATCCGTGTCAACACCGTCAGCCCCGGCCCGGTCGAGACGGAACTCTGGCTGGGCGGTGGGGGAGTGGCGCGGACGGTCTCGGCCGCCGCGGGCATCACCTCGGAGGAGGTGGTCGCCCAGGCGTCCAAGGCCACCGTCACCGGGCGCTTCTCCCGGCCCGCCGAGATCGCCGACCTCGTGCTCTTCCTCGCCGGCGACCACGCCCGCAACATCACCGGCAGCGACCTGATCATCGACGGGGGCTTCATCCCCACCTGGTGAGGGACGGGCTGGCCGGGGACGCTCAGCGCTCCAGCAGCATCCGCTGCAACTCCCGCGCGGCCCGCGGCGGCGCCACGTCGCTGCGGTGGGCCAGCGCGATCGTCCGGTGCAGCCCGGGCCGGGCCAGCGGGGTCACCCGCAGCCCCCGGCCCGACCGCGCCGCCACCATGCGCGGGACGACGGCCAGGCCCAGGCCCGCCCGGACGAACCCCAGCACCGCGTCCATCTCGCCGCCCTCGACCGCGAAATCCGGTTCGAAGCCCTCGGCGCGGCACGCCGCCACCGTGAGTTCCCGCAGGTCGTAGCCGTGCCGGAACATCACGAGGCGCTCGCCCTCCAGGTCGGCGATGCGCACCGTGCGCCGGCCGGGGCCGCCGGGTGCGGGCGCCTCCGGCGAGGACACGACGACCAGGTCCTCGCGCAGCAGCTCCACCGTCGTCAGCGCGGGGGAGGGCGTCGGCAGGGGCAGGACGACCAGGGCGAGGTCGAGGGCGCCGCGCGCCAGCTCGCGCACCAGGTCGTGCGAACCGCCCTCCTCGATCAGCAGCCGGATGCCCGGGTAGCGGTCGTGGAAGGCGCGCAGCACGTCCGGGAGCAGGCCCGTGCACAGGCTCGGGGTGGCGCCGAGCCTGACCCGGCCGCTGCGCAGCTGCACCAGCTCCTGCACCTCGTGCCGGGCCGTGTCGGCGTCGGCCAGGATGCGCCGGGCCAGCGGCAGCAGGGCCTCCCCGGCGTCCGTCAGCGTGATGTTGCCCCGGGCCCGCAGGAACAGGTCCGCGCCCAGCTCGCGCTCCAGGGCCTTGATCTGCTGCGACAGCGAGGGCTGGGCCACGTGCACCAGATCGGCGGCGCGGGTGAAGTGCCGGGTCTCGGCGACCGCCACGAAGTACTGGAGCTGCTGGAACTGCATACCGCCATCATAGGTGACGGCTATCGAAACGAGGCGCACCATGTCTTGGACCGATCGGGCCGTTCGGCCCTAGCGTCCTAGTCATGGCTCTGGCAACGCGGACGGACCGACGGCCGTCCTTCGCGCGCACGGTGTGGGACTCGACCGTCGGCAAGAAGACCGTGATGGCGGTCAGCGGACTGATCATGCTGCTGTACCTGGTCGTCCACATGATCGGCAACCTGAAGATCTTCTTCGGCGCCGGCGACTTCAACCACTACGCGCACTGGCTGCGCACCGTCGGCGAGCCGTTCATGCACTACGAGTGGACGCTGTGGATCATCCGCGTCGTCCTGGTCGTCGCCGTCGTCGCCCACGCGGTCTCGGCCTACCAGCTCAGCCGCCGCGACATCAAGGCCCGCCCCAGCAAGTACGTCCACAGGAAGCCGCGCGCCTCCTACGCCACGCGCACCATGCGCTGGGGCGGGGTCATCCTCGGCCTCTTCATCGTCTGGCACCTCCTGGACCTGACGACCGGCACCGTGCACGCGGGCGGATTCCAGGAGGGACGCCCGTACCAGAACGTCGTGGACACCTTCTCCACCTGGTACGGCAACGTCATCTACATCGTGGCGATGCTCGCCGTCGGCCTGCACATCCGGCACGGCTTCTGGAGCGCCGCCCAGACCCTCGGCGCCGGCAGCCGCACCCGCGACCGCGCCCTGAAGGCCACGGCCAACGTCCTCGCGCTGCTGCTCACGGCCGGCTTCATCGCCGTACCCGTGGGCGTCATGACCGGAGTGGTGAGCTGAACATGACCTACCCCGACTACACCGCCTACACGACCGGCGAACCCGTCGCCGACACCAAGGCCCCCTCCGGCCCCGTCGCCGAACGCTGGGACACCCGCCGCTTCGAGGCCAAGCTGGTCAACCCCGCCAACCGGCGCAAGCACACCGTCATCGTCGTCGGCACCGGCCTCGCGGGCGGCTCCGCCGGTGCGACGCTCGCCGAACAGGGCTACCACGTCGTCCAGTTCTGCTACCAGGACTCCCCGCGCCGCGCCCACTCCATCGCCGCGCAGGGCGGCATCAACGCCGCGAAGAACTACCGCAACGACGGCGACTCCATCCACCGCCTGTTCTACGACACCGTCAAGGGCGGCGACTTCCGCGCCCGCGAGTCCAACGTGCACCGGCTCGCGCAGATCTCCGTCGAGATCATCGACCAGTGCGTCGCGCAGGGCGTGCCGTTCGCCCGCGAGTACGGCGGCCTGCTCGACACCCGCTCCTTCGGCGGCGTCCAGGTCTCCCGCACCTTCTACGCCCGCGGCCAGACGGGCCAGCAGCTCCTGCTGGGCGCCTACCAGGCGCTGAGCCGGCAGATCGCCGCGGGCAACGTCGAGATGCACCCCCGTACCGAGATGCTCGACCTGATCGTCGTCGACGGACGGGCACGCGGCATCGTGGCCCGGGACCTGATCACCGGGAAGATCAGCACCTACTTCGCGGACGCCGTCGTCCTCGCCTCCGGCGGCTACGGCAACGTCTTCTACCTGTCGACGAACGCCATGAACTCCAACGCGACCGCCATCTGGCGGGCGCACCGGCGCGGCGCGTACTTCGCCAACCCCTGCTTCACCCAGATCCACCCCACCTGCATCCCGCGCACCGGCGACCACCAGTCCAAGCTGACCCTGATGAGCGAGTCGCTGCGCAACGACGGACGCATCTGGGTGCCCAAGGCCAAGGGCGACAGCCGCCCGCCGCACCAGATCCCCGAGGACGAGCGCGACTACTACCTGGAGCGCATCTACCCGTCCTTCGGCAACCTGGTCCCGCGTGACATCGCCTCCCGCGCCGCGAAGAACGTCTGCGACGAGGGCAGGGGAGTGGGCCCCGGCGGCCAGGGCGTCTACCTCGACTTCGCCGACGCGATCCAGCGCATGGGCCGCAAGGCCGTCGAGGCCAAGTACGGCAACCTCTTCGACATGTACCAGCGGATCACCGACGAGGATCCGTACCAGGTGCCCATGCGGATCTACCCCGCCGTGCACTACACGATGGGCGGCCTGTGGGTCGACTACGACCTCCAGACCACGATCCCCGGCCTGTTCGCGATCGGCGAGGCCAACTTCTCCGACCACGGCGCCAACCGCCTCGGCGCCTCCGCCCTGATGCAGGGCCTCGCCGACGGCTACTTCGTCCTGCCCGCCACCATCAACGACTACCTCGCCCGCAACCCCCACCACGAGCAGGTCACCGACGACCACCCCGCCGTCCAGGAGGTGCTGGCCGAGACCGAGGACCGGCTCAACCTGCTGCTCGCGGTGGACGGCGACCGCACCCCGGACTCCTTCCACCGCGAACTCGGCGAACTGATGTGGGAGTTCTGCGGCATGGCCCGCACCGACGCCGGACTGCGCAAGGCCCTGGAGCGCATCCCCCAGATCCGCGAGGAGTTCTGGCGCCGCATCAAGGTCCCCGGCACCGGCGAGGAGTTCAACCAGTCGCTGGAGAAGGCCAACCGCGTCGTCGACTACCTGGAGCTCGCCGAGCTCATGTGCCTCGACGCGCTGCACCGCACCGAGTCCTGCGGCGGCCACTTCCGCGAGGAGTCCCAGACCCCGGACGGCGAAGCCGCCCGCAAGGACGACGAGTTCGCCTACGCGGCCGCGTGGGAGTTCACCGGCACCGGCGAGGCTCCGACCCTGCACAAGGAAGACCTGGTCTTCGAGTACGTCCACCCCACCCAGCGGAGCTACGCATGAAGCTCACCCTGCGCGTCTGGCGGCAGAAGAACGCCGAAGCCGAAGGCGCCATGTCCACGTACGAGGTGGACGGCATCTCCTCCGACATGTCCTTCCTGGAGATGCTCGACACCCTCAACGAGGAGCTCATCCTCAAGGGCGAGGACCCCGTCGCCTTCGACCACGACTGCCGCGAGGGCATCTGCGGCGCCTGCTCGCTCGTCATCAACGGCGACGCCCACGGGCCCGAGCGGACCACGACCTGCCAGCTGCACATGCGGTCCTTCAAGGACGGCGACACGATCGACATCGAGCCGTGGCGGGCGTCCGCCTTCCCGGTGATCAAGGACCTCGTCGTCGACCGGTCGGCGTTCGACCGGATCATCCAGGCCGGCGGCTACATCACCGCGCCGACCGGCGCCGCCCCCGAGGCGCACGCCACGCCCGTGCCCAAGCCCGACGCCGACCTCGCCTTCGAGCACGCCGAGTGCATCGGCTGCGGGGCGTGCGTGGCGGCCTGCCCCAACGGCGCGGCGATGCTGTTCACCTCCGCCAAGGTCAACCATCTGAACGTGCTGCCCCAGGGCGCCCCCGAGCGCGAGACCCGCGTCCTCGACATGGTGGCCCAGATGGACGAGGAGGGCTTCGGCGGCTGCACCCTCACCGGCGAGTGCGCCACGGCCTGCCCGAAGGGCATCCCGCTGATGTCCATCACCAGCATGAACAAGGAGTGGCTGCGGGCCACCCGGAAGGCCAAGAGGTAACACCCTCGGGGCGCGGCCCCCTACGAGACGTTCGCCGAGCGGTGCGGACGGGCGGGACCGGGAGAGGTGCTCCTCCCGGTCCCGTCTGGTGTTCTCCGGGTCACCGGCCCGGATCGGCGAGGAGCGGGCCCAGCGGGCCGAGGTCCAGGTTCAGGTCGCCGCGCCGCAGCCCGTGCTGCGCGCACAGCTCGTCCATGCGCTCGTCCAGCAGCATCAGCGCGGTGCCGAGCCTGTCCTCCTGCTCGGCGCTGAGCGTGCCCTCGTCGAAGCGCCGCACCGCCTGCCGCTCCATCAGCTGCCGCAGCAGCTCCACCACGGTCAGGACCAGCGCCGCCAGATCGTTCGAGACCCGCTCCGGGTCCAGGTCCACGGCGTGGGCGCGGGGCGCGGTCACAGCGGCCCGCTGTCCGGCCAGGGCGCGGGCACCCGCTCGCTCACCGACGCCAGCAGGGCGTGCAGCGAGATCCGCACCAACGGCACGTCGGCGATGGCCAGCACCAGGTCGCCGCTGACCACGACACCGGTCGCCAGCACCCGGTCCAGCAGATCGACCAGGGGCACGCCGACGGGCGCGCACGGCTCCGAGCCGTCCCACGGCACCGGCACACTCATGCGACCACCTCCACCGGGTCCGGCCGGGCGAAGGAGTACGGGATCCAGGGGCCCGACACCGTGACCTCCAGACCGGTGGCCCCGGTCTCGCGGGCCAGCCGGCCGACGGCGCGCAGGAACTCCTCGCGCCGGGCGTCGTCGACCAGATAGGCGGCGTTGAGCAGTTGCGGCACGCTCGTGCCGGTCAGCCGCTCGCTCTGCGGCCGGTGCCGGGTCGCGGCGACGGCGTGGGCCCGCAGCTCCCGGTCGACGGCGTGGGCCCGGGCCAGCGCCTGTTCGCGCGTCTCCCGTTCGGTGCGCCGGCGGGCGCTGGCCCGGCGCAGGTACGACCGTCCGTCGGCGGCTGCCTCGCCGGCGGCCGAGTCCGTGGCGCCGGCCGCCGGGCCGTGCACCTTCACCGCCCACTCCGTGCGGTCGCGCAGCCGCTCCAGCAGGGCCCGCAGGGACGCCTGCCGTGCGGTCACGGCCCGGACCGCGTTGCCGTCGTCGAGGTACAGCGTCGCCATCGGCAGTGGGACGACGGAGCCCGCGCCCGCCGCCGCCTCCACACCCCGGTGGTGGGCACGGGCGCAGCGCTCCAGCACGTCGGGCCGGTTCAGCCGTTCCGCGAGCGCCTCCGCGCCGAAGTCCGCGGCGGGGACCTCCTGCACGACCAGATGGAGCGGTCCCGCGGCCAGGGTGCGCAGCGGGCCGCCGCCGTCGTGGCCCGGCGTCCGCGCGAGCACGTCCGGGGGCGCGGGGGCGTCCGCCACCGCGAAGACGCAGAGGAGGGTGGGGGACGCCGGCTCCACGTCGGGCGCGGTCGCCCGGCCGGCCGGGAGCGTGCTCATCGGGACACCTCCGTCGCGTGGGGGCCGGTGTCGGGGCCGCGTTCCTCCAGGGCCTCCAGGCGGGCGCGCAGCCGGGCGTTCTCCTCGGTGAGCGCGTCCCGTGCGGCGCGTGAGGACAGCGCCGGGTCGGTCTCCCACCAGTCGATGCCCGCCTTCTTCGCCGTCTCGACCGAGGCGATGAACAGACGCAGCCGGATGGTCAGCAGCTCGATGTCGAGCAGGTCGATCTTGATGTCGCCGGCGATGACGATGCCCTTGTCCAGCACGCGCTCCAGCAGATCCGCCAGGCTTCCGCCGGCCGGCCCGGCGGGCTGCGGGTCCAGGCCGGACGGCCAGGTGGAGAGGTCGGTCACCGGGCGCCTCCGTGCGGCGGTCGCCCGCCGTGCCGGACGGGACGGTCGAGGCGTGCGAGGAGCCGTTCCTCCTCCGCCTCGAAGGCCGCCTCGTCGATGAGACCGTCGTCCAGGTCCCGGTTCAGCGCCGCCAGCCGGGCCTGCACCCAGCGCGGGTCGCACGCCTGGCGTTCGGCCTCCCGGCGCAGCTGCTCGGCGACCCACAGCGTGCCGCGCACGGGGGCCACGGGCAGCAGCAGGATCTCGGTCAGGAGCCCCATCGGGTCACCGCCCGGCCGGCGCGGTCGGCGGGTCCACGAAGCTGTAGCAGGGCAGCGGGCCGGTGAGGCTGAGCGTCAGCCGGTCGCCGACGGCGCCGGCCTGCTCGGTCACGGCCTCGCGGAAGCGCTGTTCGTCGGCGGCGCGGACCAGGAACGACGTGCTCAGCACCTGCTCGTCGTCGACGGGACCCCGCGCGGTGCGCACGGCGAGCGGGACCAGCCGGGCGAGGACGTCCCGTGCCGCGCCGCGCGCCTCCCGGGCGACGCCCTTCGCCAGGGCCTCACCGAGGCGCACGTTCGCCTCGTAGCCGGGGCGCTGCCGGGTGCGCCGG
Source organism: Streptomyces sp. NPDC059852 (assembly GCF_042731455.1). Taxonomy (NCBI): domain Bacteria; kingdom Bacillati; phylum Actinomycetota; class Actinomycetes; order Kitasatosporales; family Streptomycetaceae; genus Streptomyces; species Streptomyces sp. NPDC059852. The sequence goes on along the minus strand of NZ_JBHWJK010000032.1, from coordinate 25,080 downwards.
GCGAGCGCCCGCAGGGAGCCGTCCCGGCGGACGAGGTCGGCGAAGTGCCCGGGCACGACGGTGCCCTTCACGTTCATCTCGACGCAGCCCCGTACCGCCTCCAACTGGTCCGTCAGATGGGCCCGGTGCGTGCGCAGCCGGTCGAGCAGTTCCTCCGGGCCGGAACCCAGCACGGCGAACCGCATCGGCAGCACCGGTCCCTGTGCGGCCAGCTCCGTCAGCACCGCCTGGTGGGCCGTCAGGTCCCGGCGCCGGGCCCGCAGGGACGCCGGCGCGTCCGAGACCGCCGCGCACAGCCCGGACCCGGTCAGCAGCCGCACCCGTGCCCCGTCCACTCCGGGCGTGCTCGGAGGACGGGCTCCCTCGGGGGCGATGCCGTAGACGTACAGCGTGCCGGCGGTGGTGGGGGCGGCGGTGGCCGTCACGGTCATTCCTCCTCGGCCGCGCGGCGCCGGGGCCGCGGGCGGTCGTCGTCACTGCGGCGCTTGCGGGCGGGCCGGCGGGCGGGTTCGGCGGCCTCCGCCTCCGCCGCGGCCTCCGCCGCCTCCTCCTCGGGCATCTCGGCCTCCGGGCTGAGCACGTCCCGCACCTTGTCGGTCAGGGAGCGGGCGGTGCGCTTGGCGCCGGCCTTGCCGATGGTCCTGGCGACCGGCCCGCCGAACAGCTCCGGCACGGTCTTGGAGCGCGGGTCGCGCTCCAGGTCGAGGCGGTTGCACGCCTCGGCGAAGCGCAGGTAGGTGTCGACGCTGGCGACCACGATGCGGGCGTCGATCTTGAGGATCTCGATGCCGACCAGCGAGACCCGCACGAAGACGTCGATCACCATGCCGCGGTCGAGGATCAGCTCCAGTACGTCGTAGACGTTGCCCGCGCGAGGCGCGCAGACGATCTCGTCGCTGTGGACGGTCATGCGGGAGGTCCTTCCCGTGGGGCGGTCGCGCGCGCGGTCACTGGTCCTGGGCGCCGCGCCGGTACCGTGCGATCCGCCGGTACTGCTGCAGTTCGCCCGCCCGGTCCAGCTCCACCTGGTAGGTCGCGAGCAGACTGGTGGTGTCGGGGATGCGCGCCAGCTCGAGCACGTCGATGTCGACGACCCAGCCGCCGTCCTCGCCGCGGCAGACGGCGGACACCCCTTCCAGGGGATGCCCGATCAGCTCCGTCAGCGCCTCGGCGGCGCTGCGGGCCGCCCCTCCCGCCCCGCGCACGGTGCGCCGGCGCGGGGCGGACGAGGCGGAACCCTTGCGGCGCTCGCCGGTTCCCGATTCGGTCATGGACCCACTCTCGCCAACAGGGCCGGTACGCGCGTGCGCAGCTAGGCCGTCCGGGCCCGCCCGCCCGGCGCGAGCCGTTCAGCCACCCCACACCCCCACTCCCCGCGCCGGACACGCGCAGGTCAGCCGCGATCGGGAGAACAGGGTCGGCGCACCGCGCGACACCGCACGGGCGTCCCCGCCCCGCCGCACCGGCCCCGTGACCAGGAGAGAGCCATGACCGGCGCTTCCACGCTCGCCCGCCCCCCGCAGCCCACGGCACCCACCCGCTACACCGTCCGGCTCGCCCGCGACGAGGAGGACGTCCGCGCCGCCCAGCGGCTGCGGCACGACGTCTTCGCGGGTGAGCTGGGCGCCTCGCTGTCCACCCCGTCGCCGGGGCTCGACATCGACGCCTTCGACGCGTACTGCGACCACCTGCTCGTCCACGAGGAGTCGTCCGGGCAGGTCGTCGGAACCTACCGGCTCCTGCCGCCCGAGCGGGCCGCCGTCGCCGGACGGCTCTACTCGGAGACCGAGTTCGACCTCACCGCGATCGACGCGATCCGCCCGGACCTGGTCGAGGTCGGCCGCTCCTGCGTCCACCCCGGCCACCGCGACGGCGCCGTGATCGGCCTCATCTGGGCGGGCATCGCCCGCTACATGGTGGACCGCGGCCACGAGTGGCTGGCGGGCTGCTGCTCGATCCCGCTCGCCGACGGCGGCACTCTCGCCGCCGCCACCTGGGACCGGGTCCGCACCCGGCACCTCGCCCCCGAGGAGCACCGCGTACGGCCGCTGCGGCCCTGGCGGCCGGCCGGCCCGGCGCCCGCCCGCCGCGTCGAACTCCCCGCCCTGCTGCGCGGATACCTGCGCCTGGGCGCCCAGGTCTGCGGCGAGCCCGCGCACGACCCCGAGTTCGGGGTCGCCGACCTGTACGTGCTGCTGTCGATGCGCCGGATCGACCCGCGCTATCTGCGGCACTTCCTCTCCCTCGTCCCGGCGTGACGGCCCCGACGGGCGGAGCGGCCGCCGCCGCGCACGCGGCCGGGGCCGGGACCTTCTGGCGGCCCGGCGCCCCCTGCACCCCGCGCACCTGCGTGGAGCGCGCCGCGCGGACACGGGCCCTCCCGTGGGCCGTCCTGCGGCTGACAGCCCTGCTGGTCCTGCTGGCCGCCGGACTGACCGTGCGTCTGGTCACCGCGTCCCTGGGCATCCGCCTGCCACCGGGCCCGGTCCGCCGCTGGTGCCGCGGGGTGGTCCGGGCCGCGGGCGTCCGGGTCCGGATCGACGGCGGGGCCGTACCCCCCACCGGCGTGCTGATCGTCGCCCGGCACGTCTCCTGGCTGGACATCCCCCTGCTGGCAGCCGTCCGCCCGGCACGGATGCTCGCCAAGTCGGAGATCCGCTCCTGGCCGGTCGCCGGCCGGCTGGCCGCCCTCGGCGGCGTCCTGTTCATCGACCGGGACCGGATCCGCGCGCTGCCCGGCACGGTCGCCCGCATCGCCGGGGAGCTGCGCTCCGGCGACGCGGTCGCCGTCTTCCCCGAGGGCAGCACCTGGTGCGGTCGGGCCGGGGGCCCCTTCCGCCGGGCCGCCTTCCAGGCCGCCCTGGACGCGGCCGTCCCCGTCCTGCCCGTACGCCTGCGCTACCGGGGCGCCGGCGGCCCGCCGGCCACCCTCCCGGCCTTCGTCGGCGACGACACGCTGCTCGGCTCGGTCTGGCGGGTGGTCCGGGCCCGGGGCCTGAGCGCGGAGGTCGAGGTACGGGCGCCCCTCGTGCCCGGCCCGACGACCGACCGCCGCGCGCTGGCCGGGGCGGCCGAGACGGAGATGGGGTCGCCGGGGGACGCCGCCCCCGCCGTGGAAGCGGTCCTGGCAGAGGACGGCCTCCCCGAGGAAGTCACGGCATGACACGCGCCAGATACGGAGCCGTGGCGCTCTCCGCCGTCGCCGCCACCTCGGCCGGCGTACCGGCGGCCACGATCCGGCCGCCCGCGTCGCCGCCGCCCGGACCCAGGTCGATCACCCAGTCGGCGCCCGCGACGACGGACATGTCGTGCTCCACGACGACCACGGTGTTCCCGGCGTCGACCAGGCCGTGCAGCTGACGCATCAGCACCTCGACGTCGGCCGGGTGCAGTCCGGTGGTCGGCTCGTCCAGCAGGTACAGCGTGTGCCCGCGTCGGCCCCGCTGCAGCTCGCTCGCCAGCTTGATGCGCTGGGCCTCGCCGCCGGACAGCTCCGTCGCGGGCTGCCCGAGCCGGAGATAGCCGAGACCTACGTCGAGGAGCGTGCCGAGACTGCGCGCCACGGCCGGGGTGTCCGCGAAGAAGTCCGCGGCGGCCTCGACCGTCAGGTCCAGCACCTCGGCCACATCGCGCCCCCGGTACCGCACCTTGAGCGTCTCCGCGTTGTAGCGGGCGCCACCGCACTCCGGGCACGGCGCGTACGTGCTCGGCAGGAACAGCAGCTCCACGCTGACGAACCCCTCGCCCTGACAGGTCTCGCAGCGTCCGCCCGCCACGTTGAAGGAGAACCGCCCGGCGCCGTACCCCCGCGCACGGGCCTCGTCGGTCGCCGCGAACACCTTGCGCACCACGTCGAACAGCCCCGTGTAGGTGGCGAGATTGGAACGCGGGGTACGGCCGATCGGCCGCTGGTCGACCGAGACGAGCCGCCCCACGCCCGGCAGCTCCTCGGTGATCTCCCCGATCAGCGTGGACTTGCCCGACCCCGACACCCCGGTGACGGCCGTGAACACCCCGAGCGGGAACGCGGCGGTCACCCCGCGCAGATTGTGCCGGGTGACCGGCCCGACCGTCAGCCGGCCGCGCGCCGTCCGCACCGGGCGCCGGGCGGCCGGGGCGTCGCCGAACAGGAAGCGGGCCGTCGCCGAGTCGGCGACCGACGCCAGCTCCGCCACCGGCCCGCTGTGCAGCACCCGCCCGCCGTGCTCCCCGGCCCGCGGCCCCACGTCCACCAGCCAGTCCGCGCCCCGCATCACATCGAGGTGGTGCTCCACCACGAACACCGAGTTCCCGGCCTCCTTCAGCCGGGCCAGCACCCGCAGCAGCGCCTCCGTGTCCGCCGGGTGCAGGCCCGCCGACGGCTCGTCGAGCACGTACACCACACCGAACAGCCCGGACCGCAACTGCGTGGCGAGCCGCAGGCGTTGCAGCTCGCCCGCCGACAGCGTGGGCGTGGCCCGGTCCAGGCTCAGATAGCCGAGGCCCAACTCGACCACGGGCTCGATCCGGGCCCTGAGGTCCCCGGTCAGCACCCGCGCGGTCTCCGACGCGCCGCCGTCCAGCGTCTGCGCCAGCTCCACGAGCGGCAGCGCGGCCAGCTCGGCGATCGTCCGGCCCGCGAACGTCACCGCCAGCGCCTCCGGCCGCAGCCTGCTGCCCCCGCACACCGGGCAGGGCGCGGCGGTCAGGAACCGCTCCGCCCGGGCCCGCAGCGTCGCGCTGCGCGAGTCGGCGAACGTCTTCATGACGTACCGCCGGGCGCTCATGTACGTGCCCTGGTACGGGCGTTGGATACGGTCGGCGTCGCGCACCGGGTGGACCGTGACGACGGGCTGCTCGTCGGTGAACAGGATCCACCGCCGCTGCTCGGCCGGCAGCTCCCGCCACGGCCGGTCGACGTCGTACCCCAGCGCGTCGAGGATGTCGCGCAGGTTCTTGCCCTGCCAGGCCCCCGGCCACGCGGCGATCGCGCCGTCCCGGATCGACAGCGACGGGTCGGGGACCAGGGACTCCTCGGTCGTGCGGTGCACCCGGCCCAGCCCGTGGCACTCCGGGCACGCCCCGGCCGCGGTGTTCGGCGAGAAGGAGTCCGAGTCGAGCCGCTCCGCGCCCGGCGGGTAGTCGCCGGCCCGCGAGTACAGCATCCGCAGCGAGTTGGACAGATTGGTGACCGTGCCGACCGAGGACCGCGACGTCGGCGCGGAGCGGCGCTGCTGGAGCGAGACGGCGGGCGGCAGCCCGGTGATCTCCGCGACCTTCGGCGCGCCGACCTGGTGGATCAGCCGGCGGGCGTACGGGGCGACCGACTCGAAGTAGCGGCGCTGCGCCTCGGCGTAGATCGTCCCGAAGGCCAGCGACGACTTCCCGGAGCCCGACACCCCGGTGAACACGGCCAGCACATCGCGCGGCACGTCGACGTCCACCCCCTGGAGGTTGTGCTCGCGGGCGCCGCGGACGCGGACGAAGGGGTCGTGCGGGGAGTGCATGGGGCGGTGCTCCGGGAGGACGGCGAGGACAGGGCTCCTCAGCCTAGGCAACCCGCGCACGGGCCGCCCGCCGCGTCAGGCGCGGACGATCCCGGCCAGCCGCCGGTAGGAGTCCACGAGGGCGTCCCGGTCGTACGTGCTGGTCGTCACCAGCACCTCCTGGGCGCCCGTCTCCTTCAGCAGCGTCTCCAGCTCGTGCGCGACCTGCTCCTCGGTGCCCACGACGTGCCCGGTCATCCCCCGCTCGTAGAACTCGCGCTCCCGGCCGGTGAGGGCCAGCGCCTCCACCCGCTCGGCGGGCGGCAGCGGCGGGAAGGTGCCGTGCGTACGGGAGTACGCCATCGACCAGGCCTCCGGCACGAGCAGCCGGCGGGCCTCCTCGGGCGTGGCGGCCACCGCGACGGTGCCGGAGATCACGACGTACGGCTCCGCCGCCCACTCCGACGGCCGGAACCGCTCCCGGTACCGGTCGACGCCACGCCGCATCCGCTCCCGGTCGCGCAGGTCCCCGATCACCATGGGCAGCCCGGCGCGGGCCGCGATGTCGGCGCCCTCGCCCATGGCCAGCACGAACGGCGGCACCGTCAGCCCCTCCGGGGGCCGGGCGTGCACCCCCGTCGGCGAGGTGCCGCGGAACCAGCCCAGCAGCTCCTCCAGCTGGCCCGCGAAGTCCTCCGCGTCCTCCTTGTCGCGGCCCAGCGCCCGGCGCACCCCGCCGGTGAAGCCGACCGAGCGGCCCAGCCCCATGTCGATCCGGCCCGGGAACAGGGACTCCAGCACACCGAACTGCTCGGCCACCACCAGCGGCCGGTGGTTGGGCAGCATCACCCCGCCCGTGCCGACCCGGATCGTACGGGTCGCACCGGCCACGGCGGCCGCCAGCACGGTCGGCGCCGACCCGGCGACCCCGGGCACCCCGTGGTGCTCCGACACCCAGAAGCGGTGGTAGCCGAGCTCCTCGGCCGCCCGTGCCAGCCGCACGGTGTCCCGCAGCGCCTCCGGGGCCGTGTACCCCTCGCGTGTGCGGGAGCGGTCGAGGACGGAGAAGCGGGTCGAGGCGATCACGGAGCTCATACAGGGTTCAACACCGGGCGGCGTGGGAGATTCCTGCCCGGCGGGTCCGGCGGCACGACCGGTCGTACCCTGGCGGACGTGACCGACAGCAGCCGACGCCCGCTCGCCGTGTTCGACCTGGACAACACCCTCGCCGACACCGGGCACCGCCAGCACTTCCTGGAGCACAAGCCGCGTGACTGGGACGGCTTCTTCGCCGCCGCCCCCCAGGACCCGCCGCTCGAGGAGGGGATCGCCCTGGCCCGCGAGAGCGCGCGGGAGTGCGACATCGTCTACCTGACCGGCCGGCCCGCGCGCTGCCGGCGCGACACGCTCGCCTGGCTCGCCGCGCACGGCCTGCCCGACGGGGACCTGCACATGCGGCGCAACGACGACCGCAGGCCCGCCCGGCGCACCAAGCTGGAGACGCTGCGCCGCCTCGCCCGCACCCGGGAGATCCGGGTCGTGGTCGACGACGACGAGCTGGTGTGCGAGGACGCCCGAAGGGCCGGCTTCAGGGTGGTGCTCGCGCGCTGGACGGCACCGTCCGCCACCCTGAAGGAGGCACAGGAGCGCGAGGGACGCACCTGAGGCGAGGCGGTCCTACTCGGACTCCTCCAGCCGGAACCCGACCTTCATGGTCACCTGCCAGTGCGCGATGTCACCGCCGTCGAGCTGGCCGCGTACATCGGTCACCTCGAACCAGTCCAGGTTCCGCAGGGTCTGCGAGGCCCGCGCGATGCCGTTGCGGATGGCCTGGTCCACGCCGTCGGGCGAGGTGCCGACGATGTCCGTGACCCGGTAGGTGTGGTTCGACATGTGGGTGCTCCTCTCACACGCGTCACTCCACCGTGCCCCACCGCGGGGCATCGCGCGAGCCGTCCGTCAGTGCGCCGTGCTCAGCGAGAGCGCGAACCGGCCCTCGGTGTCCGTCCACCAGTGCGTCAGCTCCAGACCGGCCGCCGACAGTTCCGCGCGCACCCCGTCCCGGCGGAACTTCGCCGACACCTCGGTGCGCATCTCCTCGCCCGCCGCGAAGTCCACGGCGAGGTCCAGCGCGGGCACCTTCACGCTCTGCGCGGTCCGGGAGCGCAGCCGCATCTCGATCCACTCCTCGCGGGCGTCCCACACCGCCACGTGGTCGAAGGCGCCGGGGTCGAAGTCGGCGCCCAGCTCCCGGTCGATCACGGCGAGGACGTTCTTGTTGAAGGCGGCCGTCACCCCGGCCGTGTCGTCGTAGGCGGCGACCAGGACCCGTTCGTCCTTCACCAGGTCCGTGCCGAGCAGCAGCGCGTCACCGGGGGAGAGCAGGGCCCGCACCGAGGCGAGGAACACCGCGCGCTCCGGCGGCAGCAGATTGCCGATGGTGCCGCCGAGGAACGCCACCAGCCGGGGGCCCGGCGTGTCCGGCAGGTCCAGGCCGGCCGTGAAGTCGGCGATCAGGGCGTGCACCTCCAGACCCGGCCGCTCCTCGACGAGCGCCCGCCCGGCCTGGGTGAGGGCGCTCTCGCTGACGTCGACGGGGACGTACGTGTGCAGCCCGGTCAGGGCCTCGATCAGGTAGCGGGTCTTCTCGGAGGAGCCGGAGCCCAGCTCGACGAGGGTGCGGGCGCCGGTGGCGGCGGCGATCTCGCCGGCCCGGCCGGTGAGGATCTCCCGCTCCGCGCGCGTCGGGTAGTACTCGGGCAACTCGGTGATCTTCTCGAACAGTTCGCTGCCCTGGGCGTCGTAGAACCACTTCGGCGGAAGCGTCTTCGGTGTGCTGGTCAGGCCCGCGAGGACGTCGGCGCGCAGCGCGGCCGAGGTGGCGTCCTCGGGGAGGGTGCGGGTGATGCGGAACGGACTCACGTGCTGGGCTCCTTGCGTGGTGCGTAGGCCAGGGCGCCGCTCGGTTCCTTGAGCGGGGTGAGCAGGACGTCGGCGCTGCTCGCGGCGAGCAGGGTGTGGTCGGGGACCTTCTGCCAGTGCGGGTCGTCGTCGTAGGGCTCGGAGGCCACGACGGTGCCGCCGCCGGTGCGGCGCAGGTACCAGAGGGTGTCGCCCCAGGTGGTCGCGGTGATGGTGGTGCCGTCGGTGAGGAGCAGGTTGAGCCGGGAGCCGGGGGCCGCCTCGGCGACCTCCAGGACCGTGTCGGCCAGCGCCTGCCCCTGTTCGTCGCCGGCGCGCAGCCGTGCGAGCACCAGGGCCCACACGAACGCGGAGTCGTTGCGCGCCTCCATGGACAGCAGGTCCACGGCGGGCAGGGTCGGTGTCAGCGGCGCCAGCGAGCCGGGCCAGCCCTTCACCGCCCCGTTGTGGCTGAACAGCCACGCCCCGGCGGCGAACGGGGCCGCCGCGGCCTCCTGGTCGGCGCCCGGCACGGTCGCGTCCCGCACGGCGGCGAGCAGCGCGGTGCTGCGCACCACCCGGGCGAGGTCCGCGAACGAGGGGTCGGCCCACATCGGTCCGGCGCGCCGGTACCGCGCCGGCACCGGGTCCTCGTCGGCGTACCAGCCGACGCCGAAGCCGTCGGCGTTGACGGTCCCGTACCGCTGGTGCCGTGGCGCCCATGCCTGCCGGTACAGGCCGTGCGGGGGCTCCACGAGGAGCCGGCCGAGCGGCTCCCCGGGGCCCACGTAGGCGAGGTGACGGCACATCAGGCGCCCTCGGCGGAACGCGCGGTGCGGAACCCGGAGAAGATCTGCCGGCGGATCGGGTAGTCCCAGTTGCGGAACGTGCCCCGGCAGGCCACCGGGTCCACGGCGAAGGACCCGCCCCGCAGCACCTTGTACTCCGGCCCGAAGAACACCTCCGAGTACTCCTTGTACGGGAACGCCTGGAAGCCGGGGTACGGCAGGAAGTCGCTCGCCGTCCACTCCCACACGTCACCGATCAACTGCCGTACGCCCAGCGGCGACTCGCCCTCCGGGTAGCTGCCCGCCGGGGCGGGCCGCAGATGGCGCTGGCCCAGGTTGGCGTGCCGGGGGGCCGGGTCGGCGTCGCCCCACGGATAGCGCGTCGAGCGGCCGGACACCGGGTCGTGCCGGGCGGCCTTCTCCCACTCCGCCTCGGTGGGCAGCCGCCGTCCGGCCCAGCGGGCGTAGGCGTCGGCCTCGTACCAGCACACGTGCAGCACCGGCTCGTCGGGCGGTACGGCCTCGGTGACGCCGAAGCGCCGCCGCAGCCACTGCCGGCCGTCCCGGTGCCAGAACAGCGGGGCGTGGATGCCGTGCTGCCGGATGTGCGCCCAGCCCTCCTTCGTCCACCAGCGCTCGTCGTCGTAGCCGCCGTCGTCGATGAACGCCTGGTAGGCGCCGTTCGTCACGGGCGTGGTGTCGATGTGGAAGGACGCCACCTCGCGCCGGTGCGCGGGGCGTTCGTTGTCCAGAGCCCACGGCTCGGTGGACGTGCCCATCGTGAACGGGCCGCCGGGGACCAGGACTTCGGACGGCCCGGTGAACGGGGGCGCCGGGTCCGGGTCGGGGGCGGTCAGGGCCTGCGGGCCCCTGCGGAGCTGATGCGTGATCAGCATCGTCTCGTCGTGCTGCTGTTCGTGCTGCGCGATCATCCCGAACGCGAAGCCGGCCTCGGTCAGCCGCGTCCCGTGGAACGCGGTGCCCTCCAGCAGGTCCAGGACCCTGCCGCGCACCTCGGACGCGTACGCCCGGGCCTCGGCCGGAGGCAGCAGCGGCAGCGAGGGGCGCTCGGACCGGGGGTGCTCGAAGGCGTCGTACAGGCCGTCGATCTCGGGGCGCATCGCGTCCCGTCCGGCGACCGCCCGGAGCAGCCACTGCTCCTCCTGGTTGCCGATGTGGGCGAGGTCCCACACCAGCGGGGACATCAGCGGCGAGTGCTGGGCGGTCAGGTCCGGTTCTTCGACGCAGCTGGTCAGCAGGGTCGTACGGGCACGGGCCGTGGTCAGGGTGGTGAGGGCCCGCTCGCGGAGCGTCTCGGCGTCGAGGGCGGGGTCGGTCATGGGGTGTCCTTCCCGTGCGGGGTCCCCGCGTGCGAGCGGGGCCGGGGGTGCGGGCGGTCCGTGCCGCGGTGCCCGTCGAGCAGGTCGTCGGCGGGGCAGCGGCCCCGGGCGACATAGCGGTCGTGGTAGGCCGCCACTGCGTCCGTGACCGCGGTGTCCGCGCCGAGGCGCGGCAGGGCCTCCTGGGCCGCCGTGAAGCAGAGGACCGCCACCTCGTGGAGCTCGGGGTCGGCCAGGCCCGAGCGGGCCGCACCGGCCCACAGCGGGTTGTGCGGCGCGGGCAGGGACAGGCTCCGCTCGGCGAGCGGCTTCACGGCCCGGTAGGCGGTCTCGGCCGCCTGCGGGTCGTCGAAGAGCGCGGTGGTCACGGCCAGCGGGACGATCCAGCCGTCGTCACCGGGCTGCGCGTCGATCATCCGCAGCTCCAGATGGCCACGCGGCCTGACCGGCGGGAACAGGGTCGTCAGGTGGTAGTCGAGGTCCGCCCGGGTGGGCGGCCGCGGCGCACCCGACCGGGTCCACTCACGGAAGGACAGGCCCTCGGGCACCTCCCACGGACCGTCCTCGCGGCGGACGCACATCACGGGCGCGTCCAGCACGTGCCGCGCCCAGCCGGCCCTCGGGTCGCCGTTCAGCGGGGGCGCGCCCGCGCGGCCCGGGCCGATGTCCATCCAGAACCGCTGTCGGGTGGAGACCCAGCCGGTGGGTTCCCGGCCGGCCAGCGGCGAGTTGGCGAAGGCGGCGACGAGGACCGCGCCGAGCTGGTGGGCGAGCCACCAGCGCCGGCCGTGGCCCAGCGGGCCGGGTTCCTCGTACCCGGCGTCCAGGCAGACCTGCACGGAGGCGGAGGTGCACATCATGGCGCGTCCCGCCGGGCCCCGGCGGTCCAGGGCCGTCTCCATGGCGTCGTAGCGCGGCTCGCGCAGGAACCGGCGCGGGGGGTGCCAGGGGTCGGTGCCGAGGCCCGCGAGGGCGAGTCCCTGGCCGGCCAGCACCGCGCGGACGGCGGCGAGGTCGGCGGAGACGATGCCGACGCACTCGGTGAGCGAGCCGGCGGGGGGCGAGCTGAGCTCCAGCTGCCCGCCGGGCTCCACGGTGAGCGCCGACCTGAGAGGCAGGGAGCGTACTGCGGCGAAGGCCGCTTCGAGTCGTTCGGGTGTGACGGGGAGCCGCGGGTCGCGCAGCTCCTGCACTATCCATTCCACTTCCACCCCGAGCGTGCGGGGCGGGCCAGTCTTGAAGCAGATGCCCCGGACCAGGGCCTCCACTTCGGCTTCGGTGACGACGGAGCGGGAACGCTCCGTACAGTCACTGACCGAGTCGGACATATCGGGATCCTCCTGAGAGTCCACGATGCCACCGGCCCCCGGATCTCGCGGGCCGGAGCGGCACACTCGTCCCACCCAAGACGTTCACGACGACTCGCACAAGAGTGCGTACTCGGCATGTTCGAGGTCGGTAATCTCCCTTTTGATGGCCTGTCCTGGGGCTTTCCCGCTGTTTCGTGGTCCCGGCGGGCCGCCGGAATTCCTGTTGCGGCGCAGCACCAGGATCGCCCAGGATGCTCAGGTGAGCACGACGGGGGAGGGCACGAGCGGCCCGCGCGGTCGCGGGTTCATGGCGCGCACGGGGGTGGCGCCATGAGCGCGCGCCTGCGCGGCATCGCCAAGGAGACCGAGCAGATCGTCGCGGCAGGCTCCTACCGCGCGCCGGACGGGCGCGAGGTGTCCATCGCCGCCGCCGTCCGCGCGGCCCGCGAGGGCACGCGGATGTACGGCCCCGACCCCGTCCCCGTGCCGGACAGGGCCCCGGTGACGACGTCGTTCGAGGTCACCGGGGAGAGCAGCCTGGAGGCGGCCCGCCGCCTCGGCGCCGGCACCGCCGTGCTGAACTTCGCCTCCGCCCGCAATCCCGGCGGCGGCTTCCTGAACGGCGCGCAGGCCCAGGAGGAAGCCCTGTGCCGCGCCTCGGCCCTCTACGCCTGCCTGCGGGCGGCGCCAGGCTTCTACGACCACCACCGCGCCCGGCGCGACCCGTTCTACACGGACCGTGTCATCCACGCGCCGGGCGTGCCCGTCTTCCGCGACGACCGGGGCCGGCTGCTCGCCGAGCCGTACACGGCGGGCTTCCTGACCGCCGCCGCGCCCAACGCGGGCGTCGTACGGCGTACGGTCCCGGAGCGCGCCGGCGAGCTGCCCCGCACGCTCGCCCTCCGCGCCGAGCGGGTGCTGGAGGTCGCCGCCGCGCACGGCTACCGGCGGCTGGTGCTCGGTGCCTGGGGCTGCGGCGTCTTCCAGAACGACCCGGCGCGGGTCGCGGAGGCGTTCCGGGGCCTGCTGGGACCGGGCGGACGGTTCGGCTCCGCGTTCGAGCGCGTGGTCTTCGGCGTCCTCGACCGCACCCCGGACGGCGCGACCCGAGCGGCGTTCGCCCGGGCCTTCCCGCCGGGGCGGGCCCAGGCGGGTCAGGTCCAGCCGTAGCGCTCGTGCAGCCGGCGCCGGACCAGGTCGAAGCGGCCCCGGTCCAGCGCGCACGCCTCCCGGCGCATCCCGTCCTCGTGCAGGCGCAGCACCCGGTCGACGCCCACCCAGGAGTCCCGGCCGGTGCGGTCCCAGGGGCCGCTGCCGATGGCCACCCACTCACGGTCGCCGTCGTGCCGCTTGCTGGACAGCTGCACCGCGAGGAACGTCCCGGCGGCCTCCCGCGCCACCACGAGCACCGGGCGGTCCTTGCCCCGGCCGTCGTTCTCCTCGAAGGGCACCCAGGTCCAGACGATCTCCCCGGGATCCGGGTCGCCGTCGTGCGCGGGCGAGTACTCGGTGCGCACCGTGCCGACGGCGCGCGGGTCGGCCTCGGTGGTGGCGGAACGGCCGTGCCGGCCCGGGACGTTCTCTTCGGTGTACGTGTTCACGCAGGCACCCTAGGGGGTGTCGTGCGATGCGCCTCCACAGGGTCAGCCGGCCGCGACCGGTGCCGTCTCGCCCTGCTGCGGGGGCCACAGTTCGTGCCAGCGCAGCTCCGACTCCAGCTGCGCGGCGAGGGAGATGAGCAGCGGCTCGCTGTGGGCCGGGCCGAGCAGCTGGCCGCCGACAGGCAGGGAGCCCACGAAGCCGGCGGGGACGTTGACACCGGGCCAGCCCAGCACGTTCCACGGCCACGCGTACGGGCAGGCGGCGATCATCGCCCGGTCGGTGGCGAAGCCGCCGAGCCCGGCCAGCGCGCCGATCCGGGGCGGGGGAGCGGCGGTCGTCGGCGCGAGGACGACGTCGTAGGTCTCGTAGAACCGGCCGATCCGGCGGTGCAGGACCGCCTCCGCGCGCCGGGCCGCCCGCAGCGGGGGCCCGCCGAGCAGCCGGCCCAGCCGGACGGCGCCGCGGGTGCGCGGGTCCAGGAGCGCGGGGGAGGGCACGTCGGCCGCCCACTCGGCGATCCCGGCCGTGGCGCGCGGCACGAACGTCAGCCCGATCCGGCCGTACGGCGGGTCGGCCTCCTCCACGTCATGGCCCAACGCGGCGAGCCGTGCGGCGAGTTCGACGACCTTGACCCGCACCTCGGGCTGGAGCCGGGCGGGCACCGCGGTGAACGGCGGCTTGAGGGAGAGCGCGATCCGCAGCCGGCCCGGGTCCCGGCCGACGGCGCCCGAGGCGTGGACGGCGGGCGGGCGGTGCGGGTCGCGCGGGTGGTTGCCGGCGGCCGCGTCCAGCAGCAGCGCCGCGTCGGCGACCGTGCGGGCGAGGGTGCCGTTGACGGTGATGCCCTTGAAGGACTCGCCGCGCGGCCAGGTGGAGATGCGCCCCCGCTGGGGCTTGATGCCGATCAGATGCGTCCAGGAGGCCGGGATGCGGACCGAGCCCGCGCCGTCCGAGCCCAGGGCCGCCGGCACCAGACCCGCCGCCACCGCCGCGGCCGACCCGCCGGAGGAGCCGCCCGGCGTGTGGTCCGGGTCCCAGGGGTTGCGGGTGGCGCCGAAGGCGGGCCCCTCCGTGAACGGCCACTGTCCCAGCTCGCAGGTGTTGGTCTTGCCGACGATCACCGCCCCGGCCGCGCGCAGCCGCCGTACCGCCTCCCCGTCCGCGGCGGCCGGCGGGAACTCGCCGCGGCAGCCGAACGCGGTGGGCTCGCCCGCCACGTCCATGTCGTCCTTGACCGCGATCGGCACACCGAGCAGCGGCAGCCGCTCGCCGGAGGCCAGCCGCTCGTCCGCCGCCCGGGCCTCCGCGAGGGCGGCCTCGGCCCGGACCACACGGAACGCGTTCAGCGACCCCTGCGTGGCCTCGATGCGCGCCAGCGCCTCGGTGACCAGAGCCCGCGAGGTCACCTCCCCGTCGGCCAGCGCGCGGGCGGACTCCACGAGACCTGCGGCACGGTCGGGCGTCATACGGGGCACCTCCGGGACGACGATGTCTACCGAACGGTAACCTCCGGCGGGCCGGGGCGAAACGTTTTCGCCCGGTGTGGCTCCCAGCACCTGGAAGCCGCACCGCCGCCCGCGCGGACGGGCCGTCAGCCCGCGACCGCGGCCACATACGGGGCCAGCTTGGCCGGATTCATGACCCACATCAGCCGTTCGATGCCGCGGTCCGAGACGTCCGCGCACAGCAGCGCCACCGGATGGTCACCGCGCCGCACGAGCACCGCGGGCCTGCCGTTGGCCTCCACCCAGCGCACCTGGGCGTCCGGCCAGAACCGCGGGGCGAAGGCCACGAGGTACCGGGCCACCCGCTCCCGCCCGGCGACCGGGATCCGGGACGCCCCGCGCATCCCGCCGCCGTCCGCGTAGCTGACGACGTCCTCGGCGAGGAGGTCCTCCAGCGCCGACAGCGCGCCGGTGCGCGCCGCCTCGAGGAACGTCTCCAGCAGACGGCGGTGCGCGCCGTCGCTCACCGGCTCCCGGCGCGCCGCCTTCAGGTGCTTGCGGGCGCGGCTCACCAGCTGACGGGTGTTCGGCTCGCTCGTCTCCAGGATCTCCGCGATCCGCCCGTACGGGTAGTCGAAGGCCTCCCGCAGCACATAGGCGGCGCGCTCCAGCGGGTTGAGCCGCTCCAGGAGCAGCAGGACGGCCAGGTCGACGGCCTCGGCCCGCTCCGCGCCCAGCTGCGGATCGGCACGGGTGTCGACCGGCTCCGGGAGCCACGGCCCCACGTACGTCTCCCGCCGTCTGCGGGCGGACTGGGTGGAGTTGACGGCCAGGCGGGTGGTGACGGTCGTCAGGAACGCGGCGGGTTCCCGGACGGCCGAGCGGTCGGTGCGCTGCCACCGCAGCCAGGTCTCCTGGAGGATGTCCTCGGCGTCCGCCACGCTGCCGAGCATGCGGTAGGCGATGCCGAAGAGCTGGGGGCGCGCCGCGACGAATTCCTTCATCGCGTGCTCGAGCGAGTCCCCGTCCACCCTGGCGCGGTCGAGGGATTCCCGGTCGTCCCCGTCGCCCATCGTGCCTCCCGTGCCGGACCACTCACCATGCTAGGTGTCCGTCCGCCGGGGCGCCCCGGCGGACGGACACCGGCGCAGGTCAGCCGAACATGCCCGGACGGTAGTCCCCGGCGGGCTGCCGGTTGACGACGTTGACGCGGTTGTAGGCGTTGATGAGGGCGATCAGCGAGATCAGCGCCACGAGTTGCTCCTCGTCGAAGTGCTTGGCGGCCCGCTCCCACGCCTCGTCGGTGACCCCGCCGGACGCGTCGGCGATCCGGGTGCCCTGCTCCGCCAGTTCGAGCGCGGCGCGCTCGGCCTCGGTGAAGACGGTGGCCTCCCGCCAGGCCGCGACCAGGTGGAGGCGCTGGGCGGTCTCGCCGGCGTGCGCGGCGTCCTTGGTGTGCATGTCGGTGCAGAAGCCGCAGCCGTTGATCTGGCTGGCGCGGATCTTCACCAGCTCCTGGACGGTGCCGGGCAGAGACGAGTCCGAGATCGCCTTTCCTGCGGAGTTGACGTGCTTGAGCACCTTGCCCGCCAGCGGGCTGCCGAAGAAGTCGAGACGCGGTTCCACGGTGAACTCCCAGAAGTAAGAGGGGATGCACCTCACTGACCGATCCGGCCCGCCGGATGTGACATGCGGGCCGTGTGGCCTGCGTCACCACGGCTGCCAGGGCCGTCACTTCACCGTCCGTCGCGCTCAACACCGGGCAGGGGCTGGTTACTTCGGCGAGCGAGCCGCCGCCCCCACGCGCCGTGATCCCTGATGTTGAACATGTGACGTATGTGCACTTGTGAGAAAAGATGCGCCTTCTGAGGTGATGTGGTCATCTGGGTTGTGGAGGCTATGGCTGACCCCAGAGGAGATGGTGATATGCCTTCCATGGACAAGGCGACCAAGGACACGACCGGCGTCCGCACGGACCTCGACGCGGCACTCGACCCCGCCGAGCCCGACGGAGTGTTCCGTGACAGCCGGGAGTGCGCCGCCCTGGCGCTGCTCTCCGCAGACAGCCAGCTGCTGCTGTCCCCGCCGACCCCGCGCCCGAAGAAGGGCTAGAGGACCGGCGAACCCGACAGGAGCACGCTGAATGGAGCAGTCAGGCACTTCGGCCCTCTTGCAGGGCGCGGTGCAGGACCTTGCGTCCGACGTGGTCTCCGCCCTCCGGGGCGGGGACCATGTGCGCATGTCCGGCACCTCCGCCATGGACGACGTCGAGGGCAGTCTCACCCTCGCGGCCGTGCGGGTACTGGGAGCGGATCTGCTCCTCCCGCACGTCCTCTTCCCCGCCCCGCCCGACCCCGAGGCGCTCGCCGCCTTCCGCCGCACGGCCGAGGCGTACCCGCCCCGCCCCGACGCCGGCCCGACCGTCCACTGGAGCCACTGGGCGATGCGCCGCACCCTCACGCGCCTCGGCTCCCCCTCGCCCGCACCACCCGGCACCGACGCCGGCGAACCCGGGACCGCCTGGCTGGAGACGGCCACCTGGCAGGCGCTGACCCATCAACTCGCCGTCCTGGCCGCCCTGGCCGTGCCCGGGGAGGACAGCGCGGTGGCCCGGGTGGCCCGCGGCAGGCCCGTGGACCTGGCCCGCGGCTTCGTCCGGGCGGTTCGCCGCCGGGACTGGCAGCAGGCGGCGGGAGCGGGACGCTGGCTCACCCTCGTCGACGGCGTGCCGGACACGCTCGGGCTGGAGGCGGGCCTGGACTTCGTGGAGCTGATGGGCGGCACCGATCCCCGGGTCGCGCTCCAGGTGCAGGCCGCGCGGGTCATGCGGGCGGCCGGAGCACTCGTATGACGGCGACGGACGTCGCGCGGATCCGGGAGGTGGGCGCCGCGGCGCTCGCCTGGCTGACCGCCCACCGCGACGAGTTCGCCCTCGGGGAGGGCGCGCTCGCCGTCGACGGCCAGGTCGACGCCACCTGGAAACCCCTCGGGGAACTGGCCCAGACCTGCGCGAGCGTGTGCGCGGGCACCCCGGCCGGCGACCCGCTGCACGAGGCCGCCGCCGGCCTGCTGCGGTTCGCCTGGCGCCAGACCGGCCAGGGGGAGCTGTTCCTGCGCCTCCAGCGCCTGGAGCCGTTCGCCACGTACCCCCTGGAGATCTACTCCGTCTTCGCCTCCGCCGGGTTGCGGCACCCCGGCTACGAGACGGCCGCCGCCACCACGGCCCGCACCCGCGGCTGGCGCCTGACGGAACAGGACCCGACCCGCCGGCTCGGCGTGCTCAAGGCCGAGCGGCGCGCCGGCATCCACCGGCCCGAGGACGCCGAGCGGGTCCTGCGGCACACCTGGCTGGGCGGCCTCCCGGAACCGTGGACGTTCGAGCGGTCCGCCGGGTACGCGCTCACCCACGTCGTCTTCCACCTCACCGACTGGGGCCGCGCCCCCGACGCCGTCCCCGCGGACCTGTCCGCCTACCTCGTCCACTGGCTGCCCGCCTGGCTCGACACCTGCCTCGACGCCGGGATGTGGGACCTGAGCTGCGAACTGCTCGTCGTCGCGGCGAGTCTGCCGGACCCGCCCGACCCCGGCGTCCTACGGGACGCCTGGCCCCTGATCGCCGACGCCCAGCGCGCCTCGGGCGCCCTCCCGCAGCAGGAGTACGGCGACGGCCGGGAGCCGGACTTCCTGCACTGCTACCACTCCACGCTCATGGCCGCCTTCGCCACCGCGCAGTGCCTCACCCGCCTGACCGCCGGGGCCGCCGCCGGCACCGGCGGACACCACCGGTACAGGGGACAAGGAGTGCCCGGATGACCGACACCCGTCTCATGCACACCGTCGGCGTCCGCGCCCTGGAGTGGCTGTGGGCCCACCGCGACGGCTTCCGCCTCGAACCCGACGCCGACCCCGAGATCGGCTTCCTCGACCGCTTCAAACCCGTCGGCGAACTCGCCCTGATCTGCCGGGTCCTGTTCCGGGAGGGCGTGGCCGGGTCCCGGCAGGCCGACCTGGCCCGCCGGCTCCTCGACCACTCCTGGCGCGAGACCCTGGACGGCGGCCGCATGCTGGCCCGCGGCCAGCGCGTCGAACCGCTGTCGCCCATCCCCTTCGAGGTGTACCTGCCGTACAAGGAACTCGGGTACACCGAGCCCGAGGTGGAGCGCGCGGTGCGCCTCTACCACCGGCTGGACAGCTGGTCGGCGCTCGAGGTGGACCCGAACCGGCGGCTCGGACTGGCCGCGTTCCAGCGCCGCTTCGGCCTCGCCCCGCGCACCCCCGAGGCGGACCTCGCGGGCGCCACCTGGCTGGGCCACACCCCCGAACCGTGGACCGTCAGCGGCCACATCGCCTACGACGTCACCCACACCGTGTTCCATCTGACCGAGTGGGGGGCGCGCCCCGAAGGGCTGCCGCCGCACATCGCCGACTACCTCACCACCTGGCTGCCCGTCTGGATCGACGACTGGCTGGACCTGGAGCGCTGGGACCTGCTCGGCGAACTCCTCGTCGTCGACACCTGCCTGCCCCGCCCCACCCTGGACGAGCGGGCCTGGGCGGGCTTCGCCGCCGCGCAGCAGGCCGACGGCGCCATGCCGGCCGTGCGGTCCATGCCCGAGGGCGACCCGGACGAGGTGTTCGACCTCGTGTACCACCCGACGCTGGTGGCCGCGTTCGCCTCGGTGCTGGCCACCTCCCGCGCCCTGACCGCCCTCACCCACGCCACCGCATGAGCGCCCCCGCGGCGCCCTGGCCGGGCGCGGCCGAGGACACCGTCCGGCGGGCCGCCGCCCCTCGCGGGGACCACGACGGCCTGACCGAACGGCTGGTGCGGGCCGTCGACGCCGTGGACGCCCCCGACGTCGTCTTCGCGGTGTCCCGCGACGGCCGCCGCACCCTCCACTGCGGGGGCACCGCTGTGTCCCCGGCGGTGCCCCGGCAGGACCTGCGCTACGAGATCGGCTCGGCCTCCAAGGCGTTCACCGGACTGCTGTTCGCGCGGCTCGTCGACAGTGGCCTGCTGACCGGGGGCGAACCCGCCGCGGCCTGTCTGCGACCGGGCCGCCCGGCCGGCGCCGACCCCGTGACCCTCGCCCACCTCGTCACGCACACCGGGGGACTGCCCGCCCTGCCGCCCGGCTTCCACCGCAGCGCGCTGCCCGCCTGGCGCACCAACCCCTACGGCCGCTACCCCGCCGAACGGGTCGTCGACGCCTTCCTGCGCCACCGCCCCCGGCACCGGCCCGGCACCCGCTGGCACTACTCCAACTTCGGCGTCGCCGTGCTCGGGCACGCGCTGGCCGCCGTGACCGGCACGCCGTGGGAGGAACTGCTCGCCGGACAAGTGCTGCGCCCGCTCGGCCTGAACGGCACCTCGACGCGTCCGCAGGACCCGACGACCGACGCGGCCGGGCACGCCAAGGACGGCCGCACCCCCACCCTCCCCTTCGACGCCGGCGGCTTCGACGCGGCCGGTGCCGTCCGGGCCACCCCACACGACCTGCTCACCTTCCTGGAGGCGCACCTCGACCCGGCCGGTTCCCCGGCGGCCGGCGCGCTGCGCGCGGTGCGCACCCCGGTGCTGCGGCGCGGCCGGGGACACGTCCACGAGCACACCGTGGCGTGGTTCCGGCACCCCACCGACGGCGGCCCGATGTACTTCCACAGCGGGGCCACCCTGGGCCAGCAGGCCTTCCTCGGGTTCCGTCCGGACAGCGGGACGGCGCTGGTCGCGGTGTGCACCCGCCGCTACCGGGCCCGCGACCCGTTCGTGCCCACGGCGTACGCGCTGCTCGCGGAGGACTGACGGAGGACCGACGCACCGCGGCCGGTGCGGGGCCCAGCCCCGCACCGGCCGACGTGCGTTCCGCTACACCCGCTGCCAGAGGGCGGGTGTGCCGTCCGGCGCCCACCGGGTCTGCGCCTGGTGGCTCTGGAGGCACTGGTAGCGCACACCGGCGACGGTCACCGTGCTGCCGGCCTCGTAGACACGGCCCGCCGCCCACTGGTCGTTCGCCGGCTCGTCCTGCGTGGCCTGCGTGCCCTTCTGCGCGGTCGCCGTCTTCAGGACCAGGCCGAAGTCGCTCAGGATGGGGTTGACCGGCTGGTAGTAGGTGGTGCCGCCGCTCGTGCAGTCGCCCGAGCCGCCCGAGGTCACGCCCTGGGCCTGCGACCCGGACAGGTAGGAGCCCCCGGAGTCCCCGGGTTCGGCGCAGACCGTGGTCCTGGTGACCCCGTCGACCGTGCCCTCGGAGTAGCGCACGCTCGTGTCGTGCTGCTGGATGG
This sequence comes from Streptomyces sp. NPDC059852, assembly GCF_042731455.1. NCBI lineage: Bacteria > Bacillati > Actinomycetota > Actinomycetes > Kitasatosporales > Streptomycetaceae > Streptomyces > Streptomyces sp. NPDC059852. The sequence continues at coordinate 3,947 of NZ_JBHWJK010000032.1, read as the reverse complement.
TCCCGCAGTGCCAGCCGGTGGTGGAGCCGGAGCGGCAGATCGACGCCCCGACGAGCGCCTGCACGGAGCCGGTCACCTGGGTCCGCTGCCCTCCCTCGCCCTTGACGTCGGCGGTGGCGGTCCAGTCGCTGTTCGCGGCCACCCACGACATGTCCTTGCCGGGGAACGTGGAGGCCTGGAACTCGCCCTGCGCGGACTGGTCGGCGCCCGTGGTCCTGTTCCCCGGCTGGCCGCAGTGGCCGGCGGAGACGAAGCCGTGCTGCTCGCCCTTGGTGACGGAGAACCCGATGGAGCAGCGGGCGGAGTTCTCGATGTAGTACGCCTCGCCGCCCACGATGTCCGCCAGTGGCCGGGGCCGCTCGGCCGACACGACGACGGCGACGCCGGCGTCCTGGGCGCCGGCGGCCTTGATGAACGAGGTGGCGGCCGTGCGCCGGGCCGCCTGCACGACGACCCGGTTCGACGGCAGGTCCACGAACCAGACCGTGGCGTCCTTGGTCGCGGCGCGCGCGGCGGCCTTGTCCAGCTTCTGCTTGACGGCCTGGAGGTCGGCGAGCGGCCGCTGCACGACGGCCGCCTTGGCGCCCTGCGCCTCGATGGCCGACACGTCCGAGGAGTGCGTCGTCGCCACGGTCAGCTCGGCGGCGGTCGACCCGGTCAGCCAGGCGCCGGCGAAGCGCTGCCCGAGGGAGAGGCGCAGCCGGCCCGCGCGCACCCCGGCCTCGGCCTCGTTGACCAGGCGCTCGGCCGCCTGGGCGGACGTCAGCTTCAGATCCCGCTCCAGGGCCCGCAGCACCTGGGCCGGGGGCCGGTCGGCGCCGACCGTCTGGGCGGCGGTGGACGCGGGCAGCGGCGCGGGAGGCGGAGCGGCCGCCGCGGCCGTGGTCATCGCGGTGACGGCGAGGACGCCGAGAGCGGTCAGGGCGGCGCGGCGGCCGTCCGTGGGTCTGCCGAGCATGCGTGAGTACCTCCATCGAGTTCGCTTGGGTCTGCGACCAAGGGAGGCCTTGACGAGAAGTGATCAGTAAATGTCAGAAAAGATGGTTTTTAGCGCTATGGAGGGGCGCGTCGGGAGTCATGTGCACCAGTGACCGCACCTCCTGCGGGCCCCCAGACTTTCATCGTTCGTTTTCTTGAGTCGTTCGTGTTTAGCGCGATAGGTTGTCGCCATGACCGCAGCCCCGACTCCGACCCCCGCCGAGGAGCTCCGTGGCGCCGGCCTGCGGGTGACCGCCGCGCGTGTCGCGCTGCTGGAAGCCGTCCGCGCCGGTGACCACCTCGGCGTCGAGGCCATCGCCTCCGGGGTGCGCGATCGCGTCGGTCATGTCTCCCTCCAGGCCGTGTACGAAGGGCTTCACGCCCTCACCGCGGCGGGACTCATACGTCGTATCGAACCGGCGGGCAGCCCCGCCCGGTTCGAGGGCCGCGTCGGTGACAACCACCACCACGTCGTCTGCCGCTCGTGCGGTGTCGTCGCCGACGTCGACTGCGGGGTCGGCGAGGCGCCCTGTCTGACCGCCGCCGACGACCACGGCTTCGCCATCGACGAGGCCGAGGTCATCTACTGGGGCCTGTGCCCCGACTGCTCCACCCCCACCGGTGCGCCCCGCGCACTGTGATTCACCTAGTCCGGAAGGTTTCCCATGGCTGAGAACTCCGATGCGATCGTCACCGACGCGAAGGCGGAGGGCACAGGCGGCTGCCCCGTCGCGCACGATCGCGCCCCCCACCCGACCCAGGGCGGCGGAAACCGCCAGTGGTGGCCAGAACGGCTCAACCTGAAGATCCTCGCCAAGGACCCGGTCGTCGCCAACCCGCTCGGCGCGGAGTTCGACTACCGCGCGGCGTTCGAGGCCCTCGACCTCGACGCCGTGAAGCGTGACATCGCCGAGGTCCTGACGAACTCGCAGGACTGGTGGCCCGCCGACTTCGGCAACTACGGCCCGCTGATGGTCCGTATGGCCTGGCACAGCGCCGGCACCTACCGCATCAGCGACGGCCGCGGCGGCGCCGGCCGCGGCCAGCAGCGCTTCGCCCCCCTGAACAGCTGGCCGGACAACGGCAACCTGGACAAGGCCCGCCGGCTGCTGTGGCCCGTCAAGAAGAAGTACGGCCAGTCCATCTCCTGGGCCGACCTCATGATCCTCACCGGTAACGTCGCCCTGGAGACCATGGGCTTCGAGACCTTCGGCTTCGGCGGCGGCCGCGCCGACGTCTGGGAGGCCGACGAGGACGTCTACTGGGGCCCCGAGACCACCTGGCTCGACGACAAGCGCTACAGCGGCGACCGCGAGCTGGAGAACCCGCTCGGCGCCGTCCAGATGGGCCTCATCTACGTCAACCCCGAGGGCCCCAACGGCAACCCGGACCCGATCGCCGCGGCCCGCGACATCCGTGAGACGTTCCGCCGCATGGCGATGAACGACGAGGAGACCGTCGCCCTCATCGCCGGTGGCCACACCTTCGGCAAGACCCACGGCGCCGGCCCGGCCGACGCCGTCGGCAACGACCCCGAGGCCGCCGCCATGGAGCAGCAGGGCCTCGGCTGGAAGTCCACGCACGGCACCGGCAAGGGCGGCGACGCGATCACGTCCGGCCTGGAGGTCACCTGGACCACCAAGCCGACCCAGTGGACCAACGACTTCTTCGACATCCTCTTCGGCTTCGAGTGGGAGCTCACCGAGTCCCCGGCCGGCGCCAAGCAGTGGGTGGCCAAGGACGCCGAGGCGATCATCCCCGACGCCCACGACCCGTCGAAGAAGCGTCTGCCCACGATGCTCACCACCGACCTGGCGCTGCGCTTCGACCCGATCTACGGCCCGATCTCGAAGCGCTTCCACGAGAACCCGCAGGAGTTCGCGGACGCCTTCGCCCGCGCCTGGTACAAGCTGACCCACCGCGACCTGGGCCCGAAGTCCCTGTACCTCGGCCCCGAGGTCCCCGCCGAGACGCTGCTGTGGCAGGACCCGCTGCCGGAGGCCGAGGGCGAGCCCATCGACGCGGGCGACGTCGAGGTCCTCAAGGCCAAGATCCTCGAGTCCGGCCTGACCGTCTCGCAGCTCGTCGGCACCGCCTGGGCGTCGGCCTCGACGTTCCGCGGCAGCGACAAGCGCGGCGGTGCCAACGGCGCCCGCATCCGCCTCGAGCCGCAGCGCGGCTGGGAGGTCAACGACCCCGACCAGCTCGCGCAGGTCCTGCGGGTCCTGGAGGGCATCCAGAGCGAGTTCAACACCGGCGCCAAGAAGGTCTCCCTCGCCGACCTGATCGTCCTCGGCGGTTCCGCGGCCGTGGAGAAGGCCGCCAAGGACGGCGGGTTCGACGTCCAGGTGCCGTTCACGGCGGGCCGCGTCGACGCGACGGAGGAGCACACCGACGTCGAGTCGTTCGCCGCGCTGGAGCCGTCGGCCGACGGGTTCCGCAACTACCTCGGCAAGGGCAACCGCCTGCCCGCCGAGTACCTGCTGCTGGACCGCGCCAACCTGCTCACGCTGAGCGCCCCCGAGATGACCGTCCTGGTCGGCGGTCTGCGGGTGCTGGGTGCCAACCACCAGCAGTCGCAGCTCGGCGTCTTCACCGACACCCCCGGCGCCCTGACCAACGACTTCTTCGTCAACCTGCTCGACATGGGCACCGAGTGGAAGTCGACGTCCTCGGACCAGACCACGTTCGAGGGCCGGGACGCCGCCACCGGTGAGCTGAAGTGGGCCGGCAGCCGCGCCGACCTGGTCTTCGGCTCCAACTCCGAGCTGCGCGCGCTCGCGGAGGTCTACGCCAGCGACGACGCCAAGGAGAAGTTCGTGAAGGACTTCGTCGACGCCTGGGTCAAGGTCATGAACCTCGACCGGTACGACCTGGTCTGATCGTCCGATCACTCCCGCGAGACGTGCGGGGCGCCCCCGCGGCCCCCCCGGCGTGTCGGATGTGGCCGCCCCAGTGGGGGGGCCCAC
>NZ_JBHWJK010000031.1:0-82035 GCF_042731455.1 Streptomyces sp. NPDC059852 | reverse complement strand
CCGATGGTACTGCAGGGGGGACCCTGTGGGAGAGTAGGACACCGCCGAACAATTTTTGAGAAAGGGCTCACACCTTACGGTGTGGGCCCTTTCTGTATTTCCGGACCGTATTTGCCGGTGTGATTCAGGACGGGTGCACCAGGCCCGTGTCGTAGGCCAGGATCACCGCCTGGATCCGGTCCCGGGAATTCGTCTTCGCCAGGATGCGGCCCACATGCGTCTTCACCGTGGACTCCGCGAGATGCAGGCGGGCGGCTATCTCGGTGTTCGTCCAGCCCCGGCCCACCACGGTGAGGATCTCGCGTTCGCGTTCCGTGAGGGTGGACAGGCGCTGGTCCTCCCCTGGCCTCTCCTCCCCTGCCTGGTCGTCCTGGGGCGTTCGCGACGGCAGGTGGTGGACGTACGCGTCCAGGAGGCGGCGGGTCAGGCTGGGGGCGACCACCGCGTCGCCGGTGGCCACCGCGCGGATGCCGGCGAGGAGTTCCTCCGGCTGGGCGTCCTTCACCAGGAAGCCCGAGGCGCCGGCGCGGAGTCCGGCGTAGGCGTACTCGTCCAGGTCGAACGTGGTGAGGATGAGCACCCGGGTGCGGTCCCCGGCGGCAGTGATGCGGCGGGTCGCCTCGATGCCGTCCAGACCGGGCATGCGGACGTCCATCAGGACCACGTCCGGGCTGAGTTCCGCCGTCATACGGACCGCTTCGCTGCCGTTGGCGGCCTCGCCCAGGACCGTCATGTCGTCCTGGCTCTCCAGGAGCATGCGGAAACCGAAGCGCTGGAGGGTCTGGTCGTCGGCGATGAGGACGGTGGTCACTGCGGGGATTCCTCCGGAAGGCTCAGATGGACGCGCCAGCCGCCCGCCGGATGCGGGCCGGCCTCAAGTGTGCCGCCGTACAGGGCCGTTCGCTCACGCATGCCGGGCAGGCCGCGGCCGTCCGGGCCCGGCGCGGGGCCGCCCCGGCCGGTGTCCGTGACCGTCGCGGTGACGGCGCCCTTCTCCCCGTACGACAGCTCTATGTGGGCGGTGGTTCCGGGGCCCGCGTGTTTGAGGGTGTTGGTCAGGGACTCCTGGAGGACGCGGTAGACGGTGAGCTGGCGGCCGGGGGAGAGGGCCGGGGTGCCGGTCAGCGTGACGTCGACGGGGAGGCCGGCCGCGCGGACGCCGCCGACGAGCTGGTCGAGGTCGATGAGGCCGGGCTGCGGGGCGAGCTGTGCTCCGGGGACCTCCTCGGCGTGGTCCTCCTCGCGCAGGACGTCGAGGAGGCGGCGCAGTTCGCCGAGGGCCTGGCGGCTGGTGGTGGCGATGGCGTTGAGGGCCTGGGCGGCGCGTTCCGGGGACTTGGCGGCGGCGTACTTGCCGCCGTCGGCCAGGCCCGTGATGACGGAGAGGTTGTGGCCGATGATGTCGTGCATCTCGCGGGCGATCCGGGCGCGTTCGGCGGCCGCCGCGAGCCGGGCCTGCTGGTCGCGTTCGATCTCCAGGCGGCGGGCGCGGTCCTCCAGGGTCTCGGTGTGGTCGCGCCGGGTGCGGACGGTGATGCCGATGGCCGTCGCCACGGCGAACGTCATGAGGACGGGAACGATCTCCTGGTCCGGGCCGCCGCCCTGCGGATGCCGTACGGCCGTCACGGCGGCGCTCGCGGTGAGGAGGGCCGCCGCCCACCACAGGGAGCGGGCCGGTCGGCGCAAGGCGATGTGGAAGACGACCAGCAGGTGCAGCATGACCGCCTGGAGGGCGATGCCCGTCCAGGCGTTGACGAGGGCGAACGGGGTCAGAGCCAGGAGAACGGCGCGCGGGTGGGTGCGGCGCCACAGGAGCGGCACGGACAGGGCCAGGCTGAGGGTGAGGACGAGCCAGCGGGGGCTGTCGGGGGCGCGCGTGACGGTGAGCCAGCCGCCGCCGTAGTAGTCGATCAGGGCCGCCGTCACCCAGAACCCGGTGAGGTGCACGTCCCAGACGAGCGGGTGGCGTGCGTCGAAGGCGCGGACGCGCCGGCTGACGCGCTGGACGTACTGGGTCAGCGGCTCGGCCGTGCGTGCCCCGGTGGCTGGTTGCTCCGTCACGCGTCCATCGTGCGGGTTCTTCCCGGCCGGTCCCAGAGGCGTGGGGCGTATTCCGGATGAGGGATGTCGTACCCGGGTACTACGGTGGCCGTCATGTGCACCAGCAGCCCCGAGAGCTATGTGATCAGGTCGATACGGGCGGACGAGTGGCCGGCCGTGAAGGAGCTGCGCCTCGCCGCGCTCCAGGACCCGGTCGCGCACCTGGCGTTCCTGGAGACGTACGAGGACGCCCTGACCCGGTCCGACGCGTTCTGGCAGGAGCGGGCGGCCGGTGCGTGCGAAGGGGCCGACGGGGCGCAGCAGATCATCGCCGCGCGCCCGGACGGGGTGTGGGTCGGCACGGCCACCGTGCTGGTCGAGGAGCCGGGCACGACGGACTGGGCCGGGCTTCCGGTGGAGCGCAAACAGGGGCATGTCGTCGGCGTGTTCGTACGGCCCGAGGAGCGGGGGAGCGGGCTGACGGACGTGCTGTTCGACGCCGCTCTGGAGTGGGCCTGGTCGCGGGGTGCCGAGCGGGTGCGCCTCATCGTCCACGAGGAGAACGGGCGGGCGCAGCGCTTCTACCGGCGGGTGGGGTTCGTGCCGTCCGGGGCGACCGTGCCGGTCGGTGAGCAGGGGGCGCGCGAGCTGGAGTTCGTCGTCGAGCGGCCCTGACCGGACTGGCCGGGCGGCGCGGTCAGCCGGGCAGGTCGGCGTGCGGCCAGCGGGAGCGGGCCTGCTCGCGGGACCGGAGCAGGGCCAGGGTCGGCATACCCCGGTCCGCTCCGGTTGCCAGCAGCTCCGGTACCTGGGGAAGCGGAGCCACGGCGGCGACGTCGTCGAGGACGAGCGTCATTGGTGGGTCGAGGCGACCGGAGGATGACCGTTCGGCCATGCGCCGGCCGCGCTCGACCACGCTTGCGGCCAGGGCCGTCAGGAGGGGCATGGCGCCCGGCTCGGCTCTGGGATCCTCGATGGATTCACCCACCACGTAAAGCGTGCCCGTTTCGTGGACGAAGGAATCCAGGGTGAGGGCGTCGGTTCGGTGGGGCGTGCAGGACTCCCGGATGTTGACCGTCGAGAGGGCGGCGAGCGCCCGGGTGGTCAACTCCTGCGCCATGTCCCGGCGTTCGGTGTGGGCGGTCAGTGCCGCCTCCAGCTCCCCGGCGGACCCGGGTGCGGCCTTCGGGTGGGTGCGGAGGACGCGGACGGCGTCCTGGACCTGGGTGCCCTGGGACCAGCGGTGGACGTGCCGGACGGTGCGGCCGTCGACGGCGGCGGCGTGCAGATAGCTGCGCAGCAGCGTCTCGGCGGTGTCGCCGACCGCCTGGTCGAGGCGGGAGGTGGGGCGGACCGGGGCGAGCAGCGCGGCGGCCCGGGAGGCGGCCGTCGCCTTGTCCTCGCAGCCGCTGGTGGGCGACCAGTGGAGGCGGGCCGGGGTGTCACACAGGTGGGTGGGGTCGTACAGGAGGACCGGGCCCAGCTTGCCGCGGGCGTCCTTGGTGTCCTGCCAGAGCGCCGGGTTGGACGTGACGACGAGCGCGGCGCCCTCCGCGTCGAGGACGGCCTGGGCGGCGCTGTGCCGGCGGGCGTCCCGGGGGGCCACGAGGAGCGTTTCACGGGCGGTGACGGCGGTGGGGAGGGGGGCGAGGACCGGCTCCGCCGGCGGAGAGGCGGGCGGGGCGGGCTCGGTGAGCGGGACCGCGTGCTCGAGGACCGCTTCCGGCTGCCGTTCCACCGCGGGGGCCGTCTGCCGTGGCTCGGGGGCCGGCACGGGCTCCGTCCGCGGGGCCGGCACCTCGTGGGATGCCGGTGCGGCGGCGGTCGCGTACGGCTGTCCCGTGCGGCGAGCCGCCCGGACGGCGCGCCAGCGGGCCAGCGTGCCCATCACGAAGACGGTGAGCACGACCAGCACCATCAACTGGCCGATGAACAGGCCCCAGAAGAGCCCGTAGCCGGAGAGCTGCCCTTCCGGGGTGTCCGGCCACGCGCCCGCGAGGTCGTGGGGGTCGCCGATGAGGGAGCGCATGGCGAGCGGCGTGCGGGGGATCGTGACGCCGTCCGGCCACGACCCGTGGGCGAACAGGGCCGCCAGACCCGTCGCCGTCCACACCATCACGGTCATGCCGAGGAGGAAGCCGAGTATGCCGATCAGCAGGCCGTCGGAAATGCCTCCCTGGCCCTCCCGGTGCCGACGCTCCCCGCGATCGTCCGGTCTCACGCTCGTCTCCCCCTACGCCACCGTCGATTCCGAGTCGCCCAGCCGCTGCTCCACGAAGGCCGCCGCCCGTTCCTCCGCCTCGAGCTCGGCGGCGCGCAGGGCGTCGTCGGCGAGGTGGTCGGCGGACGACTCGGTCATCGCGCGGTCGGTGAAGACGAGCGGGCGTTCGGACTCCGTGACCAGGTGCTTGACCACCTGGACGTTGCCGTTGACGTCCCACACCGCGATGCCCGGGGTGAGCGACGGGATGATCTCCACGGCCCAGCGGGGCAGGCCGAGCACCCGGCCGGTCGCCCGCGCCTCGTCGGCCTTCTGCGCGTAGATCGTCCTGGTCGACGCCATCTTCAGGATGGCGGCCGCCTCCTTGGCCGCCGCGCCGTCGACGACGTCCGACAGATGGTGGACGACGGCCACGAAGGACAGACCGAGCCGGCGGCCGAACTTCAGCAGCCGCTGGAACAGCTGGGCCACGAACGGGCTGTTGATGATGTGCCAGGCCTCCTCGACCAGGAAGATGCGCTTCTTCCGGTCGGGGCGGATCCAGGTGTGCTCCAGCCACACGCCGACGATCGCCATCAGGATCGGCATGGCGATGGAGTTGCGGTCGATGTGGGACAGGTCGAACACGATGAGGGGCGCGTCCAGGTCGATGCCGACCGTGGTCGGGCCGTCGAACATGCCCCTCAGGTCACCGTCGACCAGCCGGTCCAGCACCAGCGCCACGTCCAGGCCCCACGCCCGTACGTCGTCTATGGCGACGTTCATCGCCTCCGCCGACTCGGGCTCGGGGTGCCGCAGCTGCTCCACGATGTCGGTGAGGACCGGCTGGCGTTCGACGATGGTCTCGTTGACGTAGGCGTGCGCGACCTTCAGCGCGAAGCCGGAGCGCTCGTCCAGGCCGTGGCCCATCGCGACCTCGATGATGGTCCGCAGCAGCGCCAGCTGGCCCGTCGTGGTGATCGACGGGTCGAGCGGGTTGAGCCGGATGCCGTGGTCGAGAGCGGCCGCCGGGTCCAGCCGGATCGGCGTTATGCCCAGCTGCTCGGCGATGAGGTTCCACTCGCCGACGCCGTCCTCGCCCTGGGCGTCCAGGACGACGACCTGCCGGTCGCGGAAGCGGAGCTGACGCAGGACGTACGTCTTCTCCAGCGCCGACTTGCCGTTGCCGGACTCGCCGAGGACCAGCCAGTGCGGGGCCGGGAGCTGCTGGCCGTACAGCTGGAAGGGGTCGTAGATGTAGCCCTTCCCGGAGTAGACCTCGCGGCCGATGATGACGCCGGAGTCGCCGAGGCCCGGCGCCGCGGTCGGCAGGTACACCGCCTGCGCCTGGCCCGTGGACGTGCGCACCGGTGGCCGGGTCGTCTCGACCTTCCCGAACAGGAAGGCGGTGAAGGCGTCGGTGAGGACGGACAGCGGGTCCCGCATCAGGTCCTACCTCCGAATGCCGGTGGCGAAGGGGAGCGTGTTCACGAATGCCCGGTGGTGCTCGCGGTCGCACCACTCCAGCTTCAGATACGACTTTCCGGCCGACGCCCGGATGGTCCGCTTGTCGCGGGCCAGGGCCTCGGGGGTACGGGAGGAGACGGTGATGTAGCCGACGAGGTTGACGCCCGCCGCGCCGCTCGCGAGGTCCTCTCCGCGCTGGTCGAGACGGTTGTGGGCGGCGATGTCCCGGGGGTCGACCGTGCGGTTCATCTTGGCGGCGCGGCTGGCCTCGGCCTCGTCGTTGGTCTTCTCGGTGAGCATGCGCTCGATGGCGATCTCGGTGGGTTCGAGGTCCATCGTGACGGCGACCGTGCGGATGACGTCCGGGGTGTGCACGAGCAGCGGCGCCAGGAAGTTGACGCCGACCGGGGTCATCGGCCACTCCTTCACCCAGGCCGTGGCGTGGCACCAGGGGGCACGGGTGGAGGACTCACGGGTCTTCGCCTGGAGGAACGTCGGCTCCATGGCGTCGAGCTCGGCCGGCCAGGCGTTGCGCTTCGTCATCGCCTGGATGTGGTCGATGGGGTGGTCCGGGTCGTACATGGAGTGGATCAGCGACGACAGGCGGCCCTGGCCGAGGGGCTGCCGGACCCGGATGTCGGCCTCCTGGAGACGCGAGCAGATGTCGGTGAGCTCGCGGGCCATGACCACGGCGAGCCCGGCGTCCCGGTCGACCTTGCCGCGGCCGTGCGGGCGGGCGGCACGGGCCATCGCCTGGGCCTCGGCGGCCAGTTCGCGGGTGTAGTGCATGCAGGCGACGAGGTAGGCGCGGTGCTGCTCGCTGCTCGTCGACACCATGGACTGGAGCTGGTCGTACGACTGCTGCAACCAGCCCGGGGCCCGGTCGTCGCCCCGGACGGCGACGTCCTTGGCGTGGGCGTCGGGGTCGGCGGGCAGGGTGCGGGCCAGCATCTGCAGGCGCGTCACGAAGCCGTCGTTGTTCGCGACGTGCTTCAGCAGGGTGCCGAAGCGGTCGACCAGGGCCTCCTGGTCCTCGGAGTCGCGCAGGCCGACGCCGGGGCCCTCGATCTCGATGGCGGCGGTGACGGTACGGCGGTCGGCGTGCAGCAGCACGGCGATCTCGTCCGGCCCGAACGGGGCGGCCAGCCAGGTGATGCGGCCGATGCCCGGGGGCGGTCCGACCTCGACCTCACGGCCGTCGATGCGGGTGCCGGCCTCCATGGCGGAGGAGCGGTAGGTGGTGCCCTGGCGCAGGGTGCGCTTGTAGCTGCGGTTGATCTCGAACCACTTGTAGAAGGTCCGGTGCTTGTACGGCACGTACACCGCGGCCAGCGCGAGCAGCGGGAAGCCCATGAGCAGCACGATCCGCAGGGACAGGACGGGGACGAGCAGTCCGCACATCATGCCGAGGAACGCGCCGGCGATGATCAGCGCGATCTCGCCGGACTCGCGGTTGCGGCCGACGATCGCGTTCGGCCGGGCGCGGCCGATCAGATAGGTACGGCGGGGCGTGACCGGATGGGACACGTGGGACTCGGTCGTCAACGCCCGTCACCTCCTGGACGATTGCTGCGGGTGTTGCCTGCGTGCGGGGTGTTCACCGGGCTGCTCGAACGGGGTGCGGGTGCGGCGGAGGGGACAGATCCGCCGCCCCCGTTCGAGGAGCGCGAGCTGTGGGCGGCGACGCCGCCGGAGGCCGGGTTCGCCGGGCGGGGGGGCGTGCCGGCCGCACCTCCGCCGCCGTTGTTGTCGGCCCGGGAGCTGTGGGTCTTGATGCCCTGGGCGACGAGGGTGGCCGGGGAGCTGATGACGGCCGCGGCCTTGCTCTCGGCGCCGCGCATGATGCGGTTGTTGCGGGTGTTCGCGATCTCGTCGCCGAAGCCGGGGACGAAGCGGTAGATCATCGCCGAGGCGAAGATCGCGAGCAGGATGATGGCGAGGCCGGAGACCACGGCGGCGAGGGAGTCGGGTCCCTCCTCGGTGGCGAGGGCGCCGGCGAGGCCGAGGACGATGACGATGACCGGCTTCACCAGGATGACGGCGATCATGATGCCGGCCCAGCGGCGGACGTGGCCCCACAGGTCCTTGTCGACGAGGCCGGCGTAGACGACGACGCCGAGCAGGGCGCCGACGTAGAGCAGCACGGCCCGGATGTAGAGCTCCAGGTAGAGGATGCCGGCGGCGAGGATCGAGATCAGCGACACCAGGATCAGCATGATCGGGCCGCCGCCGATGTCGTCGCCCTTCTCCAGGGCCTCGGAGAACGTGCCGAAGAACGTGTCCGTCTGGTTGCCGGTCGCCTTCGCCAGGACGTCGCTGACGCCGTCGGTCGCCGAGACGACGGTGTAGAGGATCAGGGGCGTGAAGGCGGACGCCAGCACCGTGAGCCAGAGGAAGCCGATGGCCTCCGACATGGCGGTCGCGAACGGCACGCCGCGTACGGCGCGCTTGGCGACGGCGAGCAGCCAGAGGAGGAGGGTGAGGATGGCGGAGGCGGCGAAGACGACGGCGTAGTGCTTCAGGAACGTGAGGTTCGTGAAGTCGACGGCCGCGGTCTCCTTCACGGCGTCGCTGAGCCGGTCGACGGTCCACGCGGCGGCGTCGGCACAGCCCTTGGCGAGGGAGGAGAGGGGGTCGAGGGTGGTGGTGGGGTCGGTGAGGGAGGGGGTGCCGGACTTCTTGCCGCCGCCGTTGTCCTTTTCGCAGAAGTCCTTGGCAGGGCCTCGGATGAGGTCGCACGGGTTGTTGCTGGGTGTCGGTGAGGGGTCAGGTGCGGCCACGGCATGGGAGGCCAGCAGCACGGCGGTGGCCTGCGCTGAGGCGAGGGCCGCCGTGAGCCCGAGGAGGCGGCGGTTAGCGCGCATACGTGAACCCTCCGAATTCCTCGACGGCCTTCGTCATGTCGTCAGCGGTGGACGCGCGCTGGTCCCGTCCGACCGGGACCGGGCCGTCCTTCTGCTGAAAGTCGGTTACCTTCCAGTCGTTGCCGATCCACTTCAGCTGGTAGGTCGTCGTGTACCAGCTCTCGGAAACCGGGTTCTTGGAGCCGTCACCGGAAAGGCCGAACAGTGAGGTGTACCAGACCTCCACGGTGGCGCTGTCACCTCCGTAGGAGACGACTTTGGTGCCCACCGGGACGACGCGGGAGATGAACGTCTGGCCCGACGGCGCCGCGCCGCTTTTGTCGAGGCCGATGTTCGCCAGGAACTGTTCGCTGGAGTAGGCCCTGTCGAGGTCCGACTGTCGACCGGCGGCCACGTCCGGGGCGTACACCGCATCGACGATCGTGTGCCGGGTCGCGGTGTTGAACATGTCGGCCGACCCCAGAGCCACGGAGTAATTGGCGGCAGCGCTCTGCGCCCCCTGTTCGTCGTGGGCGTAGCCCGCCGGGATGCCTGCCGACTTGCCCTTGACGGGGCGGGTGCCCGTGGCCGACGTGGAGGAGGCCTTCGGCTTGTCCTCGTCACCCGCGGCGGAGCCGGACCCGCTGCCTCCGCGGTTCGCGAAGGCGATCGCGGCGACGAGGAGCACGACCACGCCGACGACCGTGATCATGCTCCGGGACGACGAACGGCCCCCTCTGCGCGCGCCCCCGTACACGTCACCGCCGGTTTCGGGCAGCCGGGTGCGGGTCTGCCCCTCCCGATCGTCTCCGAGACTCATGCCGCGTACGCCCCCTCGGCGTCGGACGAATACACGTTGGAGTACGACGGTAGCCGCGCTGGTTCCCGCGCGGGCGCGGTGTGGTGACTGGACATCAGGGAGACGCAACCTCAGCCGGTGGGCACGACGGGTGGGTAGGGGACAGCGGAGCCGGGCGTGCCCGGGGCGGACGGAGGGGGTGAGGCGCTAGACGGCCATGCCGTACACGATGGTGAAGAGCGTGCCCAGGGAGCCGATGATGAAGACGCCCGTCAGGCCGGCGACGATCAGGCCCTTGCCCTGCTCGGCGCTGAACGTGTCCCGCAGGGCCGTGGCGCCGATGCGCTGTTTGGCCGCCCCCCAGATGGCGATGCCGAGGCAGATCAGGATCGCGACCGCCATGACGACCTGGATCATCGTCTTGGCTTCGTTTCCCAGTGCTCCGAACGGACCCCAGTCCGGGGCGATCCCGCCGATGATGGTGTTGATGTCGCCCTTGTCGGCCGCAAAGAACATGTAAGTCACCGCCCCTGTTGGGTAGTTCCACGGTCCCCCCGCAGTGCGCAGAGGTCAGGTCTCATTCTCGCCGACAATGCCGCTTCCGGATGTCGACTTGGCGTCATTGATGGTCGGGATTCGTACGAATAGCTCGTATGGTCACTCTGTGTATCACGCCAGGTCACGCCGAGCAACGAGGCCTGAGCGGAACCTGGGGTGCGGTTCTGTCGTTAGCCCCTCTTCGCGCCGGTGCCGCTTCTGGCGGACGCCCGGGTGAGGGGTCGTGCCCGTGTTCTGCGGGTGAAGGCTATCCCGGGCGGGTGAACGGCCGCGTGAGAGGGCGTCAGGCTCCGCGGCTCTCGCCGACGTTCGCCGTGATGAGCCGCAGGAGCTGCTTGGCCAGGGCGTCCTGTTCCGCCGTCAGGCCCATGGCGTCGCCGATCGCGAGAGGGACGGCGGCCGCGCGCTCGCGGAGGCCGGCACCGGCCTCGGTGAGCCGGAGGGCGACCGACCGCTCGTCGTCGGGGCGGCGCTCGCGGCGCAGCAGTCCGGCCGCCTCGAGGCGCTTGAGCAGGGGCGACAGGGTGCTGGACTCCAGTTGGAGGGCCGCGCCGAGGTCGCGTACGGAGATCGAGTCCTGCTCCCAGAGCACCAGCATCACCAGGTACTGGGGGTAGGTCAGGCCCAGTTCGTCGAGAAGTGGCCGGTATCGAGCGGTCACGGCGCGGGAGGCGGCGTACAGGGCGAAGCAGAGCTGGTCGTCCAGGAGCAGGGAGCCGGGGCCGCGCGCGGGCGGTTCGGGTGGTGGGGTCGCGCTCATCGGGGCTCCTGGTGCGGCGGTTGCTGCCTGTGCGTCTCTGCGTCCCCCAAGTGTATCGGGGGCCACCTCATCGTGGCCTATGGAGTCGAACACGATGGAATCGTAAGCGAATAAGTTGCGCACGACTTAATCGAGCACTACGTTTGTCGTGCCGCCGACCCCGGCGAACCGGCCGGGTGGTCCCGTCCGCGGCACCCCGATCCGAGGAGTTCGCCATGACCGAGTCCCACCGCCCCGTTCTCGAGCCCGCCGCCCAGGCGTTCGTCGAGGCGACCGCGCAGCCGCCGTTCCTCTTCGACCTCGGTCCGGAGGGCGGGCGCAAGGCCGTCGACGAGGTGCAGTCGGGCGAGGTGGCCAAGCCGGCCGTCGACGAGGAGGGGCTGACCGTGCCCGGTGGCCCGACCGGTGGGGTTCGGGTCCGGATCGTCCGTCCGGCGGGTGTCTCCGGGACGCTGCCGGTCATCGTCTACATCCACGGCGCCGGCTGGGTCTTCGGCAACGCCCACACCCACGACCGCCTCGTCAGGGAACTGGCCGTGGGCGCCGGTGCCGCGGTCGTCTTCCCCGAGTACGACCTCTCGCCCGAGGCCCGCTATCCGGTCGCCATCGAGCAGAACCACGCCGTGGCGCGCTGGGTCGCCGCCGAGGGCGCCGGGCACGGCCTGGACGCGCGCCGGATCGCCGTGGCCGGTGACTCGGTGGGCGGCAACATGGCCGCCGCGCTGACGCTGATGGCCAAGCGGCGCGGGGACGTCCCGCTAGTGGCGCAGGTGCTCTTCTACCCGGTCACCGACGCCTCGTTCGACACCGGCTCCTACCGGCAGTTCGCCGAGGGCTACTTCCTGCGCCGCGACGCCATGCAGTGGTTCTGGGACCAGTACACGACCGACGAGGCCGAGCGCGCGCAGATCACCGCCTCGCCGCTGCGCGCCACCGTCGAGCAGCTCACCGGCCTGCCGCCGGCCCTCGTCGTCACCGCCGAGGCCGACGTGCTGCGCGACGAGGGCGAGGCGTACGCGGACAAGCTGCGCCAGGCCGGCGTCCCGGTGACCGCCGTGCGCTACCAGGGCGCCATCCACGACTTCGTGATGCTGAACGCCCTGCGCGGCACCCAGGCCGCCGACGGGGCGATCAAGCAGGCGATCGGGGTGCTGCGGGACGCCTTCGCGGCGTGACCGCGGTGTCTCAGGCGGACGAACCGTCCGCGGCGGGCAGGGAGTCCCGTACGGCCTGCGCGGTCGCGGTGGGGTCGTAGCCCTCGGGGACCCCGTCGACCAGGATGATGTCGCCCGCGATGTGACGGGTGCGCAGCGGGGCGATCTCCCGGTAGGCGGGGGAGTTCCACCAGGCGCGGGCCTCGGCGAGGCCGGGGAAGGCGATCATCACGACGGCGCCGGGCCAGTCGCCCTCGACCGTCTCGTGCGGGGTGCCGTGCACCAGGAAGCGGCCCCCGTACGGCGTGAAGGTCGCGGTGATGCGGTCGATGTACTCGGCGACCTCGGGGTGCGGGGCGAGGTCGCGGAGGTGGGCTATGGCGTAGGCGGGCATGAGGGCCTCCCGGTCGGGACGGGACGGGACGTGATGGGGCGGGGCGGATCGAGCGGCCCGCACCGCGATCGTGGCACGCCGGCCACGCCGGGATCGATTACCCGCCGGGTCATGCCCGGGCGGGGGTTGGGCCGGTTGCCGGGGCCCGGGCGGGGGAAGCTCCTACACTGGCGCGGGCGGACTCCCGGCGGGCGAGGGGCGATTGACGGTGCGTAAGGCTTGGATCGTGGCGGGTTCCGCCGTCGCGGCGGGGCTGAGCTTCGTGATGGTGCTCGTCGTCGGGGTGTACCTCGTCGCCGGGAACCTGGCGGGCGGCCTGAGCGGCGGCGCCCGGAACCTGGCCAAGGGCGCCGTGCCCGCCGCGTACCAGGCGCTCGTGGAGAAGTGGGGCAACCTGTGCCCCGCCATCAACCCGGCCCTGCTCGCCGCCCAGCTGTATCAGGAGAGCGGCTTCAACCCGCGGGCGCAGAGCGCGGCGGCGGCCCAGGGCATCGCGCAGTTCATCCCGGGCACCTGGGCCACCCACGGCATCGACGGGGACGGCGACGGCGACCGTGACGTCTGGGACCCGGCGGACGCCATCCCGTCGGCCGCGTCGTACGACTGCACGCTCGCGTCGTACGTGAAGGACGTGCCCGGCGACCTGAAGCGCAACATGCTCGCCTCCTACAACGCCGGGGCGTACGCGGTCATCAAGTACCGCGGCGTCCCGCCGTACAAGGAGACCCGGAACTACGTGAAGACGATCACGACGCTGGAGGAGAGCTTCGCCGCGCCGGTCTCCCGTCTCGACCCCAGCAGGCAGGCCGCCGGGGCCATCGCGTACGCGCAGAAGAAGCTGGGCACCCTCTACCTCTGGGGCGGTGACGGCACCGCCGAGGACGGCGGGCGCTTCGACTGCTCGGGGCTGACCAAGGCCGCCTACGAGAGCGTCGGCGTCACGCTGCCCCGCGTGGCCAACGACCAGTGGAACGCGGGACCGCATCCGGCCAGGAACGAACTGCTGCCCGGGGATCTGGTGTTCTTCTCGGACGACCTCGGGAACTCACGGGCCATCCGGCATGTCGGTATTTATGTCGGCGGCGGATACATGATCGACGCCCCGAGAACGGGTGCTGTGATCCGGTTCGACCCGATCGACACCCCCGACTACTTCGGGGCCACCCGGGTGACGGAGGATGGCGCGAAAGCGCTGCCCACGACGGTGTAGACGGAGCGTCAACCCTCCCCCTGAGCTGCGATGACGGGTCTCTCTTCGATAACGTCTGCGTGATCATTCAGTGGAGTGTGGAACGTATCGACGGGGACCGTGCGTTCCTGGTGACGTAGCCGGATCTACAACCACGGGGGTGGGCGGAACGGCGTACGCAGGATGCGCCGAGAGACGATGAAGGGGCCGCGGCAACATGGCTGGACTCGCAGAATCCGGGTCGAACCCCGACGTCGAGCTGCTGTACGACATCAACGGCCTGACCAAGGAGGCGCCGCACTGGTTCGACCGGGTCATGGAGTTCGTCGGTGAGTACGGCGTGCTGCTCGGCCTCGTCCTGACCGTGCTCTGGTGCTGGTGGACCGTACGGCGGCGCGGCGCGGAGGACGCGGCCTCCTCGGTGGCCGCGCTCGTGTGGGCGCCGCTGGCCGCGGGCATCGCCGTCCTCGTGAACGTGCCGATAAGGGGCTTCGTGGAACGCCCCCGGCCCTTCAACGACCATCAGGGGCTCGAGGTCCTGGTCAGCGGCAAGACCGACTACTCCTTCGTCAGTGACCACGCCACCATCGCGATGGCCCTCGGCGTCGCCCTGTTCGTCGCCAACCGGAGGTTCGGGCTCATCGGCATCGGCCTCGCGCTGCTCGAGGGCTTCTGCCGGGTCTACATGGGCGTGCACTACCCGACCGACGTCGTCGGCGGGTTCGCGCTCGGCACGGCCGTCGCGCTGCTCCTGTCCCCGCTGGCCATGGCCCTGCTGACACCGCTCATGTCCGCGATCGAACGTTCCCCGCGCGGCGGTTGGCTGATCCGCGCGCGCGGGCGGTCCGGGGACGACGGCAGCGGTGCGCTGCTGCGCGGAGGCCGCAAGGACGGCCCGGGGGCCGAGGAGCGCGACCTCGCCGCCTGAGGGGCTACAGGGACTGCGGGGAGGAGAAGAAGTTCTGCGGGTCGTACCGCCTCTTCAGCTTCGCCAGCCTGGTCGCCGCGTCCCCGTAGTACGCCGTGCGCCAGTCCTTCAGGGACGGGTCGGTGTAGTTCTGGTACGCGGCCCCGGAGGCGTACGGCCGCATCGCGTCGTGCGCGGCCGTCAGCCAGGACTGGACGGCGGTGCCGGAGGTGCCCGCCCGCCAGGAGCCTATGTACTGGGCCAGCATGCGCGAGCGGCGGTGGACGAACGCCGTCGCCGTGGGGGAGACCCGGTTCACGGCCCCGCCCAGGGCCGTCAGGGCGATGCTTCCCGAGCCGCCGCGCACCGACTCCAGCTGCCGGATCAGCGTCTGGACGCCGGCCGCTGACAGGGAGCGGTCGAAGAAGTCCGACTTCGCCGCGTACGTCTCCCGGTTCAGCGCGCCCTGCGGGGTGCGGCCCGGGGTGGAACCGGGGAGGTGGCACTGCTCGTCGGTGAACGACGCGCAGCCGGCGTACAGCTCCATCGACTCCTCGTAGGAGCGGCGCCTGAGGCTGACGCTGCGGGCGGGGCCCGGGCCGCCGGGGCCGTCGGCGAGGCGGTCGACGGCGTTCTGGAGTTCTCGGTAGGTGCCCAGGGAGAAGGCCGACACGGAGACGGTGGGGGTGGCGCCGGCGCCGCTGAGGTGCAGTGCCGACCAGATCTCGTCCGGCTGGGACGGGCCCCACTCCTGCCAGGCCCTGATCACGGCGGCGGCCTTCGACCAGGGCCAGCTCATGTACGCCGTCACCGACTGCGGGGCGGGGTGGGTCCTGAAGTGCAGTTCCGTGACGACGCCGAAGTTGCCGTTGCCGGCGCCGCGCAGGGCCCAGAAGAGGTCCTGGTTCGTGGAGGCGTCGGCGGTGAGCTGCTTGCCGTCGGCGGTGACGAGGACGGCGCGGGTGAGGCTGTCGCAGGTCAGGCCGTAGGCGCGGGAGGTGACGCCGTGGCCGCCGCCGAGGGTGAGGCCGGAGACGCCGACGGTCGGGCAGGAGCCGGCGGGTATGGTCACGCCCTTCGCCGCGAGCGTGCGGTAGACGTCGATCAGCTTGGAGCCGGCGCCGACGACCGCGGTGCCGCCGGAGACGCGGATGCGGTCGAGCCGGGAGACGTCGATGATCAGGCGGCCGTCGCCGGAGGACCAGCCGGCGTAGCTGTGGCCGCCGTTGCGGATGGCGACCTTCAGGCGGTGGGCGCGGGCGTAGGCGAGGGTGGTGCGGATGTCGTCGGCGTGGGCGACGTAGGCGACGGCGGTGGGCTTCAGGCCGTCGAAACGGGTGTTGTAGAGCTGGTGGGCCGAGGCCCAGGAGGCGTCGCCGGGGCGGATGAGGGAGCCGTCGAGGTCGCGGGCGAGGGCGGACCAGGTGGCGGGGGTGGGGGCGGAGGCGGTGGAGGTGCGGGTCCTCTTCGAGGAGGGGTGGGTGCCGGCCTTGTTCGTGCCGGCCTTGTTCGTGCCGCCCTTGTTCGTGCCGGTCTTGTCCTTGCCGGCCTCGCAGGCGGTGGTCGTCAGCGCGGCGAGGGCTGCCGCGGTGCCGCCGCCGATGAAGGTACGCCGTTCCATGTCGCCTCCTGGGGTCACGTGGAACGAGACGGGGTGGCGCGGCGTGGGGTTCCATGGGCGGCCGGCCCTTCGACGGGGGTGTGTCTCGGCCGGAGGAGTTCGCCCCCTCCGCCCCTACCCGTCCCATCACCAGGGGCTCCGCCCCTTCGACCCCGCCTGCCTTCCGGGGGCTGCCGCCCCCGGACCCCCGCTTCGGCCCTGAACGGGCCTCGTCCTCAAACGCCGGACGGGCTGGGGGTGACGGGCCTTGTCTTCGAGCGGCGGGCGGGCTGGGGGTGGTGGGCCTTGTCTTCAAGCGCGGGGCGGGCTGGGGGTGGTGGGCCTCGTCATGAAGCGCGGGGCGGGCTGGGGGCGGGCGTCGTCCTCAACGCGCGACGGGCTGGGTGGCAGGCCTCTCCTCACACGCCGGACGGGCTGTGTGGCGGGCCGCGTCGTCAGGCGCCTGACAGACCCTGTCGCGGTCCGGCGCGGGTGTGTGTCTCCGCGTCCGTGCGGGCCTGGCTTCGGGCTCGGCGGGCCGGGCCCCGCCAGCCGCAGGTGCAGTGGGCCGTGCAGAAGGGGCCCTTCTCCACCGTCGTCGTCCGGTGCTCGTCCTGGTCTGCCATCGCCCCCACGGTACCCAGGCGTGACGGGGGCCCGCACCGTTCGTTAACCGGTACGACAAGGAGCCCGTGACGGATGTACCGGGGGTAGGCAGGCGATGGCCCAGAGGCAGCAGCACAGGCGCATGCGGGGAGCCGGCGTCGCGGTGGGGCTCCTGGGTCTCTGCCTCGCCGGAAGCGGATGCGCGCAGAGCGGGGCCGCCGCCGAGGACGCCCGTGGCGCCGATCCGGTCGACGTCGTGCGCGCGGCCGCCGACGCGCTGGTGGACGCCCGCAGCTCCCGGGCGCGCACGTGGATGGAGATGGCCACCGGCGGCACCCGGGTCACCATCCGGGGCGAGGGCGTGTACGACTTCGGCCGGCAGCTCGGGCGGCTGAAGGTGCGGCTGCCGCAGGACCCGGCGGGGACGGCGGGGCAGCGGCCGATCACCGAGCTGCTCGCGCCCGGCGCGCTGTTCATGAAGAACCGCGGCGCGGGCGTGCCCGCCGACAAGTGGGTGCGTGTGGAGACGCGGTCCCTGACCGACGGCAATCTCGTCACCGGCGGCGCCACCGACCCGTTCGCCGCCGCCGAGGTGCTGCGGGGCGCCCGCACCGCCCGGTACCTGGGACGGGCGGAGGTCTCCGGGACCCGGGTGCGGCACTACCGGGGCACCGCCGACCTGGGCGCCGCGGCCCGGAGGGCGTCCGACGGGAACGCCCGGGCGCTCGCGGCGGCGGCGAAAGGGTTCGCCACGGACCAGGTGCCGTTCGACGTCTACCTGGACGACGACGGGCTGGTCCGGAAGGTCAGGCACCGCTTCAGCTTCGTCAACGGGCAGCACCGCGACGCCGTCGACGTGACGTCCACCACCGCGCTGTACGACTTCGGGGCTCCCGCCCGCGTCCGGCTGCCGGACGACGACGACATCTACGCCGGGCAGATCGCCGAGGACTAGCCCGTCCGTGCCATGCGCGGTCCGTAGGCCGCTCCCTACTCTAGGAAGTCGGTAACGGCAGAGAAGAGGTGATGCGCGTGGCTCCGGTCGGCGGTACGGCGGTGCAGGACCACGTGGCCCTCGCCGAGATCGAGCTGTGCGGAGAACTGATCATCGCGGCGTCGGCCGCCCGTGAGGAGCGGCTCAGCCTGGAGAGCATCGACCAGGTGCTGCGGGTCGCGGAGGAGCGGGACGCGCGGACCCGCTGACCGGGCGGACGCTCAGGTCCGCAGCAGGCGGCCGATGGCCTTCGTGGCCTCCTCCACCTTCGCGTCGATCTCCGCACCGCCCTTGAGGGCCGCGTCGGCGACGCAGTGGCGAAGGTGCTCCTCCAGCAGTTGCAGCGCGAAGGACTGGAGCGCCTTCGTCGACGCGGAGACCTGCGTGAGTATGTCGATGCAGTAGACGTCCTCGTCGACCATGCGCTGCAGACCGCGGATCTGGCCCTCGATCCGGCGCAGCCGCTTGAGGTGTTCCGACTTCTGGTGGTGGTAACCGTGGACGCCGCGGTCGTGATCCGTCACGATGTCCGCGCCGGGCTTCGTCTCCAGGGCGTCGTCGGCGGCGGAGGGCGCACCCGCGCCGGCCTCTGTGGTCGTCATCGCGTCCTCCCGACGTAAACCGCTTCTATACCCCTACCGGGTATATCGTACCGAACTTTGCCGGGTAGGGGAGTGATGGCCGCCACCCGTGGGCCCGCCCCACCGGGGCTTACGGGCGGCCCCCGTGCCGACCACTGTGCCTGATGGGCGACACTGGGAGGCGGCCCATTAGCCGTGGCCGGATGATGCGCCTAGCATCAGCCTGACCGAAACCGATGCATCCTGAGGACCACACGTGCGATTTCGTCTGACCCCCCGGGAGACGAGCTTCTACGACATGTTCGCCGCATCCGCGGACAACATCGTCACGGGCTCGAAGCTCCTGATGGAACTGCTCGGGGCGGACACCGCCGGCCGGGCCGAGATCGCCGAACGGATGCGGGCCGCGGAACACGCGGGTGACGACGCGACGCACGCGATCTTCCACCAGCTGAACTCCTCGTTCATCACGCCGTTCGACCGCGAGGACATCTACTCCCTCGCGTCGTCCCTCGACGACATCATGGACTTCATGGAGGAGGCCGTCGACCTGGTCGTCCTCTACAACGTCGAGGAACTGCCCAAGGGCGTCGAGCAGCAGATCGAGGTCCTGGCGCGGGCGGCCGAGCTGACGGCCGAGGCGATGCCGAACCTGCGCACCATGGACAACCTGACCGAGTACTGGATCGAGGTCAACCGCCTCGAGAACCAGGCCGACCAGATACACCGCAAGCTGCTCGCCCACCTCTTCAACGGCAAGTACGACGCGATCGAGGTGCTGAAGCTCAAGCAGATCGTGGACGTGCTGGAAGAGGCGGCGGACGCCTTCGAGCATGTGGCGAACACGGTGGAGACCATCGCCGTCAAGGAGTCCTGACCCCTTCATGGACACCTTCGCTCTGGTCGTGACCATCGGGGTCGCGCTTTTCTTCACGTACACCAACGGCTTCCACGACTCGGCGAACGCCATCGCCACCTCGGTCTCGACGCGCGCGCTCACGCCCCGCGCGGCGCTCGCCATGGCAGCCGTGATGAACATGGCCGGCGCCTTCCTGGGCTCCGGGGTCGCCAAGACGGTCAGCGAGGGCCTGATCCAGACGCCCGAGGGCTCCACGGGCATGGCCATCCTCTTCGCCGCCCTGGTCGGCGCGATCGTCTGGAACCTGATCACCTGGTACTTCGGCCTGCCGTCGTCCTCCTCGCACGCCCTGTTCGGTGGCATGGTGGGCGCGGCGCTCGCCGGTGGCACGAAGGTGTACTGGAACGGCGTCGTCGACAAGGTCGTCATCCCGATGTTCGTGTCACCGGTCATCGGTCTGGTCGTCGGCTATCTGGTGATGACGGCGATCCTGTGGATGTTCCGGCGGTCCAACCCGCACAAGGCCAAGCGGGGCTTCCGTATCGCGCAGACGGTGTCGGCGGCCGGCATGGCGCTCGGGCACGGCCTTCAGGACGCGCAGAAGACGATGGGCATCGTCGTGATGGCCCTGGTCATCGCCGACGTCGAGGACTACGGCGACCCGATCCCGGTGTGGGTGAAGATCGCCTGTGCGCTGATGCTGTCCCTCGGCACCTACGCGGGCGGCTGGCGCATCATGCGCACCCTGGGCCGGAAGATCATCGAGCTGGACCCGCCGCAGGGCTTCGCGGCCGAGACCACGGGCGCCTCGATCATGTTCGGCTCGGCGTTCATCTTCCACGCGCCGATCTCCACGACCCATGTGATCACCTCCGCGATCATGGGTGTGGGCGCCACCAAGCGCGTCAACGCCGTGCGCTGGGGCGTGGCCAAGAACATCGTCCTGGGCTGGTTCATCACGATGCCCGCGGCGGCCGTCGTCGCGGCCGTGTCCTTCTGGATCGTGGACCTCGCGTTCCTGTGAGGTCCGCGCCCCTGTGACGCGGTACGTGGAAGGGCCCGCCCCCGGCTCCTGGGGGCGGGCCCTTCCCGTGCCTCGCGGTGGCACCGCCATGCAGCACCGCGAGGGGTCCGGCGGGCGGCGGTCCGGTCAGCCGAAGCGGCCCGAGATGTAGTCCTCGGTGGCCTGGACCGACGGGTTGGAGAAGATCCGCTCGGTGTCGTCGAGTTCGATCAGCCGGCCGGGCTTGCCGACGGCCGCCAGGTTGAAGAACGCCGTGCGGTCGGAGACCCGCGCCGCCTGCTGCATGTTGTGGGTCACGATGACGATCGTGAACCGTTCCTTCAGCTCCCCGATCAGGTCCTCGATGGCGAGGGTGGAGATCGGGTCGAGGGCGGAGCAGGGCTCGTCCATCAGCAGGACGTCCGGCTCGACCGCGATGGCGCGGGCGATGCACAGGCGCTGCTGCTGACCGCCGGAGAGGCCCGAGCCCGGCTTGGCCAGCCGGTCCTTGACCTCGTTCCACAGGTTCGCGCCCCGCAGGGACTTCTCCACGATGTCGTCCAGCTCGGACTTCTTGTACGAGCCGTTGAGCTTCAGGCCCGCCGCCACGTTGTCGTACACCGACATGGTGGGGAACGGGTTGGGGCGCTGGAAGACCATGCCGACCTCGCGGCGCACGGCGACCGGGTCGATGCCGGGGCCGTACAGGTTCTCGTCGTCCAGGAGGACCTTGCCCTCGACGCGGCCGCCCGGGGTGACCTCGTGCATCCGGTTGAGGGTGCGCAGGAAGGTGGACTTGCCGCAGCCGGACGGGCCGATGAAGGCCGTCACGGAGCGGGGCTCGACGGTCATCGAGATGTCCTCGACCGCGAGGAAGGAGCCGTAGTAGGCGTTGAGGCCGCTGACATCGATGCGCTTGGCCATGTCGATCACTGCTTCTTTCGGATCCGAGTCGCTGACTGTTCCACGGGGTCGCGTCAGCGACCGGCCTTGGGGGCCTTCCAGCGGGCGATGCCGCGGGCCACCAGGTTGAGGATCATGATGAACGCGATGAGCACCAGGGCCGCCGCCCAGGCGCGGTCGTAGGCGGCGCCCGAGCCGCCGCTGTTCGCGTACTGGAGGTAGATGTACACGGGCAGGGAGGCCTGCGGGTCCTGGAAGGGGTTGGCGTTGATGAAGTTCGTCACCCACACCAGGAGCAGCAGCGGGGCGGTCTCGCCGGTGATGCGCGCGACGGCGAGCATGACGCCCGTGGTGATCCCGCCGACGGAGGTCGGCAGCACCACCTTGAGGATGGTCCGCCACTTCGGCACGCCCAGCGCCAGCGACGCCTCGCGCAGCTCGTTCGGGACGAGCTTGAGCATCTCCTCGGTGGAGCGGACGACGACCGGCAGCATCAGGATGGCGAGCGCCATGGAGCCGGCGAAGCCGGAGTAGCCCATGCCGAGGACGACGATCCACAGGCTGAGGACGAACAGGCCGGCGACGATCGACGGGATGCCCGTCATGACGTCGACGAAGAACGTGATCGCCTTGGCGAGCCTGCCGCGCCCGTACTCGACCAGATAGATGGCGGTGAGCACGCCGAGGGGCACGGCGATGGCGGTGGCGATGCCGACCTGCTCCAGGGTGCCGAGGAGGGCGTGGTAGATGCCGCCGCCGGTCTCGGTGTCGGCGACCACGCCCATCGAGTGGGTGAGGAAGTGGCCGTCGAGGACCTTCGTCCCGCGCCGGACCGTCTCGTAGACGAGCGAGGCCAGCGGGACGACGGCGAGCAGGAAGGCGACCCAGATCAGGCTGGTGGCGACGCGGTCCTTGGCCTGCCGGCGGCCTTCGACGCGCGCGGAGATCCCGTACGAGCCGGCGACGAACAGCAGGGCGGCGATCAGCGCCCACTGGATGCTGCTGTCCAGTCCGGCGGCCGCGCTGACGGCGAGGCCGAGGGCGACGGACCCGGCGGCCACCGCCCAGGGGAACCACTTCGGCAGGGTGGCGCCCTTCAGGCTGCCCGGGCGCGGGGCGGGAACGGACGTGTGGCTCATGCGTTGGCCCCCGAGAACTCCTTGCGCCGCTCGATGATGAGGCGGGCGGTGCCGTTGACCAGCAGGGTGATGACGAACAGCACCAGGCCGGAGGCGATCAGCGCGTCCCGGCCGTCCGTCGTGGCCTCGTTGAACTTGCTGGCGATGTTCTGGGCGAAGGTGCCGCCGCCCGGGTCGAGCAGGCTGGCCTGGATGTCGAAGGTCGGCGACAGGACCATCGCGACGGCCATCGTCTCGCCGAGCGCCCGGCCGAGGCCCAGCATCGAGGCGGAGATGACACCGGAGCGCCCGTAGGGCAGGACGGCCATCCGGACGACCTCCCAGCGGGTGGCGCCGAGGGCCAGGGCGGCCTCCTCGTGCGTCCGCGGGACCTGCCGGAAGATCTCCCGGCTCACGTTGGTGATGATCGGCAGGATCATGATGGCGAGCAGGATGCCGACGGTGAACAGCGCGCGCGGGGCGCCGCCGTTCCACTCGAAGACGCCGGTCCAGCCGAGGTACTCGTCGAGCCAGGCGTACAGGCCGCCCAGGTGCGGCACCAGGACGAGGGCGCCCCACAGGCCGTAGACGATGGACGGGACCGCGGCGAGCAGGTCGATCACGTACGCGATGGGGCCGCCGAGGCGGCGCGGGGCGTAGTGCGTGAGGAACAGCGCGATCCCGACGGAGACCGGGACGGCGATCGCCAGCGCGATGACCGACGACACGACCGTGCCGAAGGCGAGCACCGCGATGCCGAAGGCGGGCGGGTCGCCGGTGGGGTTCCACTCGAAGGTGGTGAAGAAGTTGGCCTCGTCCTTGCCGATCGCGCTCGCGGCCCGAAGGCTCAGGAAGACGGCGATGGCGGCCATCAGCACCAGCAGGAAGACGCCGGAGCCGCGGGAGAGGGCGAGGAAGATCCGGTCGCCGGGGCGGGTGGCGCCGCGGGCGCTGTTTCCGCGCCGGGCCGGGGTCGGGAGGGGGGTGGGCGGAGCTGTGTCGTTCTTTACTGATATGTCCATGAGGGTCTCCGGTCTGCGGAGCCGCCGCGCGGGGCGGCTCACGGCGGAGCGCTCCCGGCGGCGGGGCGCTCCTGGCGGCGGTGCACCGGATGTGCGGCCGGACCCGGGCGGGGCCCGGCCGCGGCTCGGGTCAGCTCAGGCTCGAGACCGTGGAGCGGACCTTGGTGACGATCTCGGCCGGGACCGGGGCGTAGCCGGCGTCGGCCAGCAGGCCCTGGCCGTCCTCGGAGGCGATGTAGGAGAGGAAGGACTTCACGGCGGGCAGGGTCTCCGCCTTGTTGCCCTTGTCGCAGACGATCTCGTACGTGACGAGGGTGATCGGGTAGGCGCCCTCGGCGGACGGGGTGTAGTTCAGCTCCAGCGCCAGGTCCTTGCCGGTGCCGACGACCTTGGCCTCGGAGATGGACTTGGTGGCGTTCTCGGTGGTCGCCTCGACCGGCTGGGCGGCACCCGTCTTGATCTTGACGGACTTCATGCCGTCCTTGACGTAGGACAGCTCCATGTAGGAGATCGCGCCCGAGGTCTGGCTCACCTGCTGCGCCACGCCGGAGGAGCCGGACGCGGACTGGCCGCCCTTGGCCTCCCAGGACTTGCCGTGCTCGTACTTCCAGTCGTCGGGCGCGGCGGCGGACAGGTACTTGGTGAAGTTGTCCGTGGTGCCGGACTCGTCCGAGCGGTGGAACGCCTGGATCTTCAGGTCGGGCAGCTTCGCGTCGGGGTTGAGCGCCGCGATGGCCTTGTCGTTCCAGTTGGTGATCTTGCTGTCGAAGATCTTGGCGAGGGTGGGCGCGTCCAGGACGAGGCTGTCGACGCCCGGCACGTTGTAGCCGACGCCGATCGGGCCGACGACCATCGGCAGGTCGATGGCCTGGCCGCCGTCGGTGCAGGCGGTCTTCTTGGACTCGGCGATCTCCTCCGCGTCCAGGGCCGAGTCGGAGCCCGCGAACGCGGTCTGGCCCTGGAGGAAGGCGGTGACACCGGCACCGGAGCCGGTCGGGTTGTAGTTGAGCTGCACGCCCTTGCAGGCCGTCGTGTACTGCCTGACCCACGCGTCGATCGCGTTCTTCTGCGCGGACGAGCCGGACGCCTGGAGCTGGCCCTTGGCGTCGCCGCAGTCGATGGCGCCGGCCTTGGCGGTCGCCGCCGAGTCGCCGCCGCCTGCGTTGCCGGTGTCGTCGGAGCCGCACGCCGTGAGGGCCAGGGCGCCGGAGACGGCGATCGCGCCGAGTGCGAGAGTCCGCCGGGTCTTGCGCTGAAGCTTCACTGTGAGGGATTTCCTTCCGGGAGCCGCCGTCCTGAATTCGGCGGCGTGCGAAGAGTGGTGCGATGAGGACACGTCCCCCGGGGCGCGGTCTCTCATCGTGCACGGCCGAAATTAGACAGAACAGGTGAAGGCACCGAAGGGCGAGCGTGAACGGCGGGTGAACCCCTGAGGACGGGGCGGTGCGGCCGCGTCCCGCCTACGCCCGGTGCAGCGACGCCGGCAGGGCGTCGACGAGCATGCGGTCCCTGGCCTGGGTCAGCCGGTCCCGGGCGCGCTCGGGAGGCAGCCACAGCACCTGGTCGACCTCCGCGTTCGGCGTGAAGGTGCCGGGGCCCGCCTCGGCGGCCCAGTAGCGCACCTCCTTGGGGCGGCCGTCCACGAGATAGCGCACCGTGGGCAGCTCCTCCCCCGGCCGGGCCGTGTGCCCGGTCTCCTCGGCGACCTCGCGCAGCGCGCCCGCGAGGGGGTCCTCGTCGCGCTTCAGCTTGCCCTTGGGGTGCGACCAGTCGTCGTACCTGGGCCGGTGGACCAGGCAGATCTCCAGGCCACCACCGGCCGAGCGGCGCCACAGGACGCAGCCCGCGGCGTGCACCGTACCGTCGTCCGCGTCTGTCACCGGGTGCGCCTCCTCGGGGCGGCGTGGGTCAGGACGTGCCCACGGTCTGCTTCTGCCAGGACCGCTGGAACGCGTACCGGGCCGCCTCCACCTCGTGCCGCTGGTCGGCGTGCAGCACACCGAGGGCGTAGGCGGTCGCGGGCGCGATCCGGGGGGTGCGGGCCGCCCGGGCGGCGGCGGCCGCCGCCTCGGAGGCGTCCCGGTGCCGGTCCAGGGCCTGCCCGGCCGCCGTCAGCCGTACGTCCGTGAGGTCGTCGCCGTGCAGGACCTCGCGGGCGTAGCGGTGCAGGCGCAGCAGCAGCCGGACCTGATGCCAGGGCGCGTCCTGCGGATGCGGGGACGGGTCCGGGGACAGGCCGTGGACCAGCGCCTCCGCGTTGTACGGGTGCCCGGCCCGCACCAGCGGCAGCGCGGTCACCGCGGCGGCGAGCCGCTCCTCGGCGGCGGCTGCGAGGGGACGCAGGTCGGCGGTGGCCGCCGCCGGTGTCAGAGGGACCTCGCTGGCCAGCAGGGCGACGGTGTCGGCCACCGCGTGGAAGCGGCTCCCGCCGAGGGCCTGGAGGGCGGAGGAGTGGGCGCGGGTCCGGGCCAGCGTGAGCTGCCGTTCGAGCAGCGCGCCCGCCTTGGCCGCGCCCAGGGCGAGCTTGCCGCGCTCGGTGGCGGCGGATCCGGCCGGGCCCGGTGCCTGCGCCGGGAGCACCGGGGTGCCCGACAGCCGGTGCAGGGCCAGCAGCAGGCGTTCCAGCCGGGCCGCGTACGCCTGCTCCAGGGCCAGGGTGCCCGACAGCCAGGCCAGCTCCGGCCGGACGGACTCCGCCCAGCCGGCGTCCAGCAGCGGCCGGAACGTGTGCAGGCTGCCGCTGATCCGGCGGGCCGAGCGCCGCAGCGCCCGGACCGCGTCGTCGGGCTCGGCGCCCGTACCGCCCTCCCGGTGCAGCCGCAGGGCACGGAGGAACTCCGTGGCCCGGGCGCGCAGATGGTCCGCGAGGGCGTCCCCGGTGACCGCGCCGGCCGGGCGGTCCGCCGGATCAGGGTGTCGCTGTGCCACGCCGGCGCCTCCGGGCGTCTATGAGCATCTCCTGGACGTTGCGCAGGGGCTGGCCCTCCGCGTCCGTCGCGTGCCGGGTCCACTCGCCGTCCGGGCCGAGGTGCCAGGACGCGGTGGTGTCCGACATCCCGGTCTCCAGGAGCCGGTTCAGGGCCGCACGGTGGGCCGGGTCGGTGACCCTGACCAGGGCTTCGATACGGCGGTCGAGGTTGCGGTGCATCATGTCGGCGCTGCCGATCCACACCTCGGGCTCCCCGCCGTTGCCGAACGCGAAGACCCGGGAGTGCTCCAGGAAGCGGCCGAGGACCGAGCGGACGCGGACGTTCTCCGACAGGCCCGTCACGCCCGGGCGGACCGCGCAGATGCCGCGCACCCAGATGTCCACGGGCACGCCCGCCTGGGACGCGGCGTAGCAGGCGTCGATCAGGGCCTCGTCGACGATCGAGTTGACCTTGATGCGGACGTAGGCGGGACGTCCGGCACGGTGGTGCTGGACCTCCTTGTTGATCCGGGCGATCAGGCCGTCCCGCAGCGACTTGGGCGCGACCAGCAGGCGCCGGTAGGTCTCGCGGCGCGAGTAGCCCGACAGCCGGTTGAACAGGTCGGACAGGTCCGCGCCGACCTGCGGGTCGGCGGTGAGCAGCCCCAGGTCCTCGTAGAGGCGGGCCGTCTTCGGGTGGTAGTTGCCGGTGCCGACGTGGCTGTAGCGCCGCAGCGTCTCGCCCTCCTGACGGACCACCAGCGACAGCTTGCAGTGCGTCTTCAGGCCGACCAGTCCGTACACGACGTGGCAGCCGGCCTCCTCCAGCTTGCGGGCCCACTTGATGTTGGCGTGCTCGTCGAAGCGCGCCTTGATCTCGACCAGGACCAGGACCTGCTTGCCGGCCTCGGCGGCGTCGATGAGCGCGTTGACGATGGGGGAGTCGCCGGAGGTCCGGTACAGGGTCTGCTTGATCGCGAGGACGTCCGGGTCGTCCGCCGCCTGCTCCAGGAACGCCTGCACAGACGTGGAGAACGAGTCGTACGGGTGGTGCAGCAGGACGTCCCGGCTGCGCAGCGCGGCGAAGATGTCCGGCGCGGACGCCGACTCCACCTCGGCGAGGTCGCGGTGGGTGCCGGCGATGAACTTCGGGTACTTCAGCTCGGGCCGGTCGATGGAGGCGATCCGGAAGAGCCCGGTGAGGTCCAGGGGGCCGGTGAGCGGGTACACCTCGGCCTCACTGATCTTCAGCTCGCGCACCAGCAGGTCCAGGACCTCTTGGTTGATGTTCTCCTCGACCTCCAGGCGCACCGGCGGGCCGAAGCGGCGCCGCATGAGCTCCTTCTCCAGGGCCTGCAGGAGGTTCTCCGCGTCGTCCTCCTCGACCTCCAGGTCCTCGTTGCGGGTCACCCGGAACGCGTGGTGCTCCAGCACCTCCATGCCCGGGAACAGCTCCTCCAGGTGCGCGGCGATGACGTCCTCCAGCGGGACGTACCGGCCGGGGGAGGCCTCCAGGAAGCGGGAGAGCAGCGGGGGCACCTTGACGCGGGCGAAGTGCGGGGTGCCGGTGACGGGGTTGCGGACCCGGACGGCCAGGTTCAGGGAGAGCCCGGAGATGTACGGGAAGGGGTGCGCCGGGTCGACCGCCAGCGGGGTCAGCACCGGGAAGATCTGGTGCCGGAACAGGGTGAAGAGGCGGGCCTGCTCCTTCTCCGTCAGCTCGTTCCAGCGGACCAGGTGGATGCCCTCCTCCGCGAGGGCGGGGGCCACGTCCTCGTGGTAGCAGGCGGCGTGCCGGGCCATGAGCTCGCGCGAACGGGCCCAGATCATCTCCAGCACCTCGCGCGGCTGGAGTCCGGACGCGGAGCGGGTGGCCACGCCGGTGGCTATGCGGCGCTTCAGTCCGGCCACCCGGACCATGAAGAACTCGTCCAGGTTGCTGGCGAAGATGGCGAGGAAGTTGGCCCGCTCCAGCAGCGGGGTGGCCGGGTCCTCGGCGAGTTCGAGCACCCGCTCGTTGAACGCCAGCCAGCTGCGCTCCCGGTCGAGGAAGCGGCCCTGGGGGAGCTGGACGCCCTCGACCTCGCCGACGTCGTAGGCGTCGAGATCGGCGTCGATGTCGGGTTCCAGGTCGGAGACGACCGCCGAGGTGACGGTGTGCGGGCGGTGCGCCGCGATGGAGCCCACGGAGGGCTGCGCGGGCTGGACCTGTGCCGGGGCGTTCGAGGGCTGGCTCATACGCCCATTGTTCCGCGCATCGAGGCGTACAGGCGCGTCGGAACGGGCGGGTGGGAGCGTCGCTGGGAGGCGTCGCACGTTCCCGTTCCCCGCGCCCGCGTGCGGAGGCGGCGTGGGCTCTGGCACGGCGGGAGTCATGGGCCGAGCGTCCCAAGGCTGTCTTAACCGCCGGTTACCAGGACATGGCGTGCGGTGAAGCGGGACGCGGCCCGCGCGCGTCCGCACGT
The DNA here is from genome assembly GCF_042731455.1 of Streptomyces sp. NPDC059852. Taxonomy (NCBI): domain Bacteria; kingdom Bacillati; phylum Actinomycetota; class Actinomycetes; order Kitasatosporales; family Streptomycetaceae; genus Streptomyces; species Streptomyces sp. NPDC059852. Next base: position 53,665 of record NZ_JBHWJK010000031.1, on the reverse strand, counting down.
CCCTCCCCCCGTGGAGAGACGTGCGGACGCGCGCGAGGAGCGGCCGCTCCCCTCATACGGCTCGCGCGGTGCGGCGGTTCAGCAGACGGAAGGAGACCAGGACCGCGAGGGCCGCCAGGGCCAGGACGATGGCCGTCTCGACCAGGTGCAGGGGCCAGAAGTGCGAGGCCGGGTGGAAGTCGCGGTAGTAGCCGACGATGTCGTGCTCGGCCAGGCAGCGGGCGTCGTCCACGCACAGCGGGTCGCTGACGCGGGCGCCGCCGGAGGTCAGGGCGCCGTCGTCGACGACCATGCCGGTCCACTCGGGGTACTCCTCGCCGGTCTGCGTCCTGACCGGCCACAGGTACGGGCGCAGATCGCCGAGGACGATCGTCAGGGCGCCGAGGGCGAGGACCGCCGTGCCCAGCGCGGGCACGGCGCGGCGCAGGAGCAGGCCCGCGAGGGCGCCGACGGCCAGGCCCAGCAGGGCGTAGGCGGTGGCGAGGGTGCCGTTGGCCTCGTAGGCCGGGCTCTGGTACCAGTCGGCTGCCCCGATGGTCGTGCGCAGCGCGCCGTCGGAGCCGAACAGCAGGCGGTGCAGCAGCGTGAGGACGAGCATGCCGGCCACCAGCAGCGCGGCGGGGACGGCGAGCTTGGCGGCGAGCCAGCGGGACGGGGAGACCGACTGCGTCCAGGCCAGCCGGGCCGTGCCGCTCTCCAGCTCCCGCCCGATGAGCACGGCTCCGGCCCAGGCGGCGGTGAGGAAGGGGACGAGCCCGATGAGCCCGCCGGCCAGCGCCGTGGCGCTGTGGTAGAGCCCCGCGGCGTCGCCCGCCATGTCGCAGCCCAGCTGCGGCCGGCCGTCGAGGCAGCCGCGGGACCGGTACTCGGCCCAGGCGGCGTCCGCGCCGGGGCCGTACGCCCACAGCAGGACGCCGGCGCAGACGGCCACCAGCATCACCCAGAACCACAGCGCCGAGCGGTGCACCCGCAGCGTCGCCCAGAGCAGGCCGCGGGGTCCCCGGCGCCGGTCGGCGGCCGCCGTGGTCTCGAGGGTCACGGCGGTCATACGGCGGCCTCCTGGGCGTCGTCGAGGCGCAGGGCGGGTGCCTGAGGGGCACGGAGATGGGCGAGGACCAGCTCTTCCAGGGTGGGGACGGTGTCCTGCCACGCGGGGTCGAGCGGGCCCTCGGGCCGGATCAGGGCGGTGAGCCCGCGGCCGGTGGTCCGCGCCTCGACCACGGTGTGCGGGTCGAGGGAGGCGTCGGCACGCGCGGTGACCAGGCGGTGCGCGGCCAGGACGTCGTCCAGCGGTCCGGACAGGCGCACCCGTCCGGCGCCGAGCAGCAGGAGGTGGTCGCAGGAGCCCTCCAGCTCGGCGACGACGTGCGAGGACATCACGACCGTGGTGCCGTGCTCGGCCGCGTCGGCCATGAGCGTCCCCGTCAGCTGGTGCCGGGCGAGCGGGTCGAGGTCGGCCATCGGCTCGTCCAGGAGCAGCAGTTCGGGCCGCTTGCCGAGGGCCAGGGCGAGCGCCACGCGGGTGCGCTGGCCGCCGGACAGGGTACGGATCTTCGCGTACGGGTCGAGCTCGCCCTCGGCGACGATCCGCTCGGCGACCCGGTCGTCCCAGCGGCCGGTGTTCAGCTCACGGCCCCAGCGCAGGGTCTCGGCGACGGTCAGCTGGGGGTACAGGGGCTTGTCCTGGGCGACGTGTCCGACCCGGGCGCGGGCCTCGGCGGGGGAGCGGCCGAGGACGGTGAGCGTGCCGTCGGTGGGCCGGGTCAGTCCGGCGGCCAGGGACAGCAGGGTCGACTTGCCGGCGCCGTTCGGGCCGACGACGGCGCACACGCCGCCCGCCGGGATCCGGAACGCGCAGCCGTCCAGCGCCGGCTTCCCCCGCCGCCCGAACCGCATGCCCAGCCCGGCCGCCTCGATGGCGGTCTCGGTCATGACGGGTCCCCCTTGAAGTGTGTGTCCAGTACGGAAGTGAAGAGCGCGTCCACGTCGTCGCGGTCCAGCCCGGCCGCACGGGCCCGGACGGCCCAGGCGTCCAGCTCGGCGCGCAGCGGTGAGTCCGCCGGCGCGGTGTTCAGCCCCCGCCGCACGAAGGTGCCGAGCCCCCGCCGCGCCTCGACCAGTCCCTCGCGCTCCAGTTCGCGGTACGCCTTGAGGACGGTGTTCGGGTTGATGGCGGTCGCCTCGACGACCTCCCGGGCGGTGGGCAGTTTGTCCCCGGGCTCCAGCAGCCCGAGCCGCAGCGCCTGTTTGGTCTGCTGCACGATCTGCACGTAGGTGGCGACGCCGGAGCGCCGGTCGATGCGGTACTCGATCATCGCGTTCCACCACCCTTTCACTAATTGAGTAGTGAAAGGGTGGTGGAAGGGGGTCGCGATGTCAAGCGGGTCCGGTACGGTGACCGGACTCGACGACAGGGGGAGGGGCGCGTGGCCGGATCGCCAGCGCGTGTGGTCGCCGTCGACGTGGGCTCCGTCCGCACGGGCTCCTTCGCCTGGGCGGCCATCGACGTACCGGGGCGCACGCTCACCGCGCACGGCGACGACCCCGCGGGCGCGGTGGAGGCGCTCACCGCCGCCCTCGCGGACGGGAGCGCCGCGGTGCTGGCGCTGGAGGCGCCGATGTCCGTGCCCGTGCCCGACGACTGGCGGCTGCTGGGGAAGGGCCGGGCCGGGGAGGGGAACCGGGCCTGGTCGGCGAGTGCGGGGGCCGGGGCGCTGGCGACCGGGCTGGCGCAGGGGGCGTGGCTGCTGGCGGGAATCGCCCGCGCGCTGCCCGGACTCGCGGCCACCACGCAGCCACGGCGCTGGCGCGGTACGGCGGACGGCGGGGCCCCGCTGCTGCTCGTGGAGGCGTTCGTGTCGGGGGAGGGCAAGCCGGTGCCCACCGCGCTGGGCCCGCACGCCGCCGACGCCGAGGCGGCCGCCCGGGCGGTGGCGGAGCGGCTGGGCGGCGAGGACGGCACCGATGCCGGCGACGTGACCTGCGCGCCGCAGCGCGCCTTCAGCCTGCTCGCCGCGCAGGCGCGCTGGGCCGGGCTGTCCCTCGCCGGCGACGAGCACGCGCTCGACGTCCTCGTGGTCCGGGCCCGGCCCGTCGGGTGAGGAGGGCTCAGGTCTCCGTGCGGTACATCAGGTCCGTCTCGTACGTCGTGAACCCGAGGCGTTCGTAGACGGACACCGCCGCCTTGTTGTCCGCGTCGACGTACAGCATCGCCGTCGGCATCCCCTGCGCCGCCAGATGCCGCAGACCCACCGTCGTCAGGGCCTTGCCGAGGCCGCCGCCCTGGGCGCCCGGGCGCACCCCGACGACGTACACCTCGCCGAGCCGCTCCTCCGCGTGGACCTTCGTCCAGTGGAAGCCGACCAGTTCGCCGTCGCGTTCGGCCAGGAAGAAGCCCGCCGGGTCGAACCACGGCTCGGCCTTGCGGTCGTCGAGGTCGCGCTGGGTCAGGGAGCCCTGCTCGGGATGGTGGGCGAACGCGGCGGCGTTCACCGCGAGCCAGGCCGCGTCGTCCTGCCCCGGCACGAACGTGCGGATCGTGACGCCCTCCGGAAGCACCGGCTCCGGCAGCTCGAGCCCGGTCAACGGCATCCGCATCTGCCGCAGTTCACGGAACAGGGTCAGCCCCAGTACCTGGGCGAGATGCCGGGCGGCGGAGTGCCCGCCGTGCGCCCACACCCGCAGCCGCTTGCCGGAGGCCGCCAGAAGGGCCGTACCGAGAGCGCGCCCATGGCCGTGACCCCGGTGCGAGGGGTGCACGACCAGCTCGGCGGCCGGCGCCTCCACCGGGTCGGTGTCCTCCAGCTGGGCGTATCCGACGAGTTGGCCGTCCGCGGTCAGCAGCAGATGCGAGACGCCCGCACGGCCCCCGCCGTCACCGGCCGACACGCCGTGGCGCAACTGGAGCCGGCCCTGTTCGGACACCGCCTGCTGCCCGTCGACCCGGGCGGCCTCCGCCAGCAGTTCGAGGACGGCCTCGGTCTGCTCCGGGGACAGGACGGAGTAGGTCTCGACGGAACGGGACGATACGGATCGGGCGATGTCGTCGCTGGTCATGCGTACGAGGGTAAGGGGCGCCCCGGGCAAAGTCGCGGCACAGAAGCAACCAAGGTGTAACCCGGAACCCCCTGTCGCGCTACGCGCGTTGACTCTAGGCTGCCGCCCGACGGGCCCATGCCACTCACGACCCACAGGGGGGCGGATGTCAGCCACATCCCACCAGCAGCACCGCAGACGCCGTACATACGCACTGGTCGCGACGGCCGCCGGGCTCGCCACCGTCGGCGCGCTCGCCGCGGCGCTCCCCGCGACCGCCTCGCCGGAGTCCGGCAAGGGCGGCCACGGGCACGGCCACCACACCGGCCGCTACCAGGACGTGCAGCTGCTGTCCTTCAACGACCTGCACGGCAACCTGGAGCCGCCGTCCGGCTCCTCCGGCCGGGTCACCGAACTCCAGGCCGACGGCACCACGAAGACCATCGACGCGGGCGGCGTGGAGTACCTGGCCACGCATCTGCGCCAGGCGCGCGCCGGCAAGAAGTACTCCGTCACCGCGGCCGGCGGCGACATGGTCGGCGCCTCCCCGCTGATCTCGGGCCTGTTCCACGACGAGCCCACCATCGAGGCGCTGAACAAGCTGAAGCTGGACGTCACCTCCGTCGGCAACCACGAGTTCGACGAGGGCTCCAAGGAGCTGGCCCGCCTGCAGAACGGCGGCTGCCACCCCACCGACGGCTGCTACGCGGACGAGAAGTTCAAGGGCGCCGACTTCCCGTACCTCGCCGCGAACGTCCTGAACGAGAAGAGCGGCAAGCCGATCCTCAAGCCCTACTGGGTGTGGAAGAAGAAGGACGTCAAGATCGGCTTCATCGGGGTGACCCTGGAGAACACCCCGGGCGTCGTCTCCGCCGAGGGCGTCAAGGGCCTCAAGTTCAAGGACGAGGTCGAGACGATCAACAAGTACGCCAAGGAGCTGCAGCGCCAGGGCGTGAAGTCGATCGTGGCCCTCATCCACGAGGGCGGCTTCCCGGCCTCCACCTCGTACAACTACGACTGTGACTCCGGGAGCGCCGGCTCCGGCGTCTCCGGGCCGATCGTGGACATCGCGAAGAACGTGTCGCCGTCGGTGGACGCGCTGGTCACCGGTCACACGCACAACGCGTACGTGTGCACGATCCCCGACCCGTCGGGCAAGCCCCGCATGGTCACCTCGGCCTCGTCCTTCGGCCGCCTCTACACCGACACCACGCTGACGTACGACCGCCACACCGGCGACATCGCGCGTACGTCCGTGAAGTCCGCGAACCACGTGGTCAGCCGGGACGTCACCAAGGCACCCGACATGACCGCGCTGATCTCGAAGTGGAACACCCTCGCGGCCCCCATCGGCAACCGCCCGATCGGCTACATCTCCGCCGACATCACCACCGCCGGCACCGAGTCCCCGCTCGGCGACCTGATCGCCGACGCCCAGTTGGCGTACGGCAAGGAGCTGGACCCGGAGACGGACCTGGCGCTGATGAACCCCGGCGGCATCCGGGCACCCCTGACCTACGCGGCCAAGGGCGCCGAGGGCGACGGTGTGGTCACCTACGCCGAGGGCTTCACGGTGCAGCCGTTCTCCAACACGGTGAACCTCCAGAGCCTCACCGGCGCCCAGCTCATCCAGGTGCTCAAGGAGCAGGTCAGCGGCACCAACGCGGCCTCGCCGAAGATCCTTCAGATCTCCGCGGGCCTCACCTACACGCTGGACCTGACCAAGTCGGGCGCGGACCGTGTGGTGACGGACTCCATCAAGCTGAACGGCGCCGCGATCGACCCGGCCGCCACCTACCGCGTCGCGATGAACAACTTCCTCGCGGGCGGCGGCGACGGCTTCACCACCCTCGGCCAGGGCACGAACCCGCTCGTCGGCACGGACGACCTGACGGTGCTGCAGAACTACCTGACGGCCAACTCCACGCCGGCGAGCCCGATCGCGCCCCCTGCGGCGGACCGCATCACCGTCGTCCAGTAGGACGTCACCGCGCCGGGGGAGAGGCGTGAACTGATCGCGAACCCCCGGTAGCGGTCGCGGGTGGGGGGAGCGCGCACGGTCGGACGGACCGGTGCGTTCCCCCCCCCGTACAGAAGGACGGCGTCCGGGTCCGCCCGAAGGGCACGGACCTCGCGGTCGGCCGGAGGTGACGGCCCGGGAACAGCCCAGGTCACGGGCGTGGGCCGGACCTTCGACGGACCGGCCCGCTTCCCTCACTCCCTCTCCATCCACCCGCGCCGGCCGGTGGTAGGTTCGGGCGCGTGACAACCACGGGGTCCGCGCGCACGCCGGCGCCGGAGGTCCTTCCCCGCGGCCCCGCCGGGTACGACGCCACCGACGCGTCCGCCGACGACCTCGGGACGCGGGCCTGGCGATGGCGGCCCGCCACACGACGCGCCACCGGCGCCGGCGCCGCCGCCGCCGTGCTCTGGGCGTCGGCCGCCGCCGTCCTCGCCCTCCACCGCCTCGACCCGGCCACCGTCGGCGCCGTCCTGCTCGTCATCGCCCCGGTCGCGGCAGGGGCCGGTGCCCTGTGCGGGCGGGCCGGGCGCTCCACGACCGCCGTCACCCTGCTGGCGCTGGCCGCCGCCCTGGCCGTCGTCGGCGTATGGGCCTCGGCCGGCGCCCACGGCTGGCCGGGCCCGCTGCGGGCCGCCGGGCTCGCCGCGGCCGTGGCGGCCGCGCTCGCGCTCGCGGGCTGGTGCACCCCCCTGGGGCGTCCCGCGCTGATCTGCGCCGCCGCCGTCCTCGGCTGTCTCGTGCTGGGCGAGGCGGCCGTCCTGTTCCAGGGCGGGGCGGACACGGCCGTACGGCAGAGCCGGGCCGCCGCCCTCCCGGCCGTGGCCGCCGGACTCGCCCTCGGCGTGCTCCCGCGGCTCGCCCTGACGGCGTCCGGCCTCACCGCCCTCGACGACCGGCGCTCCGCCGGCGCCTCCGTCAGCCGCCACGACGCCGGCACCGCCCTCGCGGTGACCCACCGCGCGCTGGCCCCGGCGACCGTGGTGCTCGCCCTGGCCGCCGGCGCCTCGGGCGTGCTCCTGCTGCGCACCGCCACGGCGGGGACGGTCACGCTCGCCGTCCTGCTGGCCGTCGTCCTCGTGCTGCGCGCCCGCGCGTTCCCCCTCACCGTCGAGGTCGGGGCGCTCCTGCTGGCCGCCGCCGTCGTCGTGGTGCGGCTCGCCGCCCTCTGGGGGGAGCCCGGGATCGTCGTCCTCGCCCTGCTCGCGGTGCTGCAGTTGACCGTGCACCCGTCGGAGACGCCGCGCGCACGGCTGCGCCGGGCCGCCGACCTGCTGGAGCCGTGGGCCGTGCTCGCCCTGGTCCCGGCGGCGGTCGTGGTGTCCGGTGGCTTCGCGTAGGGCAGGGTGACAGCGTGACGGGGACTCAGGACGCACACCGCGGCCCGCTCGGGCCCGCGCCGGACGCCGGGCAGTCACCCCCGCCCCCGGTCCCGCGAGGGACCTTCGTGCCCGACCACGGCCGCGGGACGCCCGAGTCGGTGCCGACCGTCGACCCCCGCCTGGCCGTCGCCCTCGGCCGCCCGCAGCACGGCGACACGGCCGCCCGCCGGGCGGGCGCCTCGCTGCGCCGCCTGACCGCCTCCGCCGCGCAGGAGGTCACCGAGCAGACGCGGCTCGCCCGCGAGGTGCAGCAGCCGGTCACCACCGGACGGGTCGTCGCCGTCACCTCGATCCGCGGCGGCGTCGGCAAGTCCACCGTCGCCGCCCTCCTCGGACGCACCTTCAACCACTACCGGCACGACCCCGTCCTCACCCTGGAGGCCGACGCCGCCCTCGGCACGCTCCCGATGCGCATGGGCGCCAAGACCGTGCGCTGGACCTGCGCCGACCTCGCCTCGATCCTCACCCCGTCGATGGGGCTCACCGACCTCACCGGCTATCTGGTGCCGGTCCAGGACGGCGGCTGGCTGCTGCCCGCGAGCCAGGGCCGGGTCGGCGCCCCGCTGGACGTACGGACCTACCGGACCGTGACCCTCGCGCTGCGCCGCTACTTCGCGGTCACCGTCGTCGACAGCGAGACACTGCCCGGCGAGGTGGCGCGGACGGCGATGGACACCGCGCACGCCCGGGTCGTGGTCGCCCCGATGACCGCCGAGGGCATCCACGGCACCCGCCAGGTGCTGGACTGGCTCGCCCGGCTCCCGCACTCCGCGCTGCACACCACGGTCGTCGCCCTCAGCGCCGCCACCCCGGACGCCACCCTCGACGAGCGCACGGCCGTCGCCCATCTGCGCGAGCCCGGCGTCCCCGTCGTCCTGCTCCCCTACGACCGGCACCTCGCACAGGGCGGCCCCATCCGGACCGACATGCTCGCCACCGCCACCCGCGACGCGGCGGTCCACCTGGCCGCCGAGGTCATGCGCCGCGCGGCCGGCCCCCGCTGAGACGGGACTTGCGGAACGCGCCCTACGGCGTCCCGGGCGGCGGCGTCGGCGCGCCCGGCAGCCGTACGGTCGCGACCGTGCCACCGTCCTCGGCGCGGGTCAGCGCGACCTGACCGCCGGACTGCTCGACCGTGCGGGCCACGATGGACAGGCCGAGGCCCGAACCGGGCAGCGCCCGCGCGCTCGGCGAGCGCCAGAAGCGGTCGAAGACGTACGGCAGTTCGTCGGCGGCGATGCCCGGGCCGTGGTCGCGGACCGTGAGGACGCCGTCGGCCAGCGCCACCTCGATGGTGCCGTCGGCGGGGCTGAACTTCACCGCGTTGTCGAGGATGTTGACGACGGCGCGCTCCAGCGCCGCCGGTTCCGCGCGGACGTACCAGGGGCGCAGGTCGGTATCGATGGTCAGCTCCGGGCCGCGCAGCCGCACCCGGCGCAGCGCGGCCTCCACGGTGTCCGTCAGGGAGACCACCTGGACCCGCTCGCCGCGCTGGCCCTGCGGCCGGGACAGCTCCTGCAGATCGCCGATCAGGGCGGCCAGTTCGGTCATCTGCGCCTTCACCGAGGCCAGCAGGGCCTTGCGGTCGGCCTCGGGGAGCGGGCGGCCGGTCTCCTCGCTGCGGGTGAGCAGTTCGATGTTGGTGCGCAGCGAGGTGAGGGGCGTGCGCAGTTCGTGCCCGGCGTCGGCGATCAGCTGCTGCTGCAGCTCGTGGGAGCTGGCCAGCGAGGACGTCATGGAGTTGAAGGAGCGGGAGAGCCGGGCGATCTCGTCCTCGGCGTCGTCCTCCACGGGGATGCGGATGCCGAGGTCCTCGGTGCGGGCCACGTGCTCGACGGCCTCGGTGAGCTTGTCGACGGGACGCAGCCCGGCCCGCGCGACCGCGAGCCCCGCCGCCCCGGCGCCGACGACTCCGACGCCGGAGACGAGGAGGAGGATCAGGGCGAGGTCGCTGAGGGTGGCGCGGGTGCCCTCCAGCGACACGGCGATGCTGATGGCGACGTAGGACTGCCGTCCGGTGCCGGCGTCCTGGGCGAGCTGCGGCACGGTGATGACCCGGACCGGGGTGCCGTCCTCGGCCGTGCTGTTGTGGATGACGCCCTTGCTGGTGGCCCCGTCCCTGATGACGTCCTTGTCGGACTGGGTGACCTTGACCGCGCCGATCGAGTCGGCCGTGACGCAGGGCGTCCCGTCGGCCTTGACGATCTGGGTGTACAGGTTGCGGAAGGGCCCCGGGTCCTGCGGGGACGTGGTGCAGTCGGTGAGCGCGCGCTGCAGCTCGACCCACTGCCCGGGCTTCGTGCGCACCGCCTGGCGCAGGTCGTCGTTCAGCTGCTCGTACAGCTTCCCCTGCACCAGGAACCAGCACGTCACCGACACCGCCGCCACCGCGAACGCCACCGCCGCCGCCACCAGCAGCGACAGCCGGGTGCGGATCGGCAGCGTACGGAGGCGGCGCAGCGCCCTGCTCACTCGGCGCCGCCCTGGCGCAGCACGTAGCCCACGCCCCGGACGGTGTGGACGAGCCGCGGCTCGCCGCCCGCCTCCGTCTTGCGGCGCAGATACATGACGTAGACGTCGAGGGAGTTGGAGGAGGGCTCGAAGTCGAAGCCCCAGACGGCCTTCAGGATCTGCTCCCGGGTCAGGACCTGCCGGGGGTGCGCCAGGAACATCTCCAGCAGCGTGAACTCCGTGCGGGTCAGCTCCACGGGCCGCCCGCCGCGGAAGACCTCCCGGGTCGCGAGGTTCATCCGCAGGTCGGCGAAGGTCAGCACCTCCTCGTCGTCCGCCCGGTCCGCGCCGGCCGCCGCGTACGAGCTGCGCCGCAGCAGTGCGCGGACCCGGGCGAACAGCTCGTCCAGTTCGAACGGCTTGACGAGGTAGTCGTCGGCGCCGGCGTCGAGGCCGGTGACGCGGTCGCCGACGGTGTCGCGGGCGGTGAGCATCAGGATCGGCGTGGTGTCACCGGCGGCGCGGACCCGTCGGGCGGCGGTGAGGCCGTCCATCCGGGGCATCTGGATGTCGAGGACGACCAGATCGGGCCGGTAGGCGGCCGCCTTCTCCAAGGCGTCCGCGCCGTCGACCGCGACCTCGGTGTCGTAGCCCTCGAAGGCGAGGCTGCGCTGGAGGGCCTCGCGCACCGCCGGCTCGTCGTCGACGATCAGGATGCGCTGCGGGTCACGGTCGGCGTCGGCGGGGCTCATCGGCTCGGGTTCCTCGGGTGCGACGGGACGGGGGCGGGTGTGCGGGCGTCCAGGGACCGGACCTCTTCAGCCTCGCACGGTTCACGGCCTTCTCAGCTCTGTGATCCCGCCCGCAGCTTGGCCAGGTCGGCCTTGACCGTGTTCACGGGGATGGCGAAGCCCAGGCCGACGCTGCCGGCGTCGGAGGAGCCCGACGACCCCGCGGCCGAGTACATCGCCGAGTTGATGCCGATGATGTGCCCGTTCATGTCGATGAGCGCGCCACCGGAGTTGCCGGGGTTCAGCGACGCGTCCGTCTGGATCGCCTTGTACGTCGTCGTCGACGAGCCGGTGTCGCCGTTGAACTGCCGGCCGCCGAACTCGAACGGCCAGCCGCCGTCCGGCTGCTGTTGCTGCTGCCCCTCGTCCGTGGAGACCGTCACGTCGCGGTCGAGCGCGGAGACGATGCCGCTGGTGACCGTGCCGGTCAGGCCCTCGGGCGAGCCGATCGCCACGACCTGGTCGCCGACCTGGACCCCGCCGGAGTCGCCGAGGGTGGCCGCCGTCAGCCCGGAAGCGCCCTTCAGCTTGATCAGCGCGAGGTCCTTGCCGCTGTCGGTGCCGACGACGTCGGCGGTGTACTGCTTGCCGTCGTCCGTCCGCACGGTGACCTGGGAGGCGCCGGAGACGACGTGGTTGTTGGTGACGATCTCGCCGTCGCTCGTGATGATCACGCCGGAGCCGGTGGAGGTGCCGGCGTTCGACTGCGCCTTGATCTCCACGATGCTCGGGCTGACCGCCTTGGCGACCCCGGCGACCGTGCCCTTCTGGCTGGAGGGGACGACGGTGGTGCCGGCGGGCGCCGCGGTGGCCGCGGTGTCGTCGCGGGTCAGCTCCTGGATGCCGTAGGCGGTGCCGCCGCCGATGGCCGCGGCGACGATCGCCACGGCGGCGAGGAGGGCGACGGGGCGGCCGCGCCTGCGGCGCCGCCCGGCCGGCGGCTGGGCGGCCGGCTCGGAGAGGAGAGCGGTGGGCGCCGTCCCGCCCACGGGGTGACCGGCCGGGTGGGCCGGCGGGGGCGGCCATTCCGGGTTCACGGGGGAGGAGGCGTGCTGCTGGGCGCCCTGGTACGGGTCGTCGTCGCCGCTGCGGCGGTAGCTCTCGCTCATACGACCGAGCGTGGCGTCCGAGGATGAGAGCTTCCTGAGGGCGGGCTGAGAAGCCCGGCAGAAGACCGTATGCCCGATATAAAGACGGCCGGAGACCGGTCAGGCGCAGCCGCAGGACTGGCGCTGGACGAGCCGCGAGGGGAACACCTTCAGCCGCTCCCGGCGCGATCCCGCGACCCGCACCCCGTCGTCCAGGACGAGGTCGACGGCGGCGCGCGCCATGGCCGAGCGGTCGGAGGCGACCGTCGTCAGCGGCGGGTCCGCCAGAGCCGCCTCCTTGATGTCGTCGAAGCCGGCGACGGCCAGCTCGCCGGGGACGTCGATGCGCAGCTCGCGCGCCGCGCGCAGCACGCCGATGGCCTGGTCGTCGGTGGAGCAGAAGATCGCGGGGGGCCGCCGCGGCCCGGACAGGATGTCCAGCGCTATGCGGTAGGCGTCGTAGCGGTTGTACGGAGCCTCGAAGAGCCGTCCCTCGGTGGGCAGGCCGGCCTCCGCCATGGCCCGCTTCCAGCCCTCGACGTGGTCGGAGACCGGGTCGCCGACCGCCGGGGTCTCCGCGGTGCCGCCCATACAGGCGACGTACGGGTATCCGTGCTCCAGCAGATGGCGTACGGCGAGCTGGGCGCCGCCCAGGTCGTCGGTGACGACGGCGACGTCGTCGATGGCCTCGGGCCGCTCGTGCAGCAGGACGACCCGGGCGTCCCACGCCTCGATCTCGGCGGCGGCCAGGTCGTTCAGGGCGTGCGAGACGAGGATGAGCCCGGAGACGCGCATCCCGAGGAACGCCCGCAGATAGTGCACCTCGCGCTCGCCGACGTAGTCGGAGTTGCCGACGAGGACCATCTTCCCGCGCTCGGCGGCGGCCCACTCGACCGCGTGCGCCATCTCCCCGAAGAAGGGCTGGCGGGCGTCCGGCACGATCAGGCCTATGAGGTCCGTGCGCCGCGAGGCCATCGCCTGCGCGACCCGGTCGGGCCGGTAGCCCAGCTCCTTGATCGCGGCGAGCACACGCTCGCGGGTGGCCGGGGCGACCGGCCGGGGTCCGTTGTTGATGACATAGCTGACGACGGCGGTCGATGTCCCCGCCAGTCGTGCGACGTCATCGCGAGTCACCTTGGCCACGCGCGGAGTCTACGCGGATGGACCCGCTCTGGGCAGGGCGTGCGGGAGCGTCCCGTATGCCGGACGGGGCCCGGCCGCGCCGGTGCGCCCCGCCCGGGGTGCCGCTACGCGTCGGCCCGGACCTCGGTGGCGTCCAGGGCGGCCGCTGTGTCCGCATCCACCGGCTTTGCCCGCCCCGCCGCGGCCTTCGGCTCCTCGGCGGAGCGCTCCGGCTTCTCCGGGGTAACGAATCGATAACCGACGTTGCGGACGGTGCCGATCAGCGACTCGTGCTCGGGGCCGAGCTTCGCGCGCAGCCGCCGTACGTGCACGTCGACCGTCCGGGTGCCGCCGAAGTAGTCGTAGCCCCAGACCTCCTGGAGGAGCTGGGCACGGGTGAAGACGCGGCCCGGGTGCTGGGCGAGGTATTTCAGCAGCTCGAACTCCTTGAAGGTCAGGTCGAGGACCCGGCCCTTCAGTTTCGCGCTGTAGGTGGCCTCGTCCACGGACAGGTCGCCGTTGCGGATCTCCATGGGGGAGTCGTCGTTGACGATCTGCTGGCGGCCCATGGCGAGCCGCAGCCGGGCCTCGACCTCGGCGGGGCCCGCCGTGTCGAGCAGGACGTCGTCGATGCCCCAGTCGGCGGTGACGGCGGCGAGGCCGCCCTCGGTGACGACCAGGACGAGCGGACAGCCGGGGCCGGTGGAGCGCAGCAGCTGGCAGAGGCTGCGCACCTGCGGCAGGTCGCGCCGGCCGTCGACCAGGATGACGTCGGCGCCGGGGGTGTCGACGAGGGCGGGGCCTTCGGCGGGGGCCACGCGCACGTTGTGCAGCAGCAGGCCGAGTGCGGGGAGCACCTCCGTCGACGGCTGGAGGGCGTTGGTCAGGAGCAGCAGAGAACTCATACGTCTGGTTCCTCCTCGGTCCCTGCGAGGACGTGTGCGGTACGGAACTGCTCTGCGATCCCGAAAGGCCCCGTACACCCGCGGTCTCCCGCGTCGTATACAACGCTTCCGAAAGCACAAAAGGACCCGGGGGCAACGCTGCCCGAGTCCTCTGCCAGCAGAATAGCCCACATGAGCAACGGTCCGGCAGGTCATGGGGCACGATCCACGGTTCGTCCGAATTCCGAGACGGATGGACGGGTACCTATCCGGACGTTCCTGCGCACGGCGGACGGCGTGGCCGTCGATTCCGTATACGACCCGGGCCGGGCCGTATACGACACCTCCCGGTCGTCCGGCGGTGACCCGGTGTTCGTCGTCGCGCACGGCTTCACGGGCGACGCCGACCGGCCGCATGTTCGACGGGTGGCGGGCGTGCTCCGGCGGTACGGCGCGGTCGTCACCTTCTCCTTCCGCGGCCACGGGGCGTCGGGCGGCCGTTCGACGGTCGGCGACCGGGAGGTGCTGGACCTGGCGGCGGCCGTGCGGTGGGCGCGCGGCCTCGGGCACGCGCGCGTGGTGACCGTCGGCTTCTCCATGGGCGGCTCGGTGGTCCTGCGCCACGCGGCCCTGCACCGCGACGACGACGCCCGCACGGACGCGGTCGTCTCGGTGAGCGCGCCCGCCCGCTGGTACTACCGGGGCACCCCGCTGATGCGCCGGCTGCACTGGATGGTCACCCGCCCCGAGGGCCGGCTGGTGGGCCGCTACGGCTTCCGCGTCCGCATCCACCACCGCGAGTGGGACCCCGTCCCCCTGTCCCCGGTCGAGGCGGTGCCCCGCATCGCGCCGACACCGCTGCTGATCGTGCACGGCGACCGCGACGGCTACTTCCCCCTCGACCACCCCCGGATGTTGGCCGCCGCGGCCGGTGACCACGCCGATCTCTGGCTGGAGCCCGGCATGGGGCACGCCGAGAACGCGGCCGGCGACGATCTGCTCGCCCGGATCGGGGACTGGGCCGTCACCCGGTGCGGCTAGCCTGACCGTGTACACAGACGACCGATCGAGGGACGGGATGGCAAAGGTCACGGTGCGCTACTGGGCCGCCGCGAAGGCCGCGGCCGGGGTGGCGGAGGACGCGTTCGACGCGGCCACGCTCGCCGAGGCGCTGGACGCCGTACGCGAGCGGCACCCCGGTGAGCTGGAGCGCGTCCTGCGGCGCTGCTCGTTCCTCGTCGACGGTGACCCCGTGGGCACCCGCGGGCATGAGACGGTACGGCTGGCCGACGGCGGCACGGTCGAGGTGCTCCCGCCGTTCGCAGGAGGGTGACGATGAGCGACCAGCCGTATCAGGGATACGACGGGTACGACCCGTACCGGCAGCAGCACCCGCCCCAGGGGTGGCCGCAGCAGCAGCCGTACGACGACCCGCAGGCGGATCGGCAGTACACGCAGCAGTGGCAGGGACAGACCTGGGAGACCCAGGTGCAGCCCCCGGTGGCCCCGGCCGCCGAGGAGACGGCGTACATGCCCTCGCAGGGCGCCGGCGCCGTCTACGGCGGACACCAGGCTCCGGCCCCCGGGTACCAGGAGGCAGGCTGGGCCGGCCCGGGCCATACGCAGGCCCCCGGCTACACCCAGGCCCCCGGCCACCCGCAGGCCGCCTCGCACGCGCAGGCTCCCGCGCACCCGCACGCCTCCGCGCAGACCCCGCCCACGCCCGCCGCCGAACCGGAGTACGGCCCGGCGACCGTCGCGGGCAACGCCCGCATCACGGACGCGCAGCGGGCCCGGCTCGAGGGCCGCTCCCCGATCATCGAGCCGGGTGTGCAGCCGGCCGGACTGACCGCGCTGCTCGGGCTGCTGCTCGCGGGCGCCGCCGCGATCGGGCCGTACGCCCTCGTCGTCCCGCTCGTCGCGCTGCAGGCGGTGACGGCCGCCGGCTGGTTCCGGCTGAACGGCATGTGGCCCGCCCGGCAGGGCATCGCGCTGGCCTTCGCGGGCGCGCTCACGGCGGACGTGGCACTGCTCGCCTCCGGCCGCACCCCGGCGGCCATCCTCGGCACGCTGGGCGTCTGGGTGCTGCTCACGCTCGTGCTCCAGCTCCGCTCGCACGCCGACCCCGACGAGCGCATGTACGGCCTGATGGCGACGGTGGCCTCGGCCGCCCTGGCGATCGTCGCGGCCGGATACCTCGCCGCGCACGGCGACGCGGTGACCGTCGGCGCCGCCGCGGTGGCCGTCGCGGTCCTGGTGCGGGCGCTGCCGCTGCCCACGCCGGCGTCCGTGGCCGCCGCGCTGCTCGCCGCCGCGGGGGCGGGGGCCCTGGCCGGCGCGCTGACCGGGACGGGAGCCGCGGGCGCCCTGCTCGGCGCCGGTGCCGCCGTGTGCGCGCTGATCGGGCACCGGGTGGCGAGCTACGACTACCCCTCGCGCTTCGTCCACTTCACGGCGGGCGTCGCCCTGCCGCTGGCCGCCGCGGCCCCCGCGGTGTACCTGCTCGGGCGGGCCCTGGGCTGACGCGTCGGCCCGGGCCGCCGGCGGTCGCGCCTGTCACAGGTGATCGACAATCCGGCGGTCCGGTCCCGCGGCGGGGTTAGTCTCACGGCGTGGACGGCCGCCCGGTCGTCGGGAAACCGTCGTCGTGGACGACCGTCGAGGTGGGGGAAGACCGGACCATGCGAGCCCTGCGCATACTGCTCATCGTCGTGGTGATCCTGGGCGGCCTGTTCGTGCTGGCCGACCGGCTCGCCGTCGGGTTCGCCGAGGACGAGGCCGCCGGCAAGCTCCAGGCCACCGAGAACCTCGCGGCCACCCCGGACGTGTCCATCAAGGGCTTCCCGTTCCTCACCCAGGTCGTCGGCGGCACGCTGGACGACGTCGAGGTCGGCATCAAGGACTACGAGGCCACCGCCGACGGCGGGACCATCCGCATCGACGACCTCCAGGCGAACATGAAGGGCGTCGAGTTCTCCGGCGACTACAGCTCCGCCACGGCCGCCACCGCCACCGGCACCGCCTCCATCTCGTACGCCGAGCTGCTGAAGACCGCCAAGTCCGAGTCCACGCAGGTCGCCCCGGGCGTCACCGCCCGGGTCGTCGGCCTCTCCGACGGTGGCGACGGCAAGATCAAGGTGTCCGTCGAGGCGACCGTCCTGGGCGCCAAGCTGCCGCAGCCGGTCTCCGTCCTCAGCACCGTCACCGCCGAGGGCGACACCGTGCGGGTGCACGCGGACAAGCTGCCGGCCTTCGGCGGCGCGGACGTCGCCGAGAACCGGGTGCGGACGATCACCGACTTCGAGCAGAAGATCGACGGCCTGCCCGGCGGCATCAAGCTCGACAGCGTCCAGGCTGCGAAGGACGGCGTGGAGATCACGGTGCGGGGTTCGAACGTCCGCCTCGCCGGGTAGGACGGGTCAGGACGAAGTGGACGGCACCCGCCGGGCCCCGGACCCCCGCGATGGACGATCCGGTCCCAAGGTGCGAGACGCCCTCGTCCGCCCTGTCGCTGTGACCGCCGAAACTGGTGCCCGGAAACCCTTCCGGCATGGGGTCGGCGGTCTTCTCGTTTCACACCCCGGACAATCTTGTCTCAGCATGCGACACACCGGTGACACGCCCGCCTGTCCGTCCCTACGATCGAGGCCATGAAGCGACAGGCGGACCTCACGAAGCGGCGGGCAGTAGACCTGTGCCGCGTCGCCGCCATGCTCTGTCGCCCCTTCTGAGCGGACAGCCCGGCTCCGCGCCGGTCCACCCCCGCATCCCCGCAGCCCTGACCGGGCACCCGTGCGCGCCCCGGCCGCCCGAGCCGGCGCCTCATCGCACGCCCGCACCTTTGCAACGCCCCGCCGCAACTGCCCCGGAGGAGAAACATGAGCCGCAGCGACGTCCTGGTCGACGCCGACTGGCTGGAGCAGCACCTCGACGACGCGAACATCGCGATCGTGGAGGTGGACGAAGACACGTCCGCCTACGAGAAGAACCACATCCGCAACGCGATCCGGATCGACTGGACCAAGGACCTGCAGGACCCGGTCCGCCGCGACTTCGTCGACCAGGAGGGCTTCGAGAAGCTCCTGTCGAAGAAGGGCATCGCCAACGACACGCTGGTGATCCTCTACGGCGGCAACAACAACTGGTTCGCGTCCTACGCCTACTGGTACTTCAAGCTCTACGGCCACGAGAACGTCAAGCTCCTCGACGGCGGCCGCAAGAAGTGGGAGCTGGACGCCCGCGAGCTGGTCGCCGGCGACGACGTCCCCGAGCGCCCGGCCACCGACTACAAGGCCAAGCCGCAGAACACCGCGATCCGCGCCTTCCGCGACGACGTCGTGGCGGCCATCGGCTCGCAGAACCTGGTCGACGTCCGGTCGCCCGACGAGTTCTCCGGCAAGCTGCTCGCCCCGGCCCACCTGCCGCAGGAGCAGTCGCAGCGTCCGGGCCACGTCCCGACCGCCGCCAACATCCCGTGGTCGAAGAACGCCAACGACGACGGCACCTTCAAGTCGGACGACGAGCTCAAGGAGCTCTACGCCGGCGAGAACGTCGACCTGGCCAAGGACACCATCGCCTACTGCCGCATCGGTGAGCGCTCCGCGCTGACCTGGTTCGTGCTGCACGAGCTGCTCGGCGTGGAGAACGTCAAGAACTACGACGGCTCCTGGACCGAGTACGGCTCCCTGGTCGGCGTGCCGATCGAGCTCGGCACCGGCAAGTAACCCACCTCAGCGATCCCGACCGGCCTTCCTTCCGGTCAGACCCCAACCTGGAGAAAGACATGTGTGGAGCGAAGGCCGGCGGCCCCGACGCCTCGACGATCAAGCCCGGTGAGACCACGATCCAGGGTCATGTGACCCGTGACGGCGAGCCGGTGACGGGCTACGTCCGTCTGCTGGACTCGACCGGCGAGTTCACCGCCGAGGTCCCCACCTCCGCGACGGGCCAGTTCCGCTTCTACGCGGCCGAGGGCACCTGGACCGTCCGCGCACTGGTGCCCGGCGGGACCGCCGACCGCACGGTCGTCGCCCAGCAGGGCGGCCTGGCCGAGGTCGCGATCGCGGTCTGAGGCGGGACGAGCGGAAGGGCCGCACCCCGGCTGTCCAGGGGTGCGGCCCTTCGGCATGCGAGCCCGGTGAGCCGACCTACCCTGGACGTATGTACGCACGGCGGCGTCACCGGTACTTCGCCTTGATGGGGCTCTGCGTCACGCTCTTCGTCCTGGCGTGGGGCGTCGTGCGCCTGTGGTCGGTCCCCGTCGCGGTGGGCATGTGCGTGGTCGCGATGGTGATCCCGCCCCTGGCGGCGATGGTGGCCAACCGGCGTGGCCCGGATGACCGCTGGTGGGACGAGCCCTCCGGCGACCCCCAGTCCGACGAGTGGTGGGACGAGCTGGACGGCAAGAAGAAGCCGCAGTAGAACAGGCCGCATGCCGTCCGCCAAGCTGTCCACGGTGGTGCTGGACGCACCCGACGCCCATGAACTCGCCGCCTTCTACCGGCGGCTGCTGGACTACGAGGTCCGCTCCGAGGAGGCGCACTGGGTGCTGATCGGCCCGCCTCCCGGTGCCGAGGGCGTCGCCCTGGCCTTCGAGAGCGAACCGCACTACGTACGCCCGGTCTGGCCGACGCGCCGGCCGGGGGACCAGCAGATGATGCTGCACCTGGACGTCCAGGTGGACGACCTGGCGGCCGAGACGGAGCGGGCCGTCGCGGCGGGGGCGACCCTCGCCGCGTACCAGCCGCAGGACGACGTGCGGGTGCTGTTCGACCCGGCGGGCCACCCGTTCTGCCTGTGGACGGAGACCGGTCGGTAGCCGAGGGCCCGGGGTCAGTAGACGAGGGCCTGGGTGCCGTCCGTCATCGCCTCCTGGACGAAGACCTGGGCGCCCGCGATGCGCACCCCCTCGATCACGTCCTTCTCCGTGATGTCCCGGCGGGCCGCGCACTGCGTGCACAGGGTGACCCGGCCGCCCGCGAGCAGCGCGTCCAGCAGGTCGGGCAGCGGGGCCGCGTGCGGGAGTTCGAACTCGGCGGCCCGGCCCGGCAGGGCGAACCAGGCGGACTCGCCGGTCAGCCACAGGGACACGTCGACGCCGCTGGCCACGGCCACCGCCGCGACCGTGAACGCCTGCGAGCAGCGTTCGGGAGCGTCGGCTCCCGCCGTCACCTTGATCACCAGCTTGTTCGCCATGACCGAATCGTAATCAACATCACCACAACCCCGGCCGTGGGTCATGGGTCTCCTGTGCGCCGCATGTGAAATGCGCACGTCACGCACTGTGGGAGACGTCGTGGAACAACCCGAAAGACCGGGGGAGCCGGAGGGCACGGCCCCTCCCGGCACCGAGCCCGGGCCCGAGGCAGCAACGCCGGAGGCCGCCGAACCCGAGGCCGCCGAACCCGAGGCCGCCGCAGCGCCGGTCCGTGCCCGCCGCCGTGGACGGACGACGCTGCTGATCGCCGGGGCCGCCGTGCTGGGGCTCGTCGCCGGGACCTGCACCGGATACCTGGTGCAGGCCGACCGCGAGCCCACGAAGCTGCCGCCGCTGTCCCAGCCGAAGCTGAAGCAGTCCAAGGGCGAGGCGCCCGAGCCGCTCTCCGCCGCGCGGGACCGCCGCGTACGCACCGACGGCGACCTGCGCAAGCTGCTGCTGGAGAAGCCGCGCGGGGCCAAGACCGCCGACTGGTCGTCCGCCGACGACGGCTGGATGGACCTGGCCTCGTACGCGGAGACCTTCTCGGACCCCAAGGACATCTTCCCCGAGCTCGTCGGCAACGAGTTCCGGCGCGCGGCCGTCGCCGCCTGGGAACAGGGCGACACCACGGTGGAGATCCGGCTCGTCCAGTTCCGGCAGGAGGAGTCGATGGCGGCGGCCGAGCAGGCTCGGGGCGCCCACTACTGGGCGGACGAGGACGACAACCACTCCTGGCCGATCCCCGGCACGGAGGACGGCATGGCCTACGCCTACACGAAGCCGCAGGCCGAGCCGGGCTACGTGCCCATGTACGAGGCGAAGGCGTTCGCGTGGCGCGGCGACATCGAGATGGAGATCTTCGTGAGCTCCACCAGGTCGATCGGCAAGAAGACCCTTCTCGGACTGGCCAAGCGGCAGATGGAGCGGCTGTGAGCGAGGAACGTCCCCTGGACGAGGGCAGCGCCCCCGTCGCCGCGAGCCCGGCCGAGACGGCCGCCGAGGAGCAGCCGCCCGCCCGCAAGCGGTGGCGCCGCGGCCGGATCGCCGCCGTCGCCGGAGCGGTCCTGGCCGTCGCCGTGGTCGTGGCCGGCACCGGCTACACCGTCGTCACCGTGCGCGACGCCGACCGCGACCCCGGGGCGCCGACGTGGAAGTTCCCGTCGGCCGCCGCCGACCGCCCCGCCGAGGCGCCGAAGGCCACGGGCCTCGCCGCGATGCTGGTCCCGTACGGCACCGACAGCTGGGTCCGCGGCCCCGACATGGGTCAGTTCGGCTCGGACGCGCAGCTCACCGGCGCCGAGGCGACGGCCCTGCGCAAGGAGGCGCTGCGCGACCTGCCCCGCTCCCAGCGCCGTGAGCTGGAGAAGCGGATGGACCGGATGCGCCCGAAGGGCGTGGCGATGCGCAGCTACTTCAGCGAGTTCGCCGCCGGCCGCGCAGGAGGGTTCACCTCGGACATCTACAGCGTGGACGTCGTGCTCAGCCAGTTGGAGAACCGCGCGGCCGTCCGGGACGTCGTCCGGACCCAGAACAGCCTCCTGGGCGCGCTCGACGGCATCTTCCGCAAGGGCCCGGCGGTCAAGGGCCACAAGGACGCCAAGTGCTTCCTGGCCCCCAAGGACATCAGCGAGGGCACCGACGAGATGTCCTGCTTCGGCTACGTCGGGGACGTCATGGTCACCGTCTCGGCGCAGGGCGCCCGCCCCCTGGACGCCAAGGCCGTCGCGAAGCTCATGAGCACCCAGCTCGACCGCATCGCCGAACCCGGGAAGGCCGTATGACCGAGCAGCAGCCCCAGGCCGTCGAGCCGGGCCCCGAGACGACGCCCGCGGGCGGCCTCGCGACGACGGAGGCACCGGCACCGCCCGCGCCGGAGCGGACGCCCGCGCCGGAACCGGAGCAGACCCCCGCCCCCGGGACCGCCGTGCCTGAGCCCCCGGCCCCCGCGAAGGACCGCCGGGTCCTGCGGGCCGTCCTGCGCTGGACCGCCGCCGTGGTCGTCTTCGCGGCCGTCGGGGCCGGGACGGCGTACGGGATCGCCGGGATGGAACGCACCGACGTGCCCGGACTCGCCACCGAGTCGGACGGCCGCTGGGACTACCCCACGCTGACCCGGCCGCCCCTGCCGTCGGGCAGCCCGCGCCCCTTCGCCGAGGAGAACGCCGCCGAGGCGCACTACGCCGACCCGCGCGCGCTCCTGCTGCCGGCCCCCGCGGGCGCCACCGCCGACCCCGCCCTGCGCGGCGAGGACGGCTGGCTGCCGACCGAGGACTTCCTGAAGGAGTTCGCCGACGACGACGAGCGCGCCGACCTGCGGCAGATGCTCAAGGACGACGGTCTGCGGCACATCGCGGCCCGCGGGTGGACCACCGAGGACGGCACCCACACCCGGATCTACCTGCTCCGCTTCGACACCTCGGTCATCGTGGACGACCTGGCCGGCCGCCTGGCGCCCTTCGGCGCCCCGGCCTACCGGCTGCGCGGCACCGAGACGTCCGTCGCCGACGAGGGCTTCGGCGACCTGCCCTGGCCGGGGGACTTCCCGCGCTGGGCGTACACCGAGTCCAAGCCGTACGGCACCGAGCAGGTCCGGCAGGCGTACCTGGGCGCCGGTGACATCCTCGGCGTGATCGTGCAGTCACGGAAGGGCACCGCCGCCTCCGTGCCGTTCCGCCAGACGGTGACCCTGCAGGGCCAGCTGCTCGGCTGACCCCGCGAGGGCGCACCTCACACGAAGGGCCGGTCCCGGGCCGACTAAGCTGGGGGCCGGCCCTTGTACGTTCCGCTCAACCTCCGCTCAATCGAGGAGCACCCCGTGGAGATCTTCTTCGAAACCCTGCTCGTCCTGGTCTGCGTCGGCGTGCTCGCCTTCGCCGGCCTGACCGTGAAGAAGCTGTACCAGGGCCAGCGCTGACCCCCCGTCCCAGACGTACGAGACTTCTGAGCTGCTCATGATCGAGATCCCGTCCGACCTCCACAAGGACCTCGTGCCCCTCGCCTTCCTGCTCGGCAACTGGGCCGGTGCGGGCGTCCACGACTTCCCCGGTTCCGAGAAGTGCAACTTCGGTCAGGAGGTCTCGTTCACGCACGACGGCCGGGACTTCCTGGAGTACCAGTCCCACACCTGGGTGCTGGACAACGAGGGCAACAAGGTGCGCCCGCTGGAGTCCGAGCACGGCTACTGGCGCATCGACGCCGACCGCAAGGTCGAGGTGACCATGGTCCGCCACGACGGCGTGGTCGAGATCTGGTACGGCGAGATGGCCGACAAGAAGCCCCAGATCGACCTGGTGACCGACGCGGTGGCCCGCACCGCCGCCTCCGCCCCGTACTCCGGCGGCAAGCGCCTGTACGGCTACGTCAAGAGCGACCTGATGTGGGTCGGTGAGAAGCAGACCCCCGAGGTCGAGCTGCGCCCCTACATGTCGGCGCACCTGAAGAAGGTCGTCACCCCGGAGGACGTCGAGCGCTGGGCCAAGGCCCTGCCCGACGACATGCCGGACGACGGCATCGCCTTCTTCAAGTAGTCCTAGACTTCCAGTGTGGTGAGCACCGACTGGAAGAGCGACCTCAGGCAGCGCGGCTACCGGCTGACGCCGCAGCGCCAGCTTGTCCTCGAAGCAGTGGACACCCTGGAGCACGCGACCCCCGACGCCATCCTCGTGGAAGTGAGGAAGACGGCGTCGGGGGTCAACATTTCCACCGTCTACCGCACCCTGGAGCTGCTGGAGGAGCTGGGCCTGGTCAGCCACGCCCACCTCGGGCACGGCGCGCCCACCTACCACCTGGCCGACCGCCACCACCACATCCACCTGGTCTGCCGCGACTGCGACAACGTCATCGAGGCCGATGTGTCGGTGGCCGCCGAGTTCACCGCGAAGCTGCGCCGCGACTTCGGCTTCGAGACCGACATGAAGCACTTCGCGATCTTCGGGCGGTGCGGGGACTGCGCGGCCCGGGGCGCGGCCGGGAAGACTTCAACTACCGGGTCGTAGGCTGGACCCATGAAGAGCCCCCTGCTGACCCTGCCCGGCGCCGTGCCCGCCGAGGGCGTGGACGAAGGCGTCGCCGCGCACTACGGCGATCTGTTCCGCGAGCAGCGCGCCCTCGCCGACGGCACCGGCTTCGTCGACCTCTCCCACCGCGGCGTCGTGACCGTCTCCGGCGAGGACCGGCTGACGTGGCTGCACCTGCTGCTCACCCAGCACGTCACCGACCTGCCGGCGGGCGAGGCCACCGAGGCGCTGATCCTCTCCGCGCACGGCCACATCGAGCACGCCCTGTACCTCGTCGACGACGGCACGACGGTCTGGGCGCACGTCGAGCCCGGCACCCAGGACGCGCTCATCGCGTACCTGGAGTCGATGAAGTTCTTCTACAAGGTGGAAGTCGCCGACCGCACCGGTGACTTCGCCGTGGTGCACCTGCCCGCCGGGTCGATCACCGAGGTCCCCGAGGGCGTCGTCGTCCGTGAGACGCCGTACGGCCGCGACCTGTTCCTGCCCCGCGCTGACCTGGAGGACTTCGCCGGGAAGGCCGGACCGCCGGCCGGGCTCCTCGCCCACGAGGCGCTGCGCGTCGAGCGTCACCGCCCGCGCCTGGGCTTCGAGACCGACCACCGCACCATCCCGCACGAGCTGGGCTGGATCGGTACGGCCGTGCATCTGCAGAAGGGCTGCTACCGGGGCCAGGAGACGGTCGCCCGGGTCCAGAACCTCGGCAAGCCGCCCCGCCGCCTGGTCTTCCTGCACCTGGACGGCAGCGAGGTGCACCTGCCGGCCGCCGGCACCGAGATCCGCCTCGCGGACGAGGAGCCCGACGGCCGCAAGATCGGCTTCATCACGACGTCGGCCCGCCACCACGAACTGGGCCCGGTCGCCCTCGCCCTGGTCAAGCGCAACGTCCCGGTGGACGCCCGCCTGATCGCCGGCGACACGGCGGCGGCCCAGGAAGTGGTCGTCGAGCCCTAGATCTCGATGAGCACGGTGAACGGGCCGTCGTTCGTCAGGGACACCCGCATCCTGGCGCCGAACCGGCCCGTCGCCACGGTCGCCCCCAGGGCGCGCAGCTGGGCCACGACCTCGTCGACGAGCGGCTCGGCCACCTCGCCGGGGGCGGCGGCGTTCCAGGTGGGGCGGCGGCCCTTGCGCGCGTCGCCGTAGAGGGTGAACTGGCTGACAACGAGCAGCGGGGCGTCGATGTCGCTGCACGACTTCTCGTCGTCCAGCATCCGGATCGACCAGAGCTTGCGGGCGAGCTGCGCCGCCTTCTCCTTGGTGTCCTCGTGCGTGACGCCGACGAGGACGCACAGCCCCTCGCCGGTGATCTCGCCGACTGTCTCGCCGTCCACGACGACGCTCGCGCCGTCCACTCTCTGCACCACAGCTCGCATACGGCCATCATGCCGTGCGCCGAAAGGCGGCCCGGCACCGCCCGGTGAGGGCGGCGGCTGTCCCGAAGACCCCTTCGGGTGCTTCTTTTTGAACAGGTAACCCCCCATCTGGGGCTGTTCGTGGGCTCTCGGTCACGTGGGGGCCGGTCGGGATGGCACGATGCTTCCACACGCCGGTCGAGGGGACGGTTGAGGCACATGAGCACACCGAGTACCGGGCAGCCGCCCGGGGCTGTCGTGCTGGCCCACACGGGCCGGCTGGACGGTCTGCGGCCGCCCACGCAGCGCACCGCCGACGATCCGGGCCCGGGCCCGCACGCACCGCTGCCCCCGGAGCCGCCCGAGCAGGACCTGACCGTCCTCAGCCTGCCCGAACTGCGCACCCTGCGCCGGGACGCCCAGAGCGACGAGGCCGATCTGAGCTATGTGCGGCGCCTGTTGCAGGGCCGTATCGACATCCTGCGGGCGGAGCTGGCGCGGCGGTCCCCGGCGGGAGCCGCGGCCGTCGTCGACCGCCTCCCGGAGATCCTCACCGACGCCCCCGCGCGGCACCGCTCCTCGGCCCGCCATGTGACGCTGGGGACCCCGCAGAGCGAGGAGTCCCGGCGGCTGGTGTCCGAGATGCTGGCCGAGGTCGAGCTGTCCGACCTCCGGGCGCGCACCGACGCGGAGCTGACCGCCGCGATGGGCCGCCTCGTCCGGTACGAGCAGCAGGTCTCCCGCCGCCGCCAGCGTCTGCAGCGCACGGCCGACGAGTGCGGCGCGGAGATCACCCGGCGCTACCGCGACGGGGAGGCCCAGGTCGACGACCTGCTGAGCTGACGGCGGGACGGCTCGGGGCGCGGGTGCGGGGAAAATCCCGGGACACCTCCCGCGCCCCGACCTACCGTGGCTCCATGAGCCGTTCCGCATCCCTCAGCGACATAGAGATCCGCCCCCTCACCGAGGGCGACGTCCCGGAGTGGAGCCGGGCCATGAGGACCGGGTTCCTGCGCTCGCCGGGGGTCACCGACGCGGAGGTCGCGGACCGGGAGTCGTACATCGACCCGGCCCGTACGCTCGGTGCCTTCGACGGGGGGCGCTGTGTGGCCACCTTCCGGTCCTTCGCGCAGGAGATCACCGCCGTCGGCGGTGCCGCCGTCCCCGCCGACGCCGTCACCAACGTCACCGTCAGCCCCACCCACCGCCGCCGCGGTCTGCTCAGCCGGATGATGGCCCGGGGTCTGACGGCCGCCCGGGAGCGCGGCGACGTCGTCGCGACGCTGATCGCCGCCGAGTACCCGATCTACGGCCGCTTCGGCTTCGGGCCCGCCGCGTGGACGGCCGAGTGGACGATCGACGTGCCGCGCGCCGGCATCGACCCCCGGTGGTCGGGCCCGGCCGACGGCGGCCGTATCGAGCTCGTCGACCCGGGCGAGGTCCGCAAGGCGGGCCCCGAGCTGTTCGAGCGGGTGCGCCGGGTGCAGCCGGGGGTCGTCGACCGGGACGAGCGGTGGTGGCAGGTGAACACCGGCGGGCTGGTCCTGGAGGGGTCCTCGTGGACCGAGCCGTTCTTCGCGGTGTACCGCTCGGCGGACGGAACGGTCGACGGGCTGGTGTCGTACAAGGCCGACGACAAGTGGGGCGACGGCAAGCGGCCCCTCAACACGGCGACCGTGGACTGGCTGATCGCGGCGACCCCCGAGGCCGAGCGCTCCCTGTGGCACTACCTGTGCTCCATCGACTGGATCACCACGGTGAAGAGCGGCCGGCGGGCCCCCGACGATCTGCTGCCGCTGTATCTGCCCGATCCGCGGGCCGCGCGCATCACGACGCTGGCGGACTGGCTGTGGGTGCGGATCCTCGACGTCGAACAGGCCCTCACGGCACGCGCCTACGCCGGGCGCGGCGCGCTGGTGCTGGAGGTCGTGGACGACTCCGGGCTGTCGGGCGGGCGGTTCCGGCTGGAGGCGGCCGCGGACGGCGCGACCTGCGCGCCGACCACGGCCACCGCGGACCTGACCCTCGACGTGGCCGACTTGAGCCGGCTGTGGCTCGGCGACGAGTCCGTCGTACGGCTCGCCGCGCTGGGGCGGGTGCGGGAAGAGCGAGCGGGCGCCGCCCTGACGGCCGACGCCCTGCTGCGTACGTCCAGGCGTCCTTGGTGCCCGGACGTCTTCTGAACCTCCTTGCGCCGAGGTGACGGGTCCGCTCATCCGTAGCGAACTGTTCGGTTGTGCGCGTTCAGTTGTGCGGGCGGGCGGAGTGCGCCCTTCTTCAGTTGTGGCTGTGCGTCCGTATGCGGTTGTGGCTGTGCTGTCGGTGTGCGGTTGTCGATGTGAAGTTGTGGCTGTGCGCCGGCCGTCCGGGCTCCCGGCTCCCCTCCGGAAGGGAGCCCGGTCGGCTGAACCTGCGGCGACTCGTGGCCAACTCCTTGAAGTTTGACCATGTCGTTGAAGTTGGCGACCAACTTCACTGTAGTTATGACCGTCTCGACGCGTCCTATAACCACCATCCGGTGAACTGCCCAAAGATGGCGGGAAGTTGTAATGTTCGGTCGTGGAGCCGAAACACGCCCCCGCCACTGGGCGGAAGAGGTCGCACCGGCCACAGACTTCACACCGGGAGGTGGCCGCGGCGCTGCGCGCCCGGATCGCCTCGGGCGAACTGCGGCCGGGCCAGCGCATGCCCACCCAGGCCAAGCTGGCCGACGAGTTCGGCGTCGAGCGCGGAGCCGTACGGCAGGCCCTGCGCATCCTGCAGTCCGAGCACCTGCTCACCAACGCCTCCAAGGGCGCCCCGGCCACCGTCGCCCCCGAGCCGGGCAGGGCCGCCACCGGCCCCGAAGCCGTCCCGCAGCCCACGATGGTGACCCTCGGACCGCGTATCGCGGCCGCCTTCGCCGCCCCGCACGTCGAGATCGACGCGCTGTGCCTCACCTCGGTGTCCCTCACCCTCGCCATCGGCGAACCGCTGCGGCAGATCCACGCCGGGCGTATGAAACCGGCCAAGGTCGTCGTGCGGGTGCTGCTGCCCAGCCGGGACATTCCGCTCGCCTTCCCGACGCCGGTGGACGACGCGTCCGACGACCTCGACGTCCAGTTGCGCCGGCGCTGGCTGAACCAGCGCAACGCCCAGGGCCAGGTGCTCCGGCACAACCTGCTGGCGCTGCGCTCCACGCACGGCATCGACGTCCAGGTCACCTTCCGCGCGCTGCCGTTCACCCCGCCGGTGAAGCTGTACCTGCTGAACGGCACGGAGGCGCTGTTCGCCTACTACACGCTGACCCGCAGCGAGGTCGAGATCGGGCAGCAGCACCTGGAGATGTACGACGCCCCCGGCATCCAGTCGACGCTGTTCGCCTTCGAGCAGGGGGCCGGGCTGCGCGACACGACGTTCGTGGAACAGTCGCACGTGTGGTTCAACGCACTGTGGGAGACGATCAGTTCGGAGCTGACGCTCACGACCTGACGGTCTCCCACGGCGTTCGACCTGCGCCTTTCGATGGCCCCTCGCGCGTACGACTCACAGGGCCGGGCCCGAGAAGAGGACGGCGAGGACGGCCGCACCGATGGAGCTGACGGCTGGGTTCCTGGCCTTGATGCCTATGGTGAGGAGGAGCAGGCCGATGAGGCCGGTGGCGCCGTACTTCCACTGGAGGAGCTGCTCGACGCCGACGACGAAGACGGCGGAGAGGAGTGCGAGGACGGGCATCGGTGTTTCCCCCTTCGATCTTCCGGGGATGGAAGGATTACTTCCGCCAACTCAACCAACTTGGTGCCAACTCTGAATAGGTTGTCCCCACTTGGTCCCTACTTTGAAACAAGCTGCAAGCAACTGCCGCCAGATGGGCACAAGTTGTAGCGTTTGGTCGTGACTGAGGAGAACGTGGCCGTGAACGGCAGCAGGAGACTCTCTCCGCACGAGATCGCCGACATCCTGCGGGAACGCATCCGCGTCGGGGAACTCAAGGCCGGCGACCGCCTGCCCACCCAGGCCGAGCTCGCCGAGGAGTTCGGCGTCGAGCGCGGCACCGTCCGCCAGGCCCTGCGTGCCCTCCAGGAGGACGGCCTCCTCACCAACGTCAGCAAGGGCAGCCCGCCGCGGATCGCCCTGCCGCCGCCCACGCGCGGCGCGCCGCAGCCCACGATGGTCGGGCTCGCCCCCCGCCTGGCCGAGGCGTTCGCCGCGCCCCACGTGCGCGTGGACGTCGTCTGCCACACCTCCGAGACGCTGATGCTCGCCCTCGGCGAACCGCTCCGCCTCATCCACGAGGGCTCGATCCGCCCCGAGTCCGTCGACGTCCGGGTCCTCCTGCCGTCCCGGACCATCCACCTCGCCTTCCCGGTCTCCGTGGCCGGCGGCGAGGGCGACGACCCGGTGCACAAGCGGTGGCTGGAGATGCGCAACGCCCAGGCGCGCGTGCTGCGGCACAACCTCCAGGCCCTGCGCTCCACGATCGGCGTCGACGTCCGCGTCACCTTCCGGGCGCTGCCGTTCACCCCTCCGGTGAAGCTGTATCTGCTCAACGGCCAGGAGGCGCTCATCGGCTACTACGTCCTCACCGAACGGCAGGAGGAGTACGAGAGCCGGACCCTGGAGATGTACGACGCCCTCGGCTCGACGTCCCTGCTCTTCTCCTTCGTGGAGCAGGCCGGACAGCGGGACGCCGCGTTCGTGCAGGAATCCCAGAAGTGGTTCGACGCCCTCTGGGAAACCATCACGACTGACCTGACACTCTCCTAGTGACTCCTGATACGACGCACACTGAAGCGGTGGCAGCACACCCGGACGGCGAGACCGACGACCTGACGGCCCTGGTCGAGCGCGCACGCGTGGTGGTGTGGGACTTCGACGGCCCGATCTGCCGGCTCTTCGCCGGGCACAAGGCGGAAGGGGTCGCGCGGGACCTGGTGCGATGGCTGGAGGGCCGGGGACTGCACAGCCTGCTGGACGAGGCCGAACGGGAGTCCCTCGACCCGCACGTCGTCCTGCGCGCCGTGAACCGCCGGCACCCGGGCAGCGACCTGGTCGCCGAGCTGGAGGAACGCCTCACCCAGGAGGAACTGCGCGCCGCCGCCTCGGCGATGCCGACCGCGTACGCGGACGTACTGATCCACACCTGGACGGAGATCGGCGCCCGCCTCGCCGTCGCGACGAACAACTCCCCGCGCGTCGTCCGCACCTACCTGACCGGCCGCAGACTGCTCCACCGCTTCCAGCCCCACATATACGGCCGCACCCAGGACCTCCAGTACCTCAAGCCCCACCCCCACTACCTGAACCGGGCCCTGAGCGCGATGGGAGCGGCCCCCGGCAGCGCCCTGTTCATCGGCGACACCCCCACCGACCGGCAGGCGGCCGCGGAGGCGGGCGTCCCCTTCCTGGGCTACGCACGCACCGAGGACAAGGAGAAGCAACTGCGCAGGGCCGGCGCCGACCACGTCGTGACGGACCTGAACGAGGTGCTGCGGGCGGTGCGGGCGGCGGGGTCGCCGGGGTGACCGGGGCGGAACCCGCCCGTCCTTCTGCGAGGTTCTCCCCGAACTCACCCCTCTCTTCTGGCACTATGCCCCCTCACAGGGGGATGCCGTGCCATTCCCGCCACCGGTGCGGGGTCAGTCGAGAGAGCGTGTGCCATGTCAGCCCAGCGGGTGTCCCAGACGCGGGAGAAGGCCGTCGAGTTGAGCGGCGGTGACGTGAGCGCGGTCGAGGGCCCGCTCAAGGGCTACCACCACGAGACGTATGTGCTCTCCCTGCCCGGCGGGGCCGGTGACGGTGAGGACGACGAGGAGGGCGAACCAGGGCGGGTCAAGTGCCGGGCCCCGCGTGATCGGCTGCTGTGGTTCGACCGGCGGTGCTTCCGCTCGGAGGAGCAGCTGCTGGAGACGCTGCAGGGACGTATCTCCCGTATCCCGCGTCTCGTGGACGTCGGGGGCATCCGGCTCCAGGGGTTCATCGAGGGGCGCACGCTCGGGTCCCTGCACGGACCGGGCCGTCCGGTACCGGACCGTGTCCTCGACCAGATCCTGTCGCTGTTCGGGGAGTTGACCGCCGTCGCCCCCGGCACGGTGAGCGCCGAACGCCGCTGTTCGCCCGAGGACCGGGCCGAGGACCGGGACTCCGCCGGGTTCCTCGACGGGCTGATCCGGTTCGCCGAGGAGCGGGTGTACCAGGCCAACCGGGACGCCTTCGAGGGGCTCTTCGCCGCGCTCGGAGTGGACGACGACTCGTTCCGTTCGCTCCGCAAGCGTGTCCTCGTCGCCGGTCTGACACGGCGGCCCTTCACGCTCCTCCACGCCGACCTGCACCGGGAGAACTTCGTCCTCGACCCGGTGGGCCGCCTGTGGGCCATCGACTGGGAACTGGCCATGCTGGGCGACCCGCTGTACGACCTCGCCACGCATCTGCACCTCATGGGGTACCCGGCCGAGCAGGAGACCCGGGTGGTCGAGCGCTGGCGTGCGGTGGCGGAACGGTCCGCCCCCGGCAGCACCGAGGGCTGGCGGGACGACCTGCCCCGGCTGCGGGAGTTCAAGCGGGCGCAGAGCGTCTTCACCGATGTGATCCGGGCGACGCAGGTCCTCGGCGAGGGCGGGTCGTTCCACTGGCGGCGCTGGCTCACCGAGTCGGTCAAGGTCCAGCGCGTCCTGGAGCGGGCCGCCGTTCCGCTGGGCCTGGACGAGGTGCCGACGCTCACGACCGTGGCCCGGTCGCTGCGCGAGTGGCACCGGTCGCACCGAGGCTGACGCCGGTGACGGCTGCGGACGGCCTGCGCCCGGCGCGTAGGCTCGCGTCCATGAGCGACGACGGCACCCCCGCCCCCGGCCTGCGGGAACGCAAGAAGCGGCGTATGTACGAGACCGTCTCCGAGACGGCCATCCGGCTCTTCCTGGAGAAGGGCTTCGACGCCGTGTCCGTCGCCGAGGTGGCCGCCGCCGCCGAGATCTCCAAGCCGACCCTCTTCCGGTACTTCCCGGCCAAGGAGGACCTCGTGCTGTACCGGATCGCCGATCACGAGGAGGAGGCTGCGCGGGTCGTGGCCGCGGCGGAGGGGTCGCCCGTGGAGGCACTGCGGCGGGACTTCCTCGAGGCGATCGAGCGCGGGGACCCGATCACCGGGCTCAACGACCACCCCCAGGTCCTCGCCTTCCACTCCCTCGTCTACGGCACGCCGGCCCTCGTCGCACGGATGTACGGCTACCTCGAGCGGTCCGAGGCCGCGCTCGCCGAGGCGCTGGGCGGCGGGCTGGACGCGCGGCTCGCGGCCGGGCAGATCGTGGCCGTGCGGCGGATCCTCGCGGAGGAGAACTGGCGCCGGATCAAGGCCGGGGAGCCGCTGACGGAGGTCAGGAGGGACGCCGTCGCGGCGGCGGAGCGGGCGTTCGGGCGGCTGGAGGCCGGGTTGCCGGAGCTGGCCTCCGAACAGACAGCTCACTGAGTCACGGTAAATAATTTAACCGAGTTGCTTTTTCGCGGTAGGGTGACGGCATGACGCCAGCCGACCCCTCCGCCGACCTGCGCACCGCTCTCCTGGGCGAGCGCGCCCATCACGACCGCTGCCGTCGCGCGCTCGCCGCGATGCTCGACGGGGCGGACCATCAGGTGGTCATCGGCGAGAACGCCTCCGCCTCCGGCGCCGACGCCGAGGTGCTGGGCCGCCGGCTGCGCAGCCAGGCCAAGGCGCTGCGCGAGCTGCCCGAGGGGCCGCTGTTCTTCGGGCGGCTGGACTTCACGGGCGGTGAGCGGCAGGCCGACCTGCACATCGGCCGGCTGCGGATCAGCGAGCACCCCGCCGACCCGCCTCTTGTCGTCGACTGGCGTGCCCCCGTCGCCCGCGCCTTCTACCAGGCGTCCGCCCGCGACCCGCAGGGCGTGGCCGTACGGCGCCGGTTCGGGTGGGCGCCGGGCAGCCGGGGCGACTCCGGCGACCTCACCGGGCTGGAGGACGAGCATCTGGACCGGGGCGAGAGCCGGCTCAGCGAGATCGTCGCCCGGGAGATCGAGCGTCCGCGCGTCGGGCCGATGCGGGACATCGCCGCCACCATCCAGCCCGAGCAGGACGACCTCGTTCGGGGCGACCTCGCCGTCTCCCTGTGTGTGCAGGGCGCCCCGGGCACCGGCAAGACCGCCGTCGGTCTGCACCGCGCCGCCTACCTGCTCTACACCCACCCGCAGCGCATCCGCCGCGGCGGCCTGCTGATCCTCGGGCCGAACCCGACCTTCCTGTCGTACATCTCCGAGGTGCTGCCCGCCCTGGGCGAGACCGGCGTGCGTCAGTCCACGCTGGCCGGGGAGATCGCCCGGCATCCGGTCCGGGGCACCGACGGCGAGCGGGCCGCCCGGCTGAAGCACGACGTCCGCATGGCGGAGGTGCTGCGGCGGGCGCTGTACGCGCGCGTGGGGCGGGCCGGGGACCTGACCCCGCTCGCCGTGGCCGACGGCTCGTACCGGTGGCGGGTCCCGGTCGACGCGCTGCGGCGGATCGTCGAGGACGTCCGCGCCGAGGAGCCGCCGTACGCCGTGGGGCGGGAGCGGGTGCGGTCCCGGGCCGTACGCCTCCTGCGGGAGCAGGCCGAGCGGCGCGCCGGACCGCAGACCGCCGCCTGGGCGCAGCGGGTGTCGCGGGGGCGGGCGGTCGGCGCGTACGTGGACGCGGTCTGGCCGAAGGTGCGGCCGGAGCAGGTCGTCGCCGAGCTGTTCACGGACCCGGACGCGCTGGCGGACGCCTCCGAGGGGGTGCTCGACGACGACGAGCGCAAGGCGCTGCTCTGGGCGAGACCGCCGCGCTCGTGGAAGTCGGCCCGCTGGTCGGCCGCCGACCTGGTCCTCCTGGACGAGGTCGCCGGGCTGATCGAGCGCCCGGAGGGGTACGGCCATGTCGTCGTCGACGAGGCGCAGGACCTGTCGCCGATGGAGTGCCGGGCGATCGCGCGCCGCTGCCCGTTCGGCTCGCTGACCGTCCTGGGGGACCTGGCGCAGGGGACGACGCCGTGGGCCGCGCGGGACTGGGCGTCGGCGATGGCGCACCTGGGCAAGCCGGACGCGGCGGTCGTCGCGCTGACCACCGGGTTCCGGGTGCCGCGCGCGGTCCTGGAGCTGGCCGACCGGCTGCTGGCGCGGCTGGCGGTGGCGGTGCCGCCGGCCCGCTCGCTGCGCGGGGACGGGCAGGTGCGGTTCCGGGCGGCCGGGGACGACCTGCCGGGTGCCGTCGTGGGGGCCGTCCGGGACGCGCTGGGGCGTGAGGGGTCCGTGGGGGTGATCGCGGCCGATGCGGACGTGGCCCGGATGCGGGAGGCGCTGGCGGCCGCCGGGATCGCGGCGGGGCGGGCCGAGGAGTCCGGGGAGCGGGTGGTCGTCGTACCGGCGAGTGTGGTGAAGGGACTGGAGTACGACCAGGTCGTCGCGGTGGAGCCGGCGGCGATCGCGGAGGCGGAGGAGCGGGGGCTGCACCGGCTGTACGTGGTGCTGACGCGGGCGGTGGCGGGGCTGGAGGTGGTGCACGGGAGGCCGCTGCCCTTCTAGCGGCGGCCTCCCGGCCCGTCGTCGCCGTCAGCCGGTGGCGTCCAGGAGGGGGATCAACTGTTCCTCCTCGTACGTCAGATGGGCTTCGAGGTCCGCCGTCAGCCGGGCCACCTCCTCGCGCGCGGCGTCCGGATCGCCGGCCGCCGCGTCCTCTCCGACGGCCCGCCGCAGCCGCTCCACGAGGCCGGCGATGTGCTCGTGCTCCTCGCGCAGGCGGGCCAGGACGGACGCGTGCCCGGGGTGGCGGTCGGCGAGGAACGGGAACAGCGCGGTGTCCTCGCCGGTGTGGTGGTTGTGCAGGCCCTGGCAGAACGTGAGGCAGTTGACGCGCAGCTGGGCACCCAGGGTGGAGCCGCCCTTGGCCATCTCGTCGCGGATCAGCCCGAGTTCGCGTCGGAAGGCGTCGTGCACGACCTTGACGGCCTCGCCCATGGAGGAGGCGTTGACGTGCGGCGGACCCTGCGTGATCTCGTACAGGGCGACCACCGGGATCACCCGCTGCGTCCGCTCCTGGTAGGCGGCCCAGCCGGGATCGGCCTCGGCGGCCCGCGCGAACACCCGGTCCCGTTCCCCGCCCTCCAGGACGACCGCCCGCGCCGGGTAGGTGAACGCCCCGGCCTCCACGGTCACCTCGGGATGGGCGACGAGGTTGTGGAACCACGCCGGGTGCCGCGGGGAGCCTGCGGCCGAGGCGATGACGAGGACGCGGTCGCCGCCGTCCGGCAGATAGGCGACCGGGGTGGTGTGGGGGCGCCCGGTGCGGGCGCCGGTGGTGGTGAGGAGGAGCAGCCGGCCGCCTTCGAAGGGGCCGCCGACGCGGCCCTTGTTGGCGCGGAACTCCTCGATGACCTGCTGATTGAAGTCATGGGGCATGTCGGGGTGTCTGGTCTCTTTCTCTTCGCGGTGTCCGTCTGGGAGGGAAGCGGAGAGAAAAGGCGGGCTCCTGGCCCGCGCCCATGGCCTCACTCAGAGGCCGGGCAACACCCAACTCGCTCACGGCACAAGGCCGACCCGGCAGTCATGCGGTCGACGGTAGCGCAGGGCCCGCCCAAGGGCGATGCTGTTTTCGATGCTTCTGTTCCTCGACGTCGACGGCACGCTCATCCCCTTCGGGTCGCAGCGGCCGTACCCCCTGTTCGAGGCACCCCGCACCCTCACCGGACCTCCCGCCCACCCTCTCCTCGCCCGGGTGGACCCCACCCTCGGCGCCCGGCTGCGACGGCTCGCGCGGCTCGGCTGCGAGCTCGTGTGGGCGACGACCTGGCTGGACGACGCGAACGCCGCCCTCGCGCCCTGGCTCGGTCTGCCCCCGCTCCGGCTGGTCGACTGGCCCGACGAGGACGCCGAACCCTGGCTCGGCACCCGCGCCCCGCACTGGAAGACCCGTCCCCTGGTGGCCTGGGCGGCGGGCCGGGCGTTCGTCTGGGTCGACGACGAGATCACCGACGTGGACCGCGCCTACGTCGCCGCCCACCATCCCTCCCCGGCCCTTCTGCACCGGGTCGACCACCGCCGGGGCCTGACCGACCGGGACTTCGCGGTGCTGGAGGAGTGGATCGCGGAGGGGGGCCGGAAGGGCGCCGCGACGCCCGTGTTCCGCTGACGACGGCCCCTCCACGACGCCGCGCGGGTGGTGTGGCGCACTTTTGCAAGCGGGTGCTTGCAAAAGTTAGCGAGGCTGCGGCACAGTGGACGCATGGCATCGCTCAACGTCGGCAATCTCGGCGAGTATCTGCGCGAGCAGCGGCGCACAGCGCAGCTGTCGCTGCGGCAGCTCGCCGATGCCGCCGGGGTGTCCAATCCGTACCTGAGCCAGATCGAGCGCGGGCTGCGCAAGCCGTCCGCGGAGGTGCTGCAGCAGGTCGCCAAGGCCCTGCGGATCTCCGCGGAGACGCTGTACGTCCGCGCCGGCATCCTCGACGCCGAGCGGGACCGGGACGAGGTGGAGACGCGTGCCGTCATCCTGGCCGACCCGACCCTGAACGAGCGCCAGAAGCAGGTGCTGCTCCAGATCTACGAGTCCTTCCGCAAGGAGAACGGCTTCGGGATATCCCCCGAGGACGTGGAGGCGGAAGCGGCCGAGCGGATCGCCGACGCCATGGAGGACCTGGCCGGCGGCCCGCAGGACGGCACGGACTCCGACGGCGCGGCCGACGGTGACGGCGGCCGCGAGGACACCGCGCGCCGCCCCCGAAGCACCCGCACACCCCGCACAACCCGTTCGACCCGTACGTCCGACGGCAGCGACGCCGACCCGGAGAACCCGACCGGCCCGCAGCAGTCGGCCGGCTGACCGTGGACCGCCGTACGCACCCGGTGCGTCGGCCGCTCCCCGGATGTCAGCCGTCCGGCCGGCCGCGGGTACCCAGAACCCTCATCTGATAGCGACCCGGGAGGACCATCACCATGGCCATCACCGACGACCTGCGCAAGACCCTCAGCGACCCGACCCCGCTCTACTTCGCCGCCGGCACCGCCGACCTCGCCCTCCAGCAGGCCAAGAAGGTGCCCGGACTGGTGGAGCAGCTGCGCACCGAGGCGCCGTCGCGGTTCGAGGCCGTGCGCAACACCGACCCGAAGGCCGTCCAGGAGAAGGCCGCCGCCCGCGCCAAGGAGGCCGGTGCCAAGGCCAAGGAGGCCCAGGAGACCCTGCAGGCCAAGGTCACCGAGTTCGTCGGCAGCCTGGACACCGACCTCAAGAAGCTGGGCAGCAGCCTGGACGCCGACTTCAAGAAGTTCGGCAGCAACCTCGACGCCGACCTGAAGAAGTTCGGCGAGAGCGCGCAGGACCTCGCGCTGCGCACCATCGGCGTCGCCGCCGAGTACGCCGTGAAGGCCCGCGAGACCTACGAGAGGGTCGCCGAGCACGGTGAGCAGGCCGTGCGGACCTGGCGCGGCGAGGCGGCCGAGGAGATCGAGGAGTTCGCGATCGCCGTCGAGCCGGACGCCAAGCCGGTCGAGGTCAAGGACAAGCCCGCGCCCGCCGCCCCTGCCAAGCCCGCGCCGGTGAAGCCGGAGCCGGTGAAGACCGAGCCGGCCGCCGAGCAGGCGAAGAAGGCCCCGGCCAAGAAGGCCCCGGCGCGCAAGGCCACCGCCAAGAAGACGACCCCGCCGGCCAAGTAACGGCGATCACGCCCGCCGGGTCACCCGGGCGGGTGAAGTACGAGGACGGGGAGCGGGCCGGGCACTTACCGAGTGCGCGGCCCGTTCTCCGGGTAACGGTCCTGCGGATGCGGGTACGGTGACCGCGTAGACACGAGCTGATTCAGGTGGTGGACGTTGTGCTGATGCAGGGCTTCGCGGGGTTCATGTGGCTGCTGAGCGTGGCCCTGATCCTCTTCAGCGGCTTCGCGCTGATCGACGCCGCCGTCCGCCGGGAGGACGCCTACCGGGCGGTCGACAAGCAGAGCAAGGCCTTCTGGCTGATCGTCCTCGGGCTCGCCTTCGTGGTGAACCTGATCTTCAACATCCTGTCGTTCCTGCCGATCATCGGCCTCATCGCGACGATCGTCTACATGGTCGACGTCCGCCCCGCCCTGCGGGGCCTGTCGGGCGGCGGGCGCCCGCGCAGGGGCGGCTCCAGCAGCGACGGCCCCTACGGGCCGTACAACGGGGGCCGCTGACCGGTACGGACGGGCGGGGGGCGCCGGCCGGGACCGGTGGCCCTCACGCCGACCGGTCGAGCAGCAGCACCGCCACGTCGTCCGTCAGCTCACCGCCGTTGAGGTCCCGAACCTCGTTGACGGCCGCCCTCAGCAGTTCCTCGCCGCGCAGCCCCTCGTCCAGCTGCCGCCGGACCATGTCGACCATGCCGTCCTGCCCCAGCCGCTCGCGGCCCTCGCCGACACGGCCCTCGATCAGGCCGTCCGTGTAGAGCATCAGGCTCCACTCGGCCCCGAGCTCCACCTGCATCCGCGGCCAGCGGGCGCCGGGCACCAGCCCGAGCGCGGGTCCGTTGTTGTCGTACGGCAGCAGCCGTGCCGCCCGTCCGGGGCGGGCCAGCAGCGGGGACGGATGCCCGGCCAGGCAGAGCCCGGCGCGGCGCCCGTCCGGCGCTATGTCGACCGTGCACAGCGTCGCGAAGATCTCGTCGTCGCTCCGCTCGTGCTCCAGCACCTGCTGGAGCGTGTTCAGCAGCTGGTCGCCGCAGAGCCCCGCCAGCGTCAGCGCCCGCCACGCGATGCGCAGCTCCACGCCGAGCGCGGCCTCGTCGGGCCCGTGCCCGCACACATCGCCGATCATGGCGTGCACGGTGCCGTCCGCGGTGCGTACGACGTCGTAGAAGTCACCGCCGAGCAGGGCACGCGAGCGGCCCGGGCGGTAGCGCGCGGCGAACCGCAGCGAGGAGCCCTCCAGCAGCGGGGTCGGCAGCAGGCCGCGCTCCAGGCGCCGGTTCTCCTGCGCGCGCAGCCGTCCCTCGGCGAGCCGCCGCTCGGCCGTGTCGGAACGTTTCCTCTCCACGGCGTAGCGGATCGCCCGGCTCAGCAGCCGGGCGTCCAGCTCGTCCCGGAACAGATAGTCCTGCGCGCCGACGCGTACGGCCTCGGCGCCGCGCTCGGCGTCACCGGAGGCGGTGAGGGCCAGCACGGCGTGCCGGGGCGCGAGCTCCAGGACGTGCTTGAGCACACCGAGCTCGTCGTCGTCCTCGCCCGACCGGGCGGGCGCGGGCAGCGCCAGGTCCAGCAGGATGCAGTGGACGTCGTCGGTGAGCAGCCGCGCGGCCTCGGTGAGGTTGCGGGCGGTGCGCACCCGGATGGGCTTGCCGGCCGAGTCGAGCATGTCGGGCACGACCGTCGAGCCGCCGGGATCGTCCTCGATCAGCAGCAGCGTCAGATTGGTGTGCGGGGTGTTCTCGACCGTCTGTTCCTTACGCGGGGCCTCATCCGTGAACGTGCCGCCGCCTGGGGACGCGGCCTGCGCCTGACTCGTCTCCACGGCCGGGATCGCTCTCTGCCGCGGTACGGGTACGGGCATTGTCGTGAGTTCCTTCCCTCCCCCCGAGGGCAGGTGGAACGAGGGTCCTCGATCCACCGACGGGGACCATAGCGGGTGTCGGCGCCGCAGCGGAATGGCGCGGGGCACGTCCGGCCGACCCTCGCCGCTGTCATATGCCGCGTTTGCTACCGCAGTTGGACAGGCCGGCGGGGCCGCGGGGATGACGAACGTCACGTCCGTGACGGAGGCGTGGGGGATGTGACGTGGAGTGGGTCACGTGGTGGCGGTCACCACTGAACCGTCACCATGGAAGGCCACCGGGAGGGTCACCGGGTGGGTCACAAGACGCCCTGAAACCTCACGCATCGGGACGGACCACACCCAGGATCCGCATCGAACCGGCGCCCGCCACGGTCACCGTACGGCCGGGCCGCGGGGCGTGGATGATCGTGCCGTCGCCGACGTACATCGCCACATGGCTGGCGTCGGCGTTGTAGATGATGAGGTCGCCGGGGCGCATGTCCTCGACCGGGATGTGCTTGAGCCGCTTCCACTGCTCCTGGGACGTTCGGGGGATCGGGCGCCCCGCGCTCGCCCACGCCTGGGAGGTCAGCCCCGAGCAGTCGTACGTCTTCGGGCCCTCGGCGCCCCACTCGTACGGCTTGCCGAGCTGCTCGGTGGCGTACGCGACCGCCTTGCGGCCCTGCTCCGACGCCTTCGTCTTCAGGTCCTCGAGGATGCCGGAGTCCAGCCAGGCGGTCTGCGCCTTGCGGGCCGCCGCCGCCTCCAGCTCGGCGAGCCGCTCCCGCTCCTCCTTCTCGAGCTGCGACTCGAGCTCCTCGGCCGCCTTGATCTGCTTCTCGATCTTCTTCTGGGCGGCCGCCTTGGCCTTGCGGCCCTCCTCCAGCCGCCGCCACTGCGCGGAGGCGTCCTTCGCGTACTGCTCCAAGTCCTGCTGGGTGCGCGTCATGTCGGCGAGCAGGCCCTTGGTGGCGCGCTGTCCCTGGAGCACCCGGCGGGTGTTGTCGAGGAAATGCTGCGGGTTGTCGCTGAGCATCAGGTGCGCCTCGTCCGGCAGTCCGCCGGAGCGGTACTGGGCGGCGGCCGCGGCGCCGGCGCGCTTCTTCAGCTCGGCCAGCTTCTCCTTGCCCTGGACGATCTTCTTCGCCAGCTCGACGATCTCGGCCGACTGCTTCTCGGCGGCTTCCTCGGCGGCGTTGTACTCGTCGGTGGCGACGGAGGCGGCGTGGTAGAGCTTCTCCAGCTTCGTGCGGACGGCTTCGAGCTCCTCGTTGGTCACCGGAGCCGGGTCGGCGGAGGCGGAGGCCGAGGCGCTGGGGGAGGGGGTCGGGGATGGTGCCGCGAACGCCATGCCCGGTGCCGCCAGGACGGTGACCGCGCAGACGACGGTCACGGCCACTGTGATCAGGCCGCGCTTGCCCGTGCCCATACCTGTGCCCCCAAACTGATGTCCCGTCAGTAACTTAAGGCGTCCGGGGGATCGTGCCATGTCGGCGCGCAAAGTGACAGAGGTCTGCTTTCCCCCGTCCCCTCCCGGTCATGACGATCACCCCGCCTATGTGACGAACGACTCACGGAGATCGTTCCCCGCAGGTCAGCGGGACGGGAGGGGGCACGGGCCGCCTCCCGCGACCGGAGGGGTCAGCTCCGGGGCGCCAACGCCGCCCAGTCCACGGTGACTTCGCCCTGGCGCCAGCGCGCCGGGCCGTCCGTCACCGGCCAGTCCGCCGTCAACTGACGCACGGTCCGGATCCAGCGCTGGCGGGCCCCGTAGGAGGCGTAGGGCGCGGCGGCGGCCCAGGCGCGGTCGAAGTCCCGCAGGAAGGCGTGCACCGGCTCACCGGGGACGTTGCGGTGGATCAGCGCCTTCGGGAGCCGTTCGGCGAGGTCGGACGGCCGCTCCAGCGAGCCCAGCCGGGTCGCGAAGGTGACCGTGCGCGGCCCCTCCGGGCCGAGCGCCACCCACACGTGCCGGCGCCCGATCTCGTCGCAGGTCCCCTCCACCAGCAGTCCGCCCCGCGAGCCGGTCGCCGGATCGGCCGGGGCGAGCCGGGCGCACAGCCGCTCCCAGACCTCGGCGACCTGGCCCTCGTCGTACTGGCGCAGCACGTTCGCCGCGCGCACGAGATGCGGCCGCTGGGGGAGGGGGATCTCGAAGCCTCCGTGCCGGAAGACGAGCCCGTCCGCCTCGTACGGCTTCGCGGCGGCGACCCGGGCCGGTTCGATCTCGACGCCGACGACCCGCACCCGGGGCGCGACGGCCCGCAGCCGGCCGAGCAGTTCGACGGCGGTCCACGGGGCGGCGCCGTACCCGAGGTCGACCGCCACGGGGGCGGCGGCCCGGCGCAGCTCGGCCCCGTGGGCGTGGGCGATCCAGCGGTCCATGCGCCGCAGCCGGTTGGGGTTGGTGGTGCCGCGCGTCACCGATCCCACGGGACGGTGGGCTGCGCGGGCTGTCATGGATACGAGGGTAAAGGCCGGGCGCACCCCCCGATGAGGTCGCCGCATGGGCCCCCGCGCGTGGGGAACCCGGTCCCGGTGACGCACCCCGACGTCGAACGGTTGACCGACACCCGGTAACGCCTCGGCAAAAACCGCCCCGCCAGGAATGGGAACCCCGTCTTCCGGCGTTGCACCGCCTTGGAGGGCGTCATACCCCTCTGTCCGGCATGCCCGCAGGCCAAGGAGGAACGCCACGTGAGCCAGTACGTCAGCAGGCTCGGGCGTCGCTCCCCGGCGGCCCCCTCCCGGCTCAGGCTGCACCGCCGCCCCCGCCGGGTCGCCATGCTCTCCGTGCACACCTCACCCCTGCACCAGCCCGGCACGGGCGACGCCGGCGGCATGAACGTCTACATCGTCGAGCTCGCGCGGTGCCTGGCCGCGATCAACATCGAGGTCGAGATCTTCACGCGGACGACCGCCGCGGACCTCCCCCCGGTCGTCGAGCTGGCTCCCGGCGTCCTCGTCCGGCACGTCGACGCCGGCCCCTACGAGGGCCTCAACAAGGAGGACCTGCCCGCCCAGCTGTGCGCCTTCACCCACGGCGTCATGCAGGCCTGGGCCGGTCACCGCCCCGGCCACTACGACCTGGTCCACTCGCACTACTGGCTCTCCGGCCACGTCGGCTGGCTCGCCGCCCAGCGCTGGGGCGTCCCCCTGGTGCACGCCATGCACACCATGGCCAAGGTCAAGAACGCCAACCTGGCCGACGGCGACACCCCCGAACCGGCCGCCCGTGTCATCGGCGAGACGCAGATCGTCGACGCCGCCGACCGCCTCATCGCCAACACCGAGGAGGAGGCCGACGAGCTCGTACGGCACTACGCCGCCGACCTGGCCAAGGTCGCCGTCGTCCACCCCGGGGTGAACCTCTCCCGCTTCTCACCGGCCGACGGGCGGGCCGCCGCCCGCGCCCGCCTCGGCCTTCCGCAGGACGCCCTGATCCCGCTCTTCGCGGGCCGCATCCAGCCGCTGAAGGCGCCGGACATCCTGCTGCGCGCGGTCGCCGTCCTGCTGGACGAGCGTCCCGAGCTGCGCTCGCGCATCCTGGTGCCGGTCGTCGGCGGTCCGAGCGGCAGCGGCATGGCGAAGCCGGAAGGGCTGCAGAAGCTCGCCGCCCGTCTCGGCATCGCGGACGTCGTACGGTTCCGCCCGCCCGTCGGGCAGGACCAGCTCGCGGACTGGTTCCGGGCGGCGTCGGTGCTGGTCATGCCGTCGTACAGCGAGTCCTTCGGGCTGGTCGCCATCGAGGCCCAGGCGGCGGGCACCCCCGTGCTGGCGGCCGCCGTGGGCGGGCTGCCGGTGGCCGTGGCCGACGGCCGCACGGGCTTCCTGGTCGAGGGCCACAGTCCGGCCGCCTACGCGCGCGTGCTGCGCGCCTTCGCCGACGACCCGCAGTTGTGCCCGCGGATGGGCGAGGCGGCGGCGCGGCACGCCCAGTCGTTCGGCTGGGACACCGCGGCGGCCGCCACGGCGGAGGTCTACACGGCCGCGGCCCAGACGTATCGCCGTCGCGTACGCTCCCACCATGGCTGACGCACAGAAGGCGGCGCAGGTCGTCGAGGGAGCACTGAAGGACGCCGAACTGGAGTGGGAGAGCCCCGAGCCGGGCACCTACGTCGTCACGCTCCCCGGCACGCGGAAGCTGTCCACGACGGTCTCCCTGATCGTCGGCCGCCACTCCCTCTCCCTGAACGCCTTCGTCATCCGCCACCCCGACGAGAACGAGTCCGGGGTCCACCGCTGGCTCCTGGAGCGCAACCTCAAGCTGTACGGCGTCGGTTACGCCGTGGACCGGCTCGGCGACGTGTACGTCACCGCCCGGCTCCCGCTCGCCTCGATCACGCCCGACGAGATCGACCGTCTCCTCGGCCAGGTCCTGGAGGCCGCGGACGGCGCCTTCAACACCCTCCTGGAGCTCGGGTTCGCCTCCGCGATCCGCAAGGAGTACGAGTGGCGGGTCGCGCGCGGCGAGTCCACGCGCAACCTGGACGCGTTCAGCCACCTGACCCGTAAGTCCGAGGGCTGACGCCAGCTCCGTCCCACCTGAAGCAGAACCTCACCCCGCGCACACTCTTCCGGTCGCAGGGCTCTCGTGGCATGCTCACGCCCCAACGCACTTCTGAACAGCGTTCACATCCATGAAAAGCGGCATGGAGGGCGTACGGACATGGGCGACACGCATCTCACCAGACGGGCCCTGCTCGGCGGAGCCACGGCCGTGGCACTCGGCGTGACGGCCGGTGTGACGGCGGGTACGACGGCCCCGGCGGCCGCCCTCGCGGGCCCCGCACCCGGCGCCCCCCAAGTCCCCGCCCTCTGGCACGAGTTCACCCGCACCCCCTTCACCCACCCGCAGATCCCGTACATCGGCCGGGCGGGCCGGCGCGGCGGGGACCGCC
This sequence comes from Streptomyces sp. NPDC059852, assembly GCF_042731455.1. Taxonomy (NCBI): domain Bacteria; kingdom Bacillati; phylum Actinomycetota; class Actinomycetes; order Kitasatosporales; family Streptomycetaceae; genus Streptomyces; species Streptomyces sp. NPDC059852. The sequence goes on along the minus strand of NZ_JBHWJK010000031.1, from coordinate 8,940 downwards.
ACCGGCCCCGCCCCCGCGTCGTCGCCGACGTCCGCGCCTTCGGCGCCGTGCCGGACGGCACGACCGACTGCGCCCCCGCGATCAACCGTGCCATCGCCGCCGCCGGACGGGCCGGCGGTGGCACGGTCACCATCCCGCCCGGCACCTTCCGCATCGACGACGTGATCCGCGTCGGCCACTCGAACGTCGTCCTGCGCGGCGCCGGCAGCGGCCGTACGACCCTGCTCGCCACGAAGAACCTCACCGAGCTGATCGGCGTCTACGGCTCCCGCTACGGCGGCGACAAGTCGTCCTGGTCCTGGGCGGGCGGCCTGATCTGGCTGGCCCCCGAGGCCCGCTGGCGATCCCTGACCGACGCCATCCGCGCGCGGGACTGGCCGTTCGAGGGCTGGACCGGCAACCGGCGCGACGAGTGGCGCACCGTCACCACCGTCGCCCCCGCCCGCCGAGGCTCCTGGACGGTACGGGTGGCCGACCCCTCGGCGCTGCGCCCCGGCGCCCTCGTGCTGCTGCGCCTCGCCGACGACGCCGGGCACACGCTGCTGGAGCACATGAGCGGCGACGGGCCGGGCGCCGAGGCGTACACCTGGGACGACAAGACGAAGCTGACCTCGTACGTGCCCTACGAGTGGCCGGTGCGCGTCACCCGGGTCCGCGGCCGCGAGGTCACCCTCGAACGGCCGCTGCCGCTCGACGTGCGCCCCGAGTGGGACCCCCGGCTGACCACCCATGTGGAGGAGCTGACCGGGGCGGGCGTGGAGGGCCTCACCCTGGAGGCGGTGGAGACCCCGCAGCAGCCGCATCTGCTCGACAAGGGCTACAACGGTGTCGTCCTGCAGTGCGCCTACGACTGCTGGGTGCACGACGTGACGGTCCGCCATGTCGACAACGGCTTCGGCCTGGTGGCCGCCTCCGCCTGCACGCTCACGCACACGCGTGTGGCGGGCCGTGGCGTGCACCACCCGTACTTCTGCCGCGAGGGCTCGCACGACAACCTCGTCGAGGACTTCACGATCGAGGCCCGCACCACCCCCGCCCCCGCGAACACCCAGCTGCACGGCATCAACGTCGAGGGCCTGTCCTCCCACAACGTCTGGTCGCGCGGAGACATGCGCATGGGCACCTTCGACAGCCATCGCGGGCTGCCCTTCGCCAACGTCCGCACCGACATCACCGTCCTCAACGACGGCCGCCACGGCGGTGACGCGAGCGCCGGACCGCTGTTCGGGGCGCGCTTCACCCACTGGAACGTGCGGGTCACGAACGGCCGCGCCGGCATGATCCGCCTCGACGGCCTCGCGCCCTACTCCGCCACCGTCGGGCTCAACGAGGTCAGTGAGTTCGGCCAGATCGACGTGCCCGACTTCACGGGCGACCTGCACACCCGCCTGGAGCTGTACGGCACCACCGACGTCGTACGGCCCCGCAATCTCCACGACGCTCAGCGCGCGCTGGCGCGGTAGCGGCCCGGGGTGACGCCCACCAGCCGGCGGAAGTGCCGGGTGAGGTGCGACTGGTCGTAGAAGCCGGTCGCGGCGGCCACCTCGGCCGGCGCCCGGCCCTCGAGGAGCAGCCGGCGGGCGCGGTCGACCCGGCGGGACATCAGGTACTGGTGCGGGGCGATGCCGTACGCCGCGCTGAACGACCGGACGAGGTGGGTGGGATGGGCCTGCATCAGCGCCGCCGCCTCGTCCAGGGCGATGCCCGGCACCACCCGCTCGTCGAGGAGTTCGCGCAGCCGGCGGGCGAGCACGGGGTCGCGGCGACCGGCCGGGGCCGCCGTCCTCGGGAGCAGGCACGCGCGCAGCCGGTCGCCGATGAGGGTCAGCCGGCTGTCGGCCTCCAGCTCGTCGCCGGGGAGGGCCAGCGCCGCGTGGAGCTGCCCGACGCGCCGCCGCAGCACCGGGTCGCGCAGATCGGGCGAGTCCACGGCCGGGCCGATCAGGTCGTCGCCGAGCCGGGTGCCGTCCAGGTACAGGACGCGTTTGCGGAAGCCGTGCGGGGTGGCGGGGGAGCCGTTGTGCGGGACGTGCGGCGGCAGCAGGGACACCGTGTCGTGCGGGGTGCCGTGCTCGTGCCGGTCCAGGTCGTAGCGGACGGCGCCGTCGTCCACGATGAGCAGCGTCCACGCCTCGTGGACGTGCATCGGGTACGCGTAGTCGGTGAAATGGGCGTGGAAGACCTCGGTGACGCCCGGGACACGGGGACGCCACGCGCTGACCTCCTCGCGGGTGCCCATGCAAAGAACGTACAAGACCGGGCCGTACGGCGTCGGCGAGTCTCGCCGTATGAACGCTGAAGCACCCGTGCACGACGGGGCGGCCGCCCCCGTCCGTTTCGACACCAAGATCGCCGTGCTGCTGCGCGAGGACCTGGAGACCTGGCAGCGGCTGAACGTCACCGCGTTCCTCGTCAGCGGCCTGGGCTCGCAGGTACCCGAGGTGATCGGGGAGCCGTACGAGGACGCGGACGGCGTCCCCTACCTGCCGATGTTCCGCCAGCCGGTGCTGGTCTTCGAGGGCACCAAGGAGACCCTGACGGCCGCCCACGCCCGCGCGCTCTCCCGCGCGCTGCCGCGCGCCCTGTTCACCTCCGACCTCTTCGCCACCGGTCACGACGGCGCCAACCGGGCGGCGGTACGGGCCGTGGGGACGGCGGAGCTGGACCTGGTGGGGCTCGCGGTCCACGGGCCGAAGAACGCCGTGGACAAGGTGCTCAAGGGGGCGCGGATGCACCCCTGAGCACCTTGTCCACCTGGGTCAGGCCGCGCTGGTCTCCGGCTCGGACGCGACGACGGGGACGGTGGCGCCGGGCGCGTCGGCGGGCAGCCAGCGCGTCAGCACGCCGTACCCGGCCGCCGCGACCGTGCCGACGGCCGCGCACAGCGCCCACAGCCAGCCGGCGCCGAGGTGGTCGATGACGAGGCCCGACATCAGCGGGGCGACGAGGGCCGCCACCGACCAGGACAGCGTGTACACGCCCTGGTAGCGGCCGCGTCCGTGGGCCGGGGACAGGCGCACGACCAGGCTCGTCTGGGTGGGCGCGTTGAGCATCTCGCCGATCGTCCACACGCACACCGTCAGCGCGAAGACGCCGACCGACCCGGCGAACGCGGTGAGCCCGAAGCCGTAGCCCGCCACCAGGGACGACACGACGAGGATGCGGCCGGCGTCCCGGCGTTCGATGAACCGGGTGACCGGGATCTGCAGCACGACGATCAGGACGCCGTTCACGGCGATCGCGAGGCCGTAGTCGGCGGGGGAGAAGCCGGCCGCGCCCATGGCGACCGGCAGCCCGACCGCGCCCTGCTGGAAGACCAGAGCCACGAGGAAGCACAGCCCGACGACCGTCATGAAGCGCCGGTCGCGCAGCACGGTCCCGAGCCCTGTCGCCTCGCCGGGCCTGCCGGTGTCGGCCTTCTGGGGCCGCGACTCGGGGAGCTTCATGAAGACGACGACCGCGCAGACGGCCGTCATCCCGGCCTCCAGCAGGAAGCCGGCGCGGTAGCTGACCTCGGCGATGAACCCGGCGGCCATGGAGGAGACGGCGAAGCCCAGGTTGATGGCCCAGTAGTTGAGCGAGAAAGCCCTGACCCGGTCCTCGGGCCGGACGATGTCCGCCATCATCGCCTGTACGGCCGGCCGGGAGGCGTTCGAGGCGGCGCCCACGGCGAAGGCGACGGCGGCGATGGCCGCGGGGTGCTGCACGAAGCCGAGCACCGCCACCGACACCGCGGTCGCGGACTGCGCGATCAGCAGGGTGGGCCGGCGGCCGAGCCGGTCGGCCATCACACCGCCGCCGAGCGAGGAGACCACCCCGCCGAGGCCGTGGAGCGCGGCCACCAGACCGGCGTAGGAGGCGGAGTGGCCACGCTCCAGGGTCAGGTACAGGGCCATGAAGGTGGCGACGAAGGCGCCGAGCCGGTTCACCAGGGTGCTCGTCCACAGCCACCAGAACTCACGGGGGAGCCCGGAGACGGTCTCCCTGGTGGCGCGTCTGACGGCGGCGAGTGACATCAGGGATCCCCCCACGGGACGAGCCGGACACCGGCAGCGGATGTAAGTAGCCAGAACGGCATCCGCAACTTACAAAGCCGGGGTCGGCGAGAGCCACTCGATTAACAGATCCCGTCAACCGTCCGCCTGCTGGGCGGGGCCGCCGGGGGCCCGAATCCGTGGATTACGCTCTGAGGCATGGCCGACGCACCGTACAAGCTGATCCTCCTCCGCCACGGCGAGAGCGAGTGGAACGCGAAGAACCTGTTCACCGGCTGGGTGGACGTCAACCTCAACGAGAAGGGCGAGAAGGAGGCGGTCCGCGGTGGCGAGCTCCTGAAGGACGCCGGACTCCTGCCCGACGTGGTCCACACGTCGCTCCAGAAGCGCGCGATCCGCACGGCCCAGCTGGCGCTGGAGGCGGCCGACCGCCACTGGATCCCGGTCCACCGCTCGTGGCGCCTGAACGAGCGCCACTACGGCGCCCTGCAGGGCAAGGACAAGGCCCAGACCCTCGCCGAGTTCGGCGAGGAGCAGTTCATGCTGTGGCGCCGCTCCTACGACACCCCGCCGCCCCCGCTCGCCGACGACGCCGAGTTCTCCCAGTTCTCCGACCCGCGCTACGCGACCCTCCCGCCGGAGCTGCGCCCGCGCACGGAGTGCCTCAAGGACGTCGTCGTCCGCATGCTGCCGTACTGGTTCGACGCGATCGTCCCCGACCTGCTGACCGGCCGCACGGTCCTGGTCGCGGCCCACGGCAACTCGCTGCGCGCCCTGGTCAAGCACCTGGACGGCATCTCGGACGCCGACATCGCGGGCCTCAACATCCCGACGGGCATCCCGCTCGCCTACGACCTGGACGCGGACTTCAAGCCCGTCACCCCGGGCGGCCGCTACCTCGACCCGGAGGCCGCGGCGGCGGCGATCGAGGCGGTCAAGAACCAGGGCAAGAAGAAGTAATCGCCCACGAACAAGCCCCCTGCCTGCGGTTTTCCCGTGGGCAGGGGGCTTGTTTCTGTAGGTGCGGCTGTCCACTCCGCAAGCCCTGTCCCGGCAAGCGCTCTGTAGCCGGCTTCAGCCGCTGCCGACGTCCGTCATGTCCCGTCCGGTGTACTGCCGGGTTCGTCACCCGAGTCAGAACCCGGCGCTCACGTACAACCCTTGTCGTCCGCCGGCTGTCTTCTGATCGCCGGCCACCCGGTGAAGCAGGGGCCAGCTCCTGGTGGACACGGGAGGGCGGGCACCCGCAGTGCCTCGCATGCGCAGCGGGACTCCACCGGTCGCGACCCCGACTCGGCGTGATCGTTTCGGCCAGACACAAGGAGCTCCAGTCCCCATGCACAGACGCGCCTCGGCCGCCCTGGCGGCCGTTCTCCTCGCCGGGGGCCTCGCGCCGCTCACCTTGAGTGCACCGGCGTCCGCGGCCGTTGCCAAGCACTACGACGACTTCAACGGTGACGGATACCGGGACCTGGCGTACAGCCATGGGTACCAGGGCATCTCCGGCGACGACGGCTGGGAGGGCGGCGCCGTCAACGTCGTCTACGGCAAGGCCGGCGGCCTCGACACCTCTCGTACCCAGGTGGTCCACCAGGACAGCCCGGGAATCCCCGGCACCGGCGAAGAGGACGACACATTCGGTGAGTCGATGACGAGTGCCGACCTCAACAAGGACGGCTACGCGGACCTTGTCGTCGGCAATCCGATGGAGACGGTCGACAGCACGCAGTACCGCGGCACGGTCACCATCGTCTGGGGCTCCCGGTCCGGCCTGTCCGGCGGCACCAACGTGACCCCGAAGTCCGGCGCCGGCAGCTACTTCGGCCGCGACCTCGCAACCGGCGATTTCAACGGCGACGGCTCGCCGGACCTCGCGGTGATCGGTGGTCACGAGGCCTGGCTGTACCGCGGCGGCTTCACCAAGTCCGGTACGAGGGGGAGTGTCAGCAAGATCGACAAGGAGGGACAGGGCTGGTATTCGACCGGCCTCACCTCCGGCAAGGTCAACGGTGACGGCAAAACCGACCTGGTGGTGCTCGGCGAGCAGTTCATCGACGACAAGCCGGCTCCCCGCATCTGGTTCCTGAAGGGCGCCTCGGGCGGCCTGACTTCAGGCGCTTCCAAGACGTACTCCAGCGCTCCGTGGACCGCGGCGATCGGCGACTTCGACAAGGACGGCTACGGTGACATCGCCGTCGGCCTGCCCGACAACAACGGCGGCAAGGGCATCGTCAGCGTCTGGCGCGGCACGTCCTCCGGTCCGAGCGGCTCGATGACCTACAACCAGGCCAGCTCCGGTGTCTCCGGCAGTCCCGAGGCGGACGACAACTTCGGCTACGCCGTCTCGGCGGGCGACATCAACGGCGACGGCTACGCGGACCTGGCGGTCGGTGTGCCGCACGAGGACGTGAACGGGCTGGCGGACCAGGGCGGCGTCCACGTGTTCCGGGGCGGATCCGGTGGCCTGACCGGTACCCGCTCCTCGTGGATCCCGCAGACGGTCCAGGGTCCGGCCGACTCGTACGAGTCCTTCGGCTACGCGCTGCGGGTGCGCGACGTGACCGGCGACGGCAAGGCGGACCTTGCGATCGGCGCGGTGGACCCGAGCGTGCTCCTGCGCGGTTCGTCCAACGGGCCGACGGCGACAGGAGTGACCGAACTGCCCGAGATGGGCGGGGCGTTCAGCGACTGAGCGATCTGTGCGGGTGGCGGGCCCGGTGGCGACGGCAACGGCCTCCTGCCGGGCTCGTCGCATGCGGGCGGGTGCGGTGGGTCCTCCTTGCGCTCAGCTTTCCGAGATGAGGACGGCGACGTGACGTCCGACGTTGTCAGTCAGACTTCCGTCCGGTCGAAGGTCACAGACGCGCCGCGCATGTGCCGGAGCCCCGTGCCGTCGAACTCCGGTGAAGCCCCGGCCCTTGAGCACCTCGCCAGTCCGGTCGAAAGGACCTCACCGTTCCGAAGCGGTGCCGAGGCAGCCGTGCGGACCCGGTCATCGCTGCGTCCCGCTGCAACCCTCCGAAGTACTGGACCGCCCGCCGCTCACGACGCCGCCGCGACCCGCCCCACCGGGAACGACACCCCCGTCAGTTCCTCCGACACCGTCCACAGGCGGTGCATGACCGTCTCGTCGTGCGAGGCGGCGCTGGACGCGACCGGCTTCGGGTAGCCCCGGATCTCGCCGCGGCCGCCCGGGCCGTAGTACTGGCCGCCCGTGACCGCCGGGTCGGTGGCCGCGCGCAGGGTGGGCAGGGCGCCCATCGCGGGGCTCTGCGTCAGCAGCGGGGTGAGGCGGCTGACGGGCACCCGCAGCGGGGCCGGGATGTTGCGCAGCAGCTCGGTGTTGGACACGCCGGGATGCGCCGCCGCCGCGATCGTGGTGCCGTGCGGGGCGAGCCGGCGCTGCAGTTCGTACGTGAACAGCAGATTGGCCAGTTTGGACTGGCCGTAGGCGCCCGTGCGGCTGTACGACCGCTCCCACTGCAGGTCGTCGAAGTGGATCGCGGCCCGGATGCGGTGTCCGACACTGCTGACGTTGACGACACGGGAGCCGGGGACCGGCAGGAGCCGGTCGAGCAGCAGGCCGGTGAGGGCGAAGTGCCCCAGGTGGTTCGTGCCGAACTGCATCTCGAAGCCGTCGGCGGTGGTCTGCTTTGGCGTGTACATCACGCCGGCGTTGTTGATCAGCAGGTCGATGCGCGGATGCGCGGCGCGCAGGGCGGCCGCCGCCGCGCGGACCGAGTCCAGGGAGGTCAGGTCGAGGGCCTGGACGGCGACGTCGCCGGTGATGCGGGCGGCCGCCCGCTCGCCCTTCGCCGCGTCCCGCACGGCCAGGACCACGCTCGCCCCGCGCTCCGCCAGCATCCGGGCGGTCTCGAAGCCGAGCCCGGTGTTGGCGCCGGTCACGATCGCCACTCGGCCGCTCTGGTCGGGGATGTTCTGTTCGGTCCACTTGTCGGTCACGGTCATCGCCTTCTCCTCGGCTCGCCGTCGGCGGCTGTAACGAACCGCCGGTCTGTTATGGGTCGAGCGTAAGGGACCGCCGGTCTGATAGCAAGAGACCGGTGGTCCGTAAGTTAGGCTGAGGCGTGACTTTTCAGCGGGCGCGAAGCGAGGAGCAGCGACAGGCCCGCCGCCGGGCGATCCTCGACACGGCGGCGGCGATGCTGGACGAGATGCCGGTGGCCGAGCTGAGCCTGAACGAGCTCAGCCGGCGCGTGGGCCTGGCCAAGTCGAACGTCCTGCGCTACTTCGAGTCCCGCGAGGCGGTCCTGCTGGAGCTCCTCGACGACTTCCTGGGCCGCTGGATCGCCGAGCTGGAGGGCGAGCTGGCCGAGGGGATCGACGCGCACGCCGGCGCCGAGGTCCGGGCGGCCCAGCTCGCGGAGATCCTGAGCCGGTCGCTCGCGGACCGTACGGTGTTGTGCGACCTCTTCGGCGCCCAGGGCGGCGTCCTCGAACGCAACGTCTCCGTCGAGGTCGTCAAGCGCCACAAGCGCGCCTCCCTCGCCCGGCTCGAGGCCGCGACCGGGCTGCTGTGCCGCCATGTGCCCGAACTCGGCGAGGGTGCCCAGCTGTTCTGCCTGATGGGCCTCGCCGCGGCGGGCGCGCTGTCGTCGTACGTCCCCCCGCCGCCCAGCGTCCTCGCCGCCTATGCGGAGGAGCCCGCCCTCGGCGTTCTGCACATCGAGCTGCGCGAGGCCCTGCGGACCGCCTTCACCTCGATGCTGCTGGGTGTCCTCCCGCGCGGATGAGGGCGGCGTGCGGCCGCGGTCCGGAGAGCCGGTCGCGGCCGTTCTTCCTGCTCAGCCGTCCCAAGCGGCAGCGGCCCGCTCCCACCCCACCCGTCCCTAAGGGCTGTCCCGTAATCCCCGGCGGGCGCGCGACGCCGGCTACGGCACCTCGCAGCGTTGTCGGAACGTCCGCATACATCCAGTATGCGGAC